>CAUQVP010000007.1:0-32694 GCA_963521545.1 uncultured Flavobacteriaceae bacterium | reverse complement strand
ATTCTACATTTTTCGCAGAGAGGATAGGATTCCACAAAGTTTTTGATTTTTTCCTTCGCTTCTGCAAAACTTCCATTGATGTAGAAATATAGAGCCGTCTCGGTGCTTCCCTCAAAATAAGAAGTCACCACTATCTCATCGTTTAGTGCTTCTTCAATATTTTTATAAACCTCGTTAATATCACAGTTCTGATAAACCTCCTCTGGTAGATCTGTTCCGTTAATATAAATTGCCAATCCTTCTGCTGTTCCTACTTCTTGGGAAAAATCTTCGCCGTATAGTTTAGAACCTTTCGGGATTCCGATTTCTTCTAGTTTGTGTAGTAGCTCCTGCACGGCTTCAGGACTATTGAGTTCCAGCTCAATATCACAATACTCCACCTCTCCATTCTTATCCATCATAGTACCGCCTCCAGATGTCGCTCCTAAATTTCCTTCTGATAGAAATTCTTCTATTAAATCTTCCAAATCGTGCCTATCAAAAGGCTGTAATTTAGCATTTAGCTGTAATGTATAGAACATGATATTTTATTTTTTACCCTAAAATTCCTAACAAATCAGACTCTCTTATGATAAGATAATCCTTACCATCTAATTTTAGTTCTTGTCCAGCGTATTTTCCATAAAGAACTTTGTCTCCTACTTTCACAGTAAGCGACTCGTCTTTTTTACCATTTCCTACGGCTACTACTACGCCTTCCTGTGGTTTTTCTTTTGCTGTATCTGGAATGATCAATCCTGATGCTGTCTTTGTCTCTGCTGGAGCTGGTTCTACCAATACTCTATCTGCTAATGGTTTAAAATTTACTGACATAATTATTTCTTTTATTAAATGATTTAATTTTTGAATGTTACTCTCTAAATTTATACCAAAATCAAATTGTGACATTTTTGTCAGTTTTCTTTACTTTATAAATGAAAATTTGACATACCTATGAATTTTTCATTGCTTTTTTAACAAAATTTTAGTATATTGCGAAAACTTAAACTTAATATATGGTAGAATATTTTTCATTTTTTATATTGCTGTCTGTCATCATTATGGGAATTGTGATGCTGAGCAATAAAATAAAAGTCGCATACCCTATCCTACTGCTCATCGCAGGGCTGGGCGTAGGCTTCCTTCCTAACACACCTAATATAAAAATAGATCCACATCTGATTTTTATTATTTTCCTACCTCCGCTTTTATACGAAGCGGCACTGGCTAACTCATGGAAAGAGATTTGGCGCTGGAGGAGAATTATCTTCAGTTTTGCGTTTATTGTGGTTTTCTTGACCGCGATTTCTGTCGCATTGTTTGTCAATCATTATATTCCTGGGTTTTCACTGGCACTGGGCTTTCTTCTTGGAGGGATAGTTTCTCCTCCTGATGCGGTGAGTGCTGGAGCTATTCTAAAATTCGTGAAAGTCCCTAAAAGAATCGCTACTATTTTGGAAGGAGAAAGTTTATTCAATGATGCTTCCTCTCTTATAATCCTAAGATTCTCTATGGCAGCAGTAGCTACTGGGCAGTTCATATGGCAGGATGCAGCGGGAAGTTTCGCTTGGATGATTTTCGGAGGAACAGGCATTGGACTCGCAATTGCATTCATTGTTATGCAAATTCACAGATTACTCCCTACCAATGAAGACATTGATGTAATCCTCTCTCTATTAACGCCTTACATTATGTATATAATAGCAGAGGAGGTTCATGCTTCTGGGGTAATGGCTGTTGTATGTGGAGGGCTTTATTTAGCTTATCATAATATTCATATTTTGAGCAGTTCATCCAGAATTAGAGGGATTAATGTTTGGCATAGTTTCACTTTCCTCCTCAATGGTTTGGTTTTCTTGCTAATCGGTTTGGGACTTCCTGACATTGTAGAAGGACTAAAAAAAGACGGAATAAGCTTATATGATGCTTCTATTTATGGTGTTTTGGTAACAATAGTGCTGATTGTCGTGCGTCTTTTGGCTTCGTATGGTGCAGTCATTGTAACCAAAGTAATGAGCAATTTCATCACTGTAGCCGACCCTAAAATAAATCTAAAAGCGCCTTTCATCATCGGATGGTCTGGGATGCGCGGAGTGGTTTCCTTGGCTGCAGCTCTTTCTATTCCGCTAACACTAGAGGATGGTACACCTTTCCCAAACAGAAGCCTTATATTATATATCACTTTCGTGGCTATTTTCGTGACTTTGGTTTTTCAGGGACTTACTTTACCTTTCATTATCAAGAAGTTAAAACTCCCTAAATTCAACGACCATTTCCCTGAACACGAAACCGAGAGATTTATTCTAAGAAAATTAGCTAAAAGTTCTATAGACTATCTAACAACCAATTACAAAGAAGAAATGAAAAACAGCTTTGAGCTGAGAGCTGTAGTGAGCCGATGGGAACAGCGATTAGTAACAGAAGAAGAGCTAAAAATCCCTGACCACATTAAAGAAATCTACATTGATGTTCTCTGCAAAAAGAGAAATATTCTTTTTGAAATCAATAATAAATATCCGAAAATCAACGAGGATATCATCCGAAAATTCATCCATCGTATAGATTTGGAAGAAGAAAGAATAAGACACGAGTAAAACCATGCAAAAGAAAAAAATACTTATTCGTATCGGCTCTCTCCGCCACGGTGGAGCAGAGAAGGTTTTGGCGACTTTCCTTAAAAATATCCCATCTGATAAATACGAGGTGGATCTTCTGCTGAATCTGTATTCTGGGAAATATCTTTCCGAAATCCCGAGCTGGATAAACATCCTCTATCTCATCAAAGGAGAGATGATTCCTACCAACAGACCGCAGGACATTCCGATAAAAGCGCTTCGTGTGAGTTATCTATTTTTATTGAAAAAATTTCCAAAACTACTCTACAAATTCATTCTTAAAGACAAAAAATATGATGTAGAATTTGCGGCAATTCATGGAGTGAGAGACGAAATCCTAAACTCTCCTATCACCTCTTCGAAAAAAATTGTTTGGATTCATAACGACTTGCGAAAGACCCAATTTCACAACTATACAGATGATGAAATTAGGAAGTTTTTTAAGTTTGATAAAATCATGGTGATTTCTGAACACATCCAAAAAGATTTTGAAAACTTGGCTAAAAACGAAGATGAAAAACAGCGAATTGTCCGAATCTATAATCCGCTGGACACAGATGAAATTTTAAGAAAAAGCGAAGCGCCTCTGACTGGCGATTACAGGCATCCTTTGTTTTTGTCCGTTGGGACGGTTTTCCCACAAAAAGGATTTGACCGACTGCTGAAAGCCCACAAAAGGCTTTTGGATGAAGGATTTTTTCATCAGATTTTAATCGTCGGCGATGGCTACGATTTTGAAAATATTAAAAAACTAAAAACAGAACTTGGCGTGGAAAATACCGCTAAAATGCTTGGTTTTACGGACAATCCGTATCCTTATTTTAAAAGCGCGGATTTCTATGTCCTCAGCTCAAGATACGAAGGCTATCCTACAGTACTATTCGAAGCTATTACACTGAAAAAAAATATCATCGCCACAGATGTTTCTGGAGTGCGAGAAATGCTGAATGATGGTGAACTGGGACTGATTGTAGAAAATTCCGAAGAAGGAATTTATCAAGGAATGAAAGAAGCCCTGAGTAATGCAGATAACTTCAACAAGTATCAAGAAAAACTAAAAAACTACACGATGCCTTTCAACCTTGAAAACTCTGTAAAAAGAATAATGGATATCATTGATAACTAGATGAAATACACTATCATACAAAAAGATTTTTACCGTGCCTGCGGGCAGTGGCTTTCTCATTTTCAAATGCTAAAAAAATGCCTCAGTCCCAATCTGCACTATATATATTGGTTTCGTAATGCGCAGAAATACCCAAAATCTTCTTTAATAGGGAAAATTTATCGGTTTATTCTAAGGCATTATCAGATAAAATACGGTTTCCAAATTTATCCAGAAACGGAAATCGGCGAAGGCTTTTATTTAGGGCATTGGGGAGCACTGGTTATCAATCCAAAAACCATCATTGGCAGAAATTGTAACATCGCACAGGGCGTAACCATCGGACAGACCAACAGAGGGAAATCCATAGGTGTTCCTAAAATAGGCAACGAAGTCTGGATAGGCGCCAATGCTGTGGTAGTCGGCGGAATTACCATCGGGGACAATGTCCTCATCGCACCAAATGCGTATGTGAATATGGATGTTCCTTCTAATTCTGTAGTTGTGGGAAATCCTGCCCAAATCATCCCTAATGAAAAAGCGACAGAAGGATACATTAACAATAAAATTTGATTTTTAAATGGCACTATCTTATAAAGTTATTTTTGAAAATAATAAAAAATGGGTAGAAAAAAAACTTGGCGAAGATGCTGATTTTTTCAAAAATCTAGCCAAAGAACAAAACCCAGAATACCTATACATAGGTTGCTCAGACAGCCGAGTAACCACAGAAGAACTCATGGGACTAAAACCTGGCGAGGTTTTCGTGCATAGAAATATTGCTAATCTGGTGAATACACTGGATCTGAATGCAATATCTGCTATACAATACGCCGTAGAACACCTAAAAGTAAAACACATCATTGTCTGCGGGCACTATGACTGTGGAGGAATAAAAGCAGCGATGAGTCCAGAGGATTTGGGATTACTGAATCCTTGGCTCAGAAATATCCGAGATATTTACAGACTTCACCGCATAGAACTAGATGCCATAGCCGATGAAAAGGAACGAAACAACAGATTGGTAGAGCTGAATGTTCAGGAACAATGCATCAATGTCATCAAACTTGCCTGCGTGCAGGAGCGATATATCGTAGATGAATACCCTATCGTTCACGGATGGGTCTTTGATATTTCCACAGGAAAACTAAAAGACCTAAATTTAGATTTTAAAAACATCTTGAAAGACATTCAGGAAATCTACAATCTCACTGATTCTGAATGGGTAATGAGCCGAAAGCACAATAAAAATATCAAAAAAGCATAAAACAAAAATGCTGCAAAATTTTGCAGCATTTCTTATGTTAAAATGGATGTCTTTTTCCTTTTCTCAGTACAGAATCTTCAGAATCTCCTGATTTAGAGTGATTTTCTAATCCATCGAGGCTGATTTTCATTCCTGAAACATCCTCTTGAATTTTTTTCCATTTTTGGATAGTAGCAAGAGAAGTATGGTCTAATAATTCCAATTCTCCGAGATTAAATCTCACTTCCTTGTATTTATTTAATGAATCTAAAAACTCTCCCAGCTTCATATTATTACTAAACAGAAGGCTTCCTTTTGCTTCTACTTCCGCTATTTCAGGGTCATTATTTACTATATTCATATTCAAATGAAGAAAATCCTGAACTTTAGCACCATTCATCATATTGATAATGATTTTCAACACAATACCAAAAGCCACACCTGCCAAAAGGTCTGTCAAAAGGGTAACTATCACCGTAGAAACAAAGATAACAAACTGCCCTTTTCCAATGTGGAAAATGTGTATAAATTCTCTTGGATGAGCCAGATTAAACCCTACAAAAACCAGCATCGCAGAAAGTGCCGTGTTTGGTATCATCTCAATAAGCGGAACCGCGAAAATCACCGCCAAAAGCATAAACAATCCGTGGAAAAAATTCGCCCATCTTGTCACCGCTCCATTAGAAACATTGGCTGAACTTCTCGCCACCTCTGATATCATCGGTTGTCCACCCACCAGTCCCGAAAGCACATTCCCAAAACCTACCGCAGAAAGGTCTTTATTAAAGTCTGATTTTCTTCTGTATGGGTCTACTAAATCTATCGCTTTGGCTGTCAAAAGAGATTCGATAGAACCAATCAGTAAAAATAAAATAACATACTGCACAAAAACGCCTGTATGAGTCCACATTCCAGAAAAATCAGCAACGAAAACTCCATCTTTGAAAGTGTCAAAAATACTACCAATTTCTACCTTTTCGTTGGCACTCATTTCAAAATAAATTCCCATCGGAATCGCCACCAAAAGAACTACTAACGGAGCAGGAATCTTCTTCACTATTGGGTTTTTAATCATTCCCATTCCAAAGAGAATCGCCAAACAAGTCAGCCCCAAAATCGTATTTTCTCTATCAGCGTTCATTATGCTGTTTGGCAAGTGTTTTAGCAAATCTATCACGCCCATTCCTGCCAAATCATCAGGTTTAATACCCAAAAGCAAGTGCAACTGTTTAGACATGATGATAATTCCTATCGCTGCCAGCATTCCATGCACTGCCGCAGAAGGGAACAAGTCCGCATATTTACCCAGTTTCATAAGTCCCATCACAATCTGGATAACACCAGCTACCGCAATAGTCGCCACTGCCATTTTCCAGCCAGTTTCTCCACCACCAAACGCCGCCACTGCTCCTGCACCTATGGAAATAAGTCCCGCCGCAGGCCCTTTGACAGATAGTCTAGAACCAGCAAAAAAACTAACCACTATTCCGCCAATAATTGCAGAAACAACTCCAAAAATCGGAGGAAAATCCGCCGCTTTGGCAACTCCCATACTCAATGGTAATGCTAACAAAAATACCAAAAACCCAGCGAGTGCGTCTTTGGTAAAATTCTCTTTAAGACCTGCCAAACCATCAGCAGGAATCTTGTTTGAACTCATCGTAAAAATCTATTTATAAAATTATATACCGCAAAAAAATATTTGCAAATGAAATGCAACAATACAAATTTATATAATTTTGATTTTTTAACAAATTTTTTCTTAATTTTTATTTAAAAATCTTTCAAAAAACAATCTCTGCGAAGGAAAAGCAATATCTTCCAGCTGGATGTTTTCTTTCTTAACCCAAACAGTTTCAGCTATTTCTGATTTTTCTAAATTGACAGAAAATTTTTCTTCCACACGATATTCAAAAAACAAATCCAGCGTATTATAGTCTATTCCTTTGTAATGGTAGATATTCGGCAGACTCATCAAAAATCTAAGTTTTCCAGTGTCTATTTCTATATCCAGCTCCTCTTTCAGTTCCCGAAAACAGGTAAATTCTGCACTCTCATGAGAGTCTGTAAAACCTCCTGCCAAATCTAGTTTTCCTTTGGCTGGTTCTTGGTTTCTCTTGGTCAGTAAAATTTCATCGCCACAGATGACAACCACAGCCACCGCAGCTGCACAATTATGATACAAAACAAAATCACACTCTGGGCAACTCCATCTTTTTCCTTGTTCCCAACAGAGTGATTTTTTTCCGCATTTTGGGCAAAAATTTAATTCGTTCATTTTTTTATTGATTTCTTGGGTGATATTTTAAAATCGTTTCATGGAGTTCTTCCGTATTCAGATGGGTATAAATCTCTGTAGTAGTAATGCTGGAATGCCCGAGCATCTCCTGTATAAACCGTAAATCCGCTCCATTCTGAAGAAGATGCGTCGCAAAAGAATGGCGAAAAGTGTGAGGCGAAATATTTTTCTGAATGTCCGCCTTTCTCACTATTTCCTTTATGATAAGGAAAACCATTTGTCTAGAAATCTGCGCTCCTCTGCTGTTTAAGAATAAAATATCGGAATGTTTGGGATTTATTTTTTGTTTGCTTCGGATGTTATTGATGTAGTTTTTAATGAAATCTGCTGTATAATCAGCCAACGGAACAAAGCGAACCTTGTCACCTTTCCCTTGTATTTTGAGATAATTTTCTTTAAAATTGATATTTGAAATCTGAAGCTCCGTAAGCTCTGAAACACGCAGCCCGCAGCCATACAAAACCTCTATCATACAGCGGTTTCTCTTTGCTAAATCGGTATTTTCTTCCGTTGCAGAAATTAGTTTTTCTATTTCTTCCAAAGACAATGTATCAGGCAGATAAAGCCCTAATTTAGGCGTTTCTAAAAGAGCCGAAGGATTGTCCTCGCGAAGTTCATCTTCCAGCAAAAAACTGAAAAATCCTTTAATGGAAGAAATCCACCTCGCCTGTGTTCTTTCGCTGTAATTGATTTTTGATACTTGGTAAAGAAACTCCTGCAAATGCTCATAAGAAATAGTAATGGGCGTAATGTTCATCAGGTTCTGCTCCGCAAAATCCTGTAATTTTTGCAGGTCGGAAACATATGCTTCTATAGTGTTTTCTGAAGCGTTTTTCTCAAACCTCAGATAATTAGTATAGTTTTCAATAGCTTCACTCCATGTCATTTTCTAATTCTTCTTGAGATATTTTCAGTATTTCTACTCCTGCGTCTTTTAGGAATACAAGTCCTTCATTATCAGGGTAATCCTGTATATAAACTACTCTTTTTATCCCAGACTGGAAAATCAGTTTGCTACACTCTTTACACGGCGAAAGGGTGAGATATAATGTCGCCCCCTCGCAGGACTGTGTGCTTCGGGATATTTTCAGGATGGCATTTGCTTCTGCATGGAGAACATACCATTTGGTTTTATTATTCTCATCTTCGCAGCAGTTTTCAAAACCAGAAGGCGTGCCATTATACCCATCAGAGATGATGGTTCTGTCCTTTACGATGAGCGCGCCTACCTGCTTTCTCTTGCAATAGGAAAGTTTTGCCCATTCCAGAGCCATTTTTAGGTAGGCAACATCATATTTGTTGTGCATAAGTTTTATTTTTAATTCTGATTATTCGGTTTTCTTTTTGCTCTTTAAATAAGCATCCCAGCCCTGCGCTGTAAGTTCGGCAAGTTCATTAGACCCTCTAAGAACCAAATAATTCCCTTGCTCTTCCTCCACAGCATGCCCAATGATAGTAAAATCTGGATTGTTTTTAATTTTATCAAAATCAGCCTGAGATATGGTAAACAGCAGTTCATAGTCTTCTCCTCCATTCAGCGCTGTCATCACAGGATTGAGATTAAACTCATCCGCTGTGCTTATGGTAAGCTCATCCATTGGGATTTTTTCCTCATAAATCCTAAAACCAACCTTTGACCTGTCAGAAAGATGCAAAACTTCTGATGCCAGCCCATCGGAAATATCTATCATAGAGGTAGGTTTCACGCCCAATTCTTCTAAAATTCCTTTAATATCTGTTCTCGCCTCTGGCTTTAGCTGGCGCTCCAAGATATAGTCATACCCTTCCATCTCTGGCTGCATATTAGGATTTTTGAGATAAACAGAATGCTCCCTCTCCAAAATCTGCAAGCCCATATATGCTCCTCCCAAATCACCAGTAACTACCAGTAAATCATTCGGTTTCACTCCATTTCGGTTGATGATTTTTTCAGAACTTTCTAGTCCTACCGCGGTGACATTTATTACTAATCCTGCTTGAGAACTGGTAGTATCTCCGCCCACTAAATCTACCTTGTATCGTCGGCATGCCAACTGAACTCCCGCATAGATTTCCTCCAAAGCCTCCACAGGGAAACGATTAGAAACAGCTACCGAAATCATAACCTGAGTAGGAACTGCATTCATAGCGACAATATCACTGATTCCCGCCACTACCACCTTATAGCCCAGATGTTTCAGAGGAACATATCCTAAATTAAAATCCACTCCTTCCGTAAACATCTCTGTGCTGACAAGAACTTTTTTCCCTTCAGCATTGATGATAGCTGCATCATCTCCCACTCCCAATTCTGTAGAAGTATTTTCAATAGGAAAAAACTGTGTAAGATGTTTTATAAGCCCAAATTCGCCTAATGCAGAAATTGGAGTAAGTTCTTGATTTTTATTTTCAAACATAATTTTCAGTAATTTTAGCCACAAAGGTAGTAAATCTCAACATCAAAAAAAGACAAAATCTAGAAATGAACCCTTTATTTAATCTTGGTTGTTTCAGTTTTTCTAATTCTCTGATTGTTTCTTTTTCAGAAAAAGACCCTTCTCACTTTTTCCATCAAAACTAACAAAAATTTTATATTTTGAAAGTTTTTGTTAATTTTAAACCCATTAAAAATCATATCTCATGAAATTAAAGTATACAGCATTAGCTATCGCCGCTCCTCTGTTGATGAACGCACAGGAAGTGATGACACCAGAAACCCTCTGGAAGCTAAGGAAAATAAGCGTTCAAGGAGCTTCTCCAGACCATTCATTGGTTGTTTACAGAACCAGCCAGACTGATTTGGAGACAGAAAAAAATGTTCATAAAACCTATTTGCTAAACACATCTTCCTCTCAAAGTATTCCGTTTGATTTAGGAAAAAAATCCTTTATCCAATGGGATAAAAACGGAATTTACGCCCTCGAAGATGGTAAAATCTACCGTTCCAATGACAATGGAAAATCTTGGAAAGAATTTTATACCATTGGGAAAGATGCCCAGAATATTAAGGTTTCTCCCGATGGGCAGAAAGTGGCTTTCAGTAGAGAAGTTCAGCTAGAAAAAATCTACAGCAAAGACAAATACAGCGATGTTCCCAACTCCTCTGCACAAGTCTACACAGACCTAAACCACCGCCACTGGGACACTTGGTATGCAGGGAAATACAATCATATTTTCGTAGTTAGTGTCAAAGAAAATTCTAGCGCAGCCAAAGATTTACTAGAAGGAAAAGCCTATGACTCGCCTCAAAAGCCTTTTGGTGGAGGGGAAGATTTCATTTGGTCGCCTGATGCTAAACACATCATCTATGTTACTAAGGCAAAAACTGGAAAAGAATATGCTGTCAGCACCAATACAGACATATTCCTATACGAATTGGCAACAGGAAAAACCAGCAACCTTACAGAAGGAATGATGGGGTACGACATGAACCCTAAATTCAGCCCAAATGGAAAATATCTTCTTTGGCAAAGTATGGCAAGAGATGGCTACGAAGCCGATAAAAACGACATCTATGTGATGGATTGGGGAAATAGAAGTAAAAACAACCTTACCAAAAACTGGGATGACAGCGTAACGGGAGATGTCTTCTGGGCTAATGATTCTCAAAATATCTATTTCACAGCTGCTTTCAGAGGAACTAAGCAGTTATTTACTGTTAATCAAAACAAAACCGTAAAACAAGTTACAAAAGGAGATTTTGATGTAAATGCTGTTTTTGCACAAAATAAAAATTCACTTTTAGTAAGTAGAAATGATGCTTTCCACAGCCCTGAACTCTATTCTGTTGATTTAAAAAATGGAAAAATGAAGCAGGTAACGGATGTCAATGCTGATTTTTACCAAAAACTAAAATTAGGTCATTCCGAACTAAAAATGATAAAAACTACCGATGGTAAGGAAATGGGAGTATGGTTCCACTACCCACCAAATTTTGACCCAAACAAAAAATATCCTGCACTTCTATACTGCCAAGGAGGGCCGCAGTCTGCTCTTACGCCATATTTTAGCCTAAGATGGAATTTCTCGCTAATGACTGCCAATGACTATATCGTAATCGCTCCTAACCGTAGGGGTATGCCAGGATGGGGAACAAAATGGAATGAACAAATCAGCCAAGACTGGGGAGGACAATCTATCCAAGACTACCTATCCGCAGCAGACTTCGCGAAAGAACTTCCATACATAGACAAGGACAGAATAGGCGCTGTGGGTGCTAGCTATGGAGGTTATTCTGTACTGATGCTGGCTGGAGTCCACCAAAACAGATTCAAAACTTTCATCTCTCACAATGGGCTTTTTGATACTAAATCTTGGTATGGCACTACTGAAGAGCTTTGGTTCGCAAATTGGGATATGGGAGGTTCTCCTTGGGACAATCCTTCCTCAAAATCCTACACTAAATTCAATCCTAGCAACTATGTAAACAATTGGAATACGCCAATAATGATTATCCAAGGAAATATGGATTTCAGAGTTCCTTATGAGCAGGGACAACAGGCTTTCCAAGTGGCTAGACTTAAAAATATCAAATCTAAATTTCTATACTTCCCAGATGAAAACCACTGGGTACTAAAACCTCAGAATGCCTTAGTATGGCAGCGAGAGTTCTTTAGTTGGTTAAAGGAGACTTTATAAAGTCTCCTTCTTTTTTATATCTTCTGAAAACTAAAATAGTCCTTACCAATAATGATAAGAACTATTTTTTATAGTTAGTTGTAAAAAAAACTTATTCTCCTGATTTTTCAGCTGATTCCTCTGCTTTTACTTCAGGTGTTTCAGAAGTTTCTTTTTTAGAAGAAGATCTTCTACTTCTTCTTGTAGTTTTCTTAGCATCTGATTTTGCACTGTATAGTTCGTTGAAATCAACTAACTCTATCATAGCAGTATCAGCACCATCTCCAAGTCTGAATCCTGTTTTGATGATTCTGCAATATCCTCCATTTCTTTCAGCGATTTTTGGAGCAATTGTTCTGAATAATTCAGTAACTGCTTCTTTATTCTGAAGGTAAGAAAATACTGTTCTTCTATTGTGTGTAGTATCTTCTTTTGCCTTAGTCAAAAGAGGTTCTATATACACTCTAAGAGCTTTAGCTTTAGCTACAGTAGTGTTTATTCTTTTATGTTCTATAAGAGAACATGCCATATTGGAAAGTAATGCTTTTCTATGAGAGGCAGTTCTTCCTAAATGATTAAATTTCTTTCCGTGTCTCATGATATAAAATTATTTATCAGCGTCTAATTTATATTTGCTAACATCAAATCCGAAGTTCAAACCTTTAGAATGAACTAATTCTTCTAGTTCTGTCAGCGATTTTTTACCAAAATTTCTAAATTTCATCAAATCAGACTTACTGAATGAAACCAATTCTCCAAGCGTTTCTACTTCTGCTGCTTTCAAGCAATTGATTGCTCTTACAGACAGATCCATATCTACTAACTTGGATTTCAATAATTGTCTTATATGAAGTGTTTCTTCATCGTATTGGATAGATGCTTTCACTGCTTCTGTCTCTAGTGTTATTCTTTCATCAGAGAATAACATAAAGTGATAAATCAATATCTTAGAAGCTTCTGTCAAAGCATTTTGAGGAGAGATAGAACCGTCTGTCTCTATGTCCAAAACTAGTTTTTCGTAGTCTGTTTTCTGCTCCACACGATAGTTTTCAACACTATACTGAACCTTTTTAATAGGTGTGTAAATAGAGTCAATAGCGATAGTTCCAATAGGAGCATTATTTAATTTATTTTGCTCAGAGGGAACATATCCTCTACCTTTATCTATATTAAATTTAATATCAAACGACACATTTTTTGCCATATTACAGATAACCAAATCTGGATTTAACACCTCAAATCCTTTGATGAATTTAGAGAAATCTCCAGCAGTTACTGTTGTTTGATTAGAAACTTTAACACTTACTTGTTCAGCAGGAGCATTTTCTGTTGTAGCCTTTAATCTTAACTGTTTAAGGTTAAGGATTATTTCAGTTACATCCTCAATTACTCCTGGAATTGTTGAAAACTCATGCTCTACTCCTTCTATCTTAATAGATGTAATAGCATATCCTTCGAGAGAAGATAACAAGACTCTCCTCAAAGCATTACCGATAGTCGTTCCAAATCCAGGTTCTAGCGGTCTGAATTCAAACTGACCTCTAGTTTCTGTAGAGTTTAGAAGTATTACTTTATCGGGTTTTATGAATTGTAAAATTGCCATATAAAATTGGGTTGAGCAAGAATTTGATTAAAAAATTATTTAGAATATAACTCAACGATTAACTGTTCCTTGATATCTTCAGGAATCTGTAATCTTTCAGGAGTAGAAATAAATACTCCTTCTCTCTTTTCGTCGTTATATTGTAACCACTCATAGTTTGATTTAGATGCTAATGCATCTGCTACAACTTCAAGTGATTTAGACTTAGCTCTTACTGCAACAACATCTCCTGCTTTTAGAGAATATGATGGAATATTTACCAATTCTCCATTTACAGTGATATGTCTGTGTGAAACCAATTGTCTTGCAGCTGCTCTAGTCTTAGCAAAACCTAATCTATATACAACATTATCCAATCTAGATTCACAAAGTTGTAACAAAACTTCACCTGTTACTCCTTTACTTCTATGAGCCTTATCAAACATATTCGCAAATTGTTTTTCTAAGATTCCATAGATATATTTTACTTTTTGTTTTTCGGCTAGCTGAACTGCGTATTCAGATTTTTTAGCTCCTCTTCTTTTATTTGGTCCGTGTTGACCTGGAGGTTGATTTCTTCTTTTTTCAAAACTTTTATCATCTCCATAAATTGCTACACCAAATTTTCTAGCAATTTTTGTTTTAGGTCCAATATATCTTGCCATATGATTTTAGATTTGACATCTGATACTACATTCTTATAAATTTAAAAATGAAATACCAAATTTTTATTATTATACTCTTCTTCTTTTTGGTGGTCTACATCCGTTGTGTGGAATAGGTGTAACATCTACTATTTCGCTCACTTCTATTCCTGAATTATGAATAGATCTGATTGCAGATTCTCTACCTGCACCAGGTCCTTTCACAAACACTTTTACTCTTCTCAAACCTGCTTCATAAGCTACCTGAGAACAGTTTTCTGCTGCAACCTGTGCTGCAAACGGAGTGTTTTTCTTAGAGCCTCTAAAACCCATTTTACCTGCAGAAGCCCAAGATATCACTTCTCCATTTTTATTGGTCAAAGAGATAATAATATTATTGAAAGAAGCTTGAATATGCGCTTCTCCAATCGCCTCTACTTTTACTTTTCTTTTTTTAACTACTTTTGCTTGTTTTGCCATAATTCCTAACGATTATTTACTTGCTTTTTTCTTGTTAGCAACAGTTTTTCTCTTTCCTTTACGAGTTCTAGAGTTATTTTTCGTTCTTTGGCCTCTTAAAGGTAATCCCAGTCTATGACGAATCCCTCTTTGGCATCCAATATCCATCAACCTCTTGATGTTTAATTGAACTTCAGATCTTAACTCTCCTTCTACTTTTACATTTTCAGAGATATAATTTCTGATAGCAGCCAATTCGTCGTCATTCCATTCGTTGACTTTCTTATCTTCGCTGATTCCAGCGTTTTTCAAAATCTCAGACGCAGTACTTCTACCTATTCCATAAATATAAGTAAGTCCTATTACGCCTCTTTTGTTTTTTGGTAAATCTATACCTGCAATTCTCGCCATAATTTAATTGTATGCTATTTTAATTAGCCTTGTCTTTGTTTAAATTTAGGGTTCTTTTTGTTAATAATGTACAATCTGCCTTTTCTTCTTACGATTTTGCAGTCTGCACTTCTTTTCTTAATTGATGCTCTAACTTTCATCTTATATTCTTAATTTTATTCTAACTAATATACTTCTAGTATCTAAAAGTAATTCTTCCCTTAGTCAAGTCATATGGAGAAAGTTCTAGTTTCACCTTATCACCTGGCAAGAGCTTTATATAGTGCATTCTCATCTTCCCAGAAATATGTGCTATGAGAACATGCCCATTTTCTAGTTCAACACGGAACATGGCATTTGATAATGCCTCCACTATTACTCCATCCTGTTCTATATGCTTTTGCTTTGCCATAACCTATTACCTTTTTGTTGTTCTTGATAATTTTGACTGCATCAATCCATCATAATGATGATTTAAAAGATAAGTATTTACTTGTTGTACTGTATCCAATATTACACTCACCATAATCAACAATGATGTTCCACCAAAAAATAGTGAAAATCTGTCTGTTTGTACAAAAGTACCATGAACTATTGCTGGAAGGACTGCAAAGATAGCTAAAAAAATCGAACCTGGCAAAGTTATTTTTGATAAAATATCATCTATATAATCTGCCGTTTCTTTTCCTGGTTTTATTTTAGGGATCAATCCACCATTTCTTTTAAGCTCCTCAGCCATTTGATGGGTAGGAATTGAGATGGCTGTATAGAAGAAAGAAAATATTATAATCAACAATGCAAATAGAACATTATACTGCCAGCTAAAGACATTTTTGAAGCCTGCTAAAAATGTATTTGTCTCATCTACTTTAGTCAATAACCCAGGAATGAACATTATCGCCTGCGCAAAAATGATAGGCATGACACCAGCTGCATTTACTTTCAAAGGAATCCATTGTCTAGCTCCCTCTGTCAATGCACTATTGTGTCCTCCTCTTGCGTGAGCTCTGCTCACATATTGTACTGGTATCTTTCTTACAGCAACTGATAATAATATCGCTAAAACAATAACTAATAACCAGAATAAAACTTCTACTAAAATAATGATAGAACCTAATCCTCCTTTACTCGTTTGCTGAGTAACTTCATCTACAAAAGCTATAGGAAGATCTGCTAGTATCCCCACCATTATCAATATAGATATACCGTTACCGATACCTCTATCAGTTATCTTCTCTCCCAGCCACATAGAAAACAAGGATCCTGTTACAAGGATTACTATACTAGGTAACCAAAACATCACAGATTCAGGCTCTACATAATAAGCAGTTCTGAACTGTGCATAAGGTAAAAACTCATTTGTTATAGTACCTAGATAAAACGGAGCCTGAACTAGACATACTCCTATTGTAAGCCATCTTGTTATTTGGTTTAGAGTATTTCTTCCACTTTCACCATCTTTTTGTAGTTTTTGAAAATATGGAACTAGCATTCCCATTAACTGAACTATAATAGATGCAGAAATATACGGCATAATACCTAAAGCCAATATAGAAGCCCTACCAAAAGCACCTCCTGTAAAAGATGATAACAAACTCAAAAAACCTGTTCCTTGCTTGCTACCTCCCTGATTTTGGTAATGCTGCAAAAGATTCCCTACCTCGTCCAAATTAATGGCAGGCAGGGAAATATATGATGCGAATCTATACACCAATACAAGAGAAATAGTAAATAATATTTTTTCTCTTAATTCTTCAAGACTCCAAATGTTTTTGAGTGTTTGTATAAATCCTTTCTTCATTATTTTTTTTATAGAGTGATTGCTTTACCTCCTACTTTGTTTATTGCTTCTTCAGCAGATTTAGTAAATTTATTTGCAGAAATAGAAACTCCTGATTTTAGTTCCCCTCTACCCATAATTTTTACTAATTCATTTTTAGAAGACAATCCGTTTTCAACTAAAACTTCTTTAGTAATTTCAGTTAAATTTTTAGCATCAATTAATGCTTGAATAGTATCCAAGTTTATTGCTCTATACTCTTTTCTATTCACATTATTGAAACCAAACTTTGGAAGTCTTCTTTGTAAAGGCATTTGTCCTCCTTCAAAACCTATTTTGGTAGAGTTACCAGATCTTGATTTAGCACCTTTGTGACCTCTTGTGGAAGTTCCTCCTTTACCACTACCTTGTCCTCTACCTAATCTTTTAGAGTTGTGAGTAGCTCCTGATGCTGGTTTAATATTACTTAAATTCATAATTGTCTTAAATTTAAAATTCAAATCAAAAGATTTAATGCCAATCTCTCAGCATTAAACCTTTTAAGATTATTTTTATTTTTGAACTTCTACTAAATGTTTTACTGCTGCTACCATTCCTAAAATTGATGGTGTAGCTTCGTGCTCTACTACTTGGTTCAATTTTCTAAGACCTAACGCCTCAAGTGTTAATTTTTGAGTTTTAGTTCTACCAATAGCACTTCTTACTTGTTTTACTTTAATTGTTGCCATTTTTCTTTAAAAATTAACCGTTGAACACTTTATTTAGAGAAATCCCTCTCATTCTTGCTATTTCCTCTGGTCTTCTGATATCTAACAACGCCTTGAATGTAGCTTTTACTACATTGTGAGGGTTAGAAGAACCTTTAGATTTTGACAATACATCATGCACTCCCGCAGATTCTAGAACGGCTCTCACCGCTCCCCCTGCGATAAGCCCTGTACCATGAGATGCAGGTCTTAGGAAGATATCAGCTCCTCCGTATCTTGCAGATGTTTGATGAGGAATTGTATGATTGATTACAGGTACTCTCACTAAGTTTTTCTTAGCTTCTTCTACTGCTTTAGAAATTGCAGATGCAACTTCTTTAGACTTACCAAGCCCATGACCAATCACTCCATCTTCGTTCCCTACTACAACGATAGCAGAAAATCCGAAAGCACGACCTCCTTTGGTTACCTTGGTTACTCTGTTCACAGCAACTAGACGATCTACTAATTCTAATCCTCCAGGTTTTACTCTTTCTATATTATCTATTCCTAACATATTTCGATACTTTTAAAATTAGAATTGAAGACCTCCTTCTCTAGCACCATCAGCAAGAGCTTTTATTCTTCCGTGATATACGAAACCATTTCTATCAAAAACTACTTTTTCATAGCCTGCTGCTTTTGCTTTTTCAGCAATTCTTTTACCTACAGCTGCTGCTACTTCAGTTTTTGTTCCTTTAGCGTTTACTTCTTTCTCTCTAGAAGAAGCGAATACTAAAGTTTTACCTTCTTTGTCATCGATCAACTGAGCATAAATTTCTTTATTACTCTTATATACAGATAATCTTGGTGATGCCTGAGTACCGGAGATTTTCCCTCTTACTCTTCTCTTTATTCTGTTTCTTTTTTCTACTTTTGTTAATGCCATTTCCTTAAATTTTAAGCAGATTTACCAGCTTTTCTTCTAACATTTTCTCCTACAAATCTCACACCTTTTCCTTTGTAAGGTTCAGGTTTTCTAAATGATCTGATTTTTGCAACCACCATTCCCAATAATTGTTTATCATGAGATGATAAAGTGATGATTGGGTTCTTACCTTTTTCAGTCTCAGTATTTAATGTAATTTCTTTTGGAAGTTCCATTATAATACCATGAGAGAAACCTAGAGCCAACTCCAGTTTTTGTCCTGAGTGAGATGCTCTATAACCTACACCTACTAATTCTAACTGTTTTGTAAACCCTTCTGAAACACCAACTACCATATTGTTGATTAGTGCTCTATAAAGACCATGAAGAGATCTATGTTCTTTAGAATCAGATGGTCTGTTTACTGTTAGTTCAGCACCTTCTTGTGCTATCGTAATCCCTTTAGTGATTTCTTGAGAAAGTTCACCTTTTGGTCCTTTCACAGTTACAACATTATTAGAAAATGATACTGTAACTCCTGCTGGGATTGTTATAATTGATTTACCAATTCTTGACATTATTCCTATTTATAAATTAATATACATAGCAGATTACTTCACCTCCTACTTTCTCTTGTCTTGCTTTTTTATCAGTCATTACTCCTTTAGAAGTAGAGATGATAGCTATTCCCAAACCGTTCAATACTCTTGGAAGTTCATCTGAACCAGCGTATTTTCTCAAACCAGGTCTAGAAGCTCTCTGAATAGACTTGATAGCTGGTTTGTTAGTTTGCTTGTCATACTTCAAAGCGATTTTGATAGTCCCTTGAACAGCATTATCTTCAAACTTATAGTTCAAGATGTACCCTTGATCAAATAGGATTTTCGTAATCTCCTTTTTAATTTTCGATGCAGGAATTTCCACCACTTTGTGGCCTGCGCTTTGTGCGTTCCTTACTCTAGTTAGGAAATCTGAAATTGGATCTGTTACCATTTTTCTTTTTTTTTATTATTGGTTAATGATAATTAGTTTTGCAATTTTACAACTTAATTATCTCGATTTGTTAAAAATTGTTACCAACTTGCTTTTTTAACACCAGGGATAAGTCCTTGGTTTGCCATTTCTCTGAAAGTAACTCTCGAAATTCCGAAAATTCTCATGTACCCTCTTGGTCTTCCTGTAAGTTTGCATCTATTGTGCAATCTCACTGGAGAAGCATTTTTAGGCAATTTTTGTAGAGCTTCGTAATCTCCCGCTTCTTTCAAAGCTTTTCTTTTAGCGGCATATTTAGCAACTAGTGCTTCTCTTTTGCGCTCACGCGCTTTCATTGATTCCTTTGCCATGATTAGTTCTTTTTAAACGGTAATCCGAAATGAGTTAATAAAACTTTAGCTTCTTTATCTGTTTTAGCAGATGTCACAAAAGTAATATCCATACCTTGGATTTTTTTCACTTTATCAATCACGATTTCAGGGAAGATAATCTGCTCGGTAATACCCAAGTTATAGTTACCTCTTCCGTCAAAACCATCAGCTTTGATTCCACTGAAATCTCTGATTCTTGGTAGTGCAGAAGATGTAAGTCTATCTAAAAACTCGTACATTCTATCTGCTCTTAGTGTTACTTTTGCTCCAATTGGAACACCTCTTCTCAATTTGAATGATGCTTCATCTTTTTTAGAGATTGTTCCTACTGCTTTTTGTCCAGTAATTGCTGTAAGTTCTTCTACCGCATAATCTACAATCTTCTTATCTTGTACTGCATCTCCCAAACCTTGAGAAAGTACGATTTTCTCTAATCTTGGTACTTGCATTACAGACTTATACCCAAATTCTTCCATCATTGCTGGAACAATTTTTTCTTTATATAATTTTTTGGGTCTAGCTATGTATTCCATCTTTTAGTCTTTTATAAAATTTCACCAGATTTTTTTGCAAATCTTACTTTTTTATCTCCTTCCATTCTGTATCCAACTTTTGTAGCTTTTCCTGTTTTAGGATCTACTAACGCTAAGTTAGAAATATGGATTGAAGCTTCCTTTTCTACAATTCCTCCTTGTGGATTAGACGCAGATGGCTTTACATGCTTCTTTACGATATTAAGACCTGCAACTACAGCTCTATTTTTATCTTTAATTACAGCAATAACTTCACCCGTTTTACCTTTAATGTTTTTGTTACCTGTTGTAACAATTACATTATCTCCTTTTTTGATTTTTAACTTTGTCATCTTTCTAGAATTTATAAAACTTCAGGGGCTAATGAAATTACTTTCATATATTCTTTATCTCTCAACTCTCTAGCAACAGGCCCGAAAACACGAGTTCCTCTCATTTCTCCCGCTGCATTGAGCAAAACACAAGCATTGTCATCAAAACTGATGTATGAACCATCTTTTCTGCGAACAGCTTTTTTAGTTCTTACTACAACAGCCTTAGACACTTGTCCTTTCTTTGCATTTCCTGATGGAGTAGCATCTTTAATAGTAACTACGATTTTATCACCAACAGAAGCATATCTTCTTCTAGTACCACCTAGAACTCTGATTACTAGCACTTCTTTAGCACCAGTGTTATCAGCAACTTTTAATCTTGATTCAGTTTGTAACATTACTTAGCTCTTTCTATAATTCTTACTAATCTCCATCTCTTATTCTTACTCAAAGGTCTAGTTTCTTGGATTAGAACTGTATCACCTTCGTTACACTCGTTGTTCTCATCATGTGCAGTATATTTTTTCGTTTTTAATACGAATTTACCGTACATAGGATGTTTCATTCTCATAGTTTCACTAACAACAATGGTTTTTTCCATTTTATTGCTCGAAACTATTCCTATTCTTTCTTTTCTTAAATTTCTTTCCATGCTTAAAATGAAAATTATTGTTTGTTAGTTAACTCGGTTTCAAGTCTTGCGATTGTTCTTCTTAAATCTCTGATTTGAATAGAATTTTCTACTGGGCTAATTTTGTGAGCCAATCTTGTTTTGCTGTAAGTAGCTCTCAACTCTACTAATTTCGCCTTGATATCCTCTACGCTTAAGTTCTTAATTTCAGCTTGTTTCATAATTTCGAGATTTATTGTGGTTGAACAAAATCATTAGCTACTATGAACTTCGTAACTACTGGAAGTTTTTGTGCAGCAAGTCTTAACGCCTCTTTTGCTACTTCGTAAGGTACTCCTCCGATTTCAAACATTACTCTTCCTGGTTTTACTACAGCTACCCAGTATTCTACAGCACCTTTACCTTTACCCATCCTTACTTCAGCTGGTTTTTTAGTAATTGGCTTATCTGGGAATATTTTAATCCATAGTTGCCCCTCTCTCTTCATATATCTTGTAGCAGCAATACGAGCCGCCTCAATCTGTCTTGCAGTGATCCAAGCACCTTCCATGGCTTTAATTCCGAATGTTCCGTAAGCTAACTGAGCTCCTCTGTTAGCATTACCTTTCATTTTCATTTTATGAACACGACGGAACTTGGTTCTTTTTGGTTGTAACATAATTTTAGAATTTTAGATCTTAGATTTTAAATTTTAGATTTTAAAAGGTAACGGCATTTAAAATTTTCAATTTCAAACCTAAAATTTCATTAATTATTTTCTTTCTCTTTTTTTACCTCCTCCTGATGCAGGACCTTTCTTCTGTTGTTGCCCTACAAGTGGAGAAAGCTCTCTCTTACCATATACTTCTCCCTTCATAATCCACACTTTAACACCCAACCTACCATAAGTAGTGTGTGCTTCTGCGATATGATAATCTATATCTGCTCTGAATGTAGATAGAGGAATTCTTCCTTCTTTGAAAGATTCTGATCTTGCCATTTCAGCTCCGTTCAATCTTCCAGAAATCTGAACTTTTATCCCCTCTGCTCCCATTCTCATAGAACCAGCGATAGCCATTTTAACAGCTCTTCTGTAAGAAATTCTGTTTTCAATTTGCTTAGCAATGCTATCCGCAACCAATACAGCGTCTAATTCTGGTCTCTTAATTTCAAAGATATTAATTTGAATATCCTTATCAGTGATTTTCTTTAACTCTTCTTTTAATTTATCAACCTCTTGACCTCCTTTACCAATGATTAAACCTGGTCTTGCTGTAGTGATTGTAACTGTAACTAACTTTAATGTTCTTTCTATAAAGATTCTAGAGATTCCACCTTTAGATAATCTAGCCTCAAGGTATCTTCTGATCTTATAGTCTTCTGCGATTCTATCTCCATAATCATTTCCTCCAAACCAGTTAGAATCCCAACCTCTAATGATTCCTAATCTATTACCAATTGGATTTGTCTTCTGTCCCATACCTTGATTATTGATTTTCTGATTTATTACCTAAAATTAAAGTCACATGGTTAGATCTTTTTCTAATTCTGTAACCTCTACCTTGTGGTGCTGGTCTCAATCTTTTTAATTGTCTAGCACTATCCACATAAATCTCTTTTACAAAAAGATTTGCTGCTTCTACATCAGCGTTAGGGTTTTTCACCTGCCAGTTAGCAATTGCTGACAACAACAATTTTTCTAACTTATTAGAAGCCTCTTTTTTAGAGTATTTTAGGATATATAATGCTTTATCTACATTTTCTCCACGGATGATATCAGCAACTAATCTCATTTTTCTTGGAGAAGAAGGACAATCATTTAGACATGCTTTTACCACATCTCTATTCGCTGCTTTTCTAGCTAATGCACTATTTTGTTTTCTTATTCCCATGACTATTATCTGCTACCTTTATTTTTATTACCCGCGTGACCTCTGAAAGATCTTGTCGGAGAAAATTCGCCTAATTTATGACCTACCATATTTTCAGTGATGTATACAGGGATAAAAGATTTCCCGTTGTGCACTGCTATAGTTTGTCCTACCATGTCTGGAGAAATCATAGATGCTCTAGACCATGTTTTAATTACTGTCTTTTTACCAGACTCTATATTTGCTTGAACCTTTTTCTCTAATGAATGGTGAATAAAAGGTCCTTTCTTAAGTGATCTTGCCATAATTATTTTCTTTTAGATACGATGTAACGGTTAGACACTTTATTTTTCTTTCTAGTCTTGTAACCTTTAGCTGGTTTACCGTTTCTAGATCTTGGGTGACCACCAGATGATCTACCTTCACCACCACCCATTGGGTGATCTACTGGGTTCATAACTACCGCTCTAGTTCTTGGTCTTCTACCCAACCATCTGCTTCTACCTGCTTTACCAGAAACAGTAAGTTGATGATCTGAGTTTGATACTGAACCTATCATTGCTATACATTCTACCAAGATCATTCTTGATTCTCCTGAAGGCAATTTAACGATAGCGTATTTTCCATCTCTTGAAGTCAACTGTGCTGAAGAACCTGCACTTCTTGCAAGAATTGCTCCTTGTCCTGGTTTCATTTCTATACAAGAAATCACTGAACCCAAAGGAATATTCTTCAATTTCATAGCGTTTCCTATTTCAGGAGCTACATTTTCCCCAGAAACTACTTTTTGTCCTACTTTGATACCAGCTGGAGCTACGATATATCTCTTCTCTCCATCTGCATATTCTAGTAATGCGATAAAAGCTGTTCTGTTTGGATCATACTCTACAGTTTTTACAGTAGCATCAACATTAAATTTGTTTCTTTTAAAGTCAATGATTCTGTACTTCTTTTTGTGTCCACCTCCGGTGTAACGCATGGTCATTTTACCTGTGTTGTTACGCCCACCTGATTTCTTAATACCAAAAGTCAAAGATTTCTCTGGCTTGTTGGTAGTAATTTCATCAAAATTGTTTACAATTCTGAATCTCTGTCCCGGGGTGATAGGTTTTAATTTTCTAACAGACATTACTATTATTTATAATTAATTATTAATTTGCAAAAACATCGATAACTTCACCTGCTTGAAGTTCTATAACTGCTTTCTTCAACTTGTTAGTTTTACCAACTTGAAGACCTTTTTTAGTGTATTTCATAGAAACTTTAGGAGCATAAATCATAGTCCTAACATTTGCTACCTTTACACCATAAGCTTCTTCTACAGCATTTTTAATTTGGATTTTATTCGCTTTAGTATCTACTAAAAAAGAATACTGCCCTCTCAAATCTGTAAGATAAGTCGCTTTTTCTGAAATGATTGGTTTAATAATGATTGACATGATTTATTTTCTTAAATTTTCTTGAAACTTCTCTACTGCACCTTCAAAGAATACTACCTCACCAGCATTGATTAAATCATAAGAAGAGATCTCGTTATAATTCATCACTTTTGCTTTTGGTAAGTTTCTTGAAGATAAAAATACATTCTTGTTTGCTTCAGCAAGAATAAACAATGACTTCTTACCTTCCAAACCTAAAGCATTTACTACATTAACAAAATCTTTTGTTTTAGGAGCAGAGAAATTCAGCTCTTCTAAAACTTTGATAGAATTTTCTCTCATTTTTTGAGAAAGAACAGATTTTTTCGCTAATCTTTTTAATGCTTTATTTAATTTAAATCTATAATCTCTTGGCTTAGGTCCGAAAACTCTACCTCCTCCTTTGAATACAGGCGACTTGATATCCCCGTATCTTGCAGAACCAGAACCTTTCTGTTTCTTCAATTTTTTAGTAGAAGCAGTGATTTCACTTCTTTCTTTAGACTTATGCGTACCTTGTCTTTGAGCCGCAAGATATTGTTTCACTTCTAAGTAAACCGCGTGCTGGTTAGGCTCGATACCAAAGATAGCATCGTCTAACTGTACCTTTCTTCCGGTTTCTTTTCCTGATGTATTTAATACTACTAATTCCATTTTCTGATAATTACATAAGAATTTTTAGCTCCCGGAACAGCACCTTTTACTATTAAAAGATTTTGTTCTTTATCTACTTTTAACACTTGAAGGTTTTGAACAGTAACCTGCTCACCTCCCATTCTACCAGCCATTCTCAAGCCTTTAAAAACTCTTGATGGATCTGAACCCGCACCGATAGAACCCGGAGCTCTCAATCTATTGTGCTGTCCATGAGTCTGCTGCATTACACCACCAAAACCATGTCTTTTAACAACACCTTGGAAACCTTTACCTTTTGAAGTTCCTGTAACATCCACATACTCTCCTTCTACAAAGATATCCACATTCACTTCATCTCCTAATTTCACATCTTCGAACCCATTGTGGAATTCTACGATTTTCGCCTTAGGAGCAGAACCAGCCTTTTTAAAATGACCAGCTAATGCCTTTCCGACATTCTTTTCACTCTTGTCATCGAAACCTAATTGAATAGCTGAATAACCATCAACTTCTTCGGTTCTGACCTGTAAAACCGAGCATGGACCAGCTTGGATAACTGTACAAGGAATATTTTTTCCTTCTTCGTTAAACAAAGAGGTCATACCGATTTTTTTACCAATAATACCTGACATTGTATAATTAAAAATTTATTTAAATTATTTTTTTCACACTCATATTCAGTGGTTTATACAGATTTTATTTATGAATAAACACAATCTCCCCACCAAACAAGTGTGCAAATTTAAGGTTTTTTTTTGAATCTACAAATTGTAAGTTGTTTTTTTTCTGTATTTTATTATTTTTTTCTAACTTTGAAATCTATGAAATTATTCTATTTTTTTATTTTAATTTTATTCATTAGTTGTTCTAACCCGAAGGAGCATTCTTACTCTTTTTATTATTGGCGAACAGAGTGGAATTTGGACAAAAAAGAGCAAGAAAACCTGAGAAAATCCCAATCACAGACCATATACACCAGATTTTTTGATATTGATAAAAAAGAAGGCAGATTTACTCCTGTTGGGAAAATTCATTTTTCGCAAAAAAGCGACCTTCCTCTCACGCCTGTGATTTTCATAACGAATCGAACTTTTTTCGGAATCAAAAAAGAAGAAATCCATTCCCTTGCGAAAAATACTCTTTCTCTTATAGAAAATATAAAAAACGAAAACAAACTCTCTCTGACTTCCGAAATACAAATAGACTGCGACTGGGCGGAACAAACGAGAGAAGATTATTTCCTGTTTTTAGAGGAACTAAAAAATATTTCAAAACAAAAAATCACCTGCACCCTTCGGCTTCACCAAGTGAAAGACAAAGAAAAAACAGGATTTCCACCCGTGGAAAAGGTTTATCTAATGTGCTACGCCACTTATTCGCCACTAGAAAACCAGCCGAAAAATTCAATTCTAGATGTTCCCACACTTAAAAATTACCTGATGAACATTGAGGAATATCCCATAAAAATGGACATTGCTCTTCCTTTATACTCTTGGGGAATCGTGAGCAATCATGTCGGGAAAAAGAAACTCATCAATGCGCTGACGATAAATGACTTATCTCAGAACAAAAACTTTAAGAAAATTTCTGAAACAGAATTTGAAGTGTTGGAAGATGATTTTTATTTTGGTGTGTACCTCAACAAAGGATTTAAAATCAAGATTGAGGAAATTTCCCAAAACCAATTAGACGAAGTAAAACATTTTTTGGATAAAAAATTAGACCATTATAATATTGTATACTATCATCTGGATAGTAAATTTATAGACAAATATACTTTATAGAATTATGAAAAAACTTGTTGTTTCCCTCTCGCTTTTGTTCGCTACTCATAAAGCGAAAGCCTGTGTGGATGTTAATTTAGACTATGAATATTTCAACTTGTTCGCTCAGGAAATGATACACTCGCCTGAATACGAACCTTTTCTATTGGCCTATGACACGCCTTTTTATGAATCCAAAAATAAATTCCGAAGCGAAAATATAGAATCTTGGCAAAAATATTTTGACAACAAGCTTACCTATGAGGAAACTTTGGCTCTCGTGCAGACTATCAGTCTAAAACACCTTCAAGACTGGTCTCATGGAAAACTTACACATATTTTAAGCAAAAAACTCAGCACTCAGTTTTTTAATAAATACAAACAAGGGCTAACCTACCTCATCAAAGCCAAAGAACTGGAACCTTATATGGCGATTAGTTTTGTTGCAGATGAAGATTCGTTTTATTTCGATGTTGATAAAAATAGAAAAAATGCCACTCAGCTCAACTATTCCAAAACCATGGAAAGCCTGCTGAACGCCTACAAAACATCCACCAACAAAGAAATAAAACTACGATATGCTTATCAAATCGTGAGGTTTAATCATTATACGAGAAACTACCAAAAGGCTGTTCATTATTTTGAAACTTTGGTTGTTCCCTTGAATTTAAGATCACCGATTTATTATTATGCCTTACAGCAAATGGCAGGCGCACAGAATGGTTTAGGCAAAAAAGAAGCTGCAAATTGGAATTTCTTCAAAGTTTTCATCCACAGCAGAGATTTGAAACAAAGCTCCTACACTTCTATGAAATTCTCTAATTCTGGCGATTTCGAAGGACTGCTAAACAAAGCTAAAACCGCCGAAGAAAAAAACATGGCATATTTCCTTTTGGCTTACAACGGCTACAACAATCCCGTGCCGCTGATGCAGAAAATGCTGAAAAACAATGCCGATTCTAAAATCCTAAAAGTTCTCGCTGCCAGAGCGATTAACGAGCTGGAGAGAAGCCACCTCATGGCTTATCCTTCCTGCAAGGACAAGGATAAATGCCAAGACAAACTTCTTCCTGTAAGAACAGAAAGCTACTACACGGAATCTACCGATTTTTCTGAAGATTTACGAAAGATAATCACTGAAATAAAAGCAACCTCCAAAGATGTTTTCTGGGAACTCAGCGATGCTTACCTTCGTTTTCTGAATAAAGATTTCAAGGGAAGCAATTTGGTTTTAAATAAAATAAAAACAACCAATTCTGACTATATCCAGCAGATAGAAAAAATGAAAATGCTGAACGAAATCGTTTCTCAAACCAAAATAACGCCAGAGTTTGAAGAACTTCTAATGAAAAAATACGGCAAAATCCTACGAGAAGAACCTAGCAAAAATGAAAACGGCTGGTATAACTATCTCGGAACCAAAGATTTTATCATTGACATCATTGCCAATCGCTATTTCGTAGAACAGCAGGACGCAAAATCATTCCTTCTAAATAACAGCATCCATGCCCTGCAATATTACCCAAATCTCGCTTTGACAAAGAAAATAGAAACTTTCTACAAAAAGCCAAACAAGACGAGCTTTGAAAAATTCATCATCGAGCGATCCATAAAAAACATTAACGCAGAAGCTTTCTTTGAGTTAATCTACGGCGACCATGCGATGCGTATGGCTGATTTCAAAAAGGCTAAAACTCACTACGAGAAAGCAGGAAGTTTTGAGGATATTTATATTAACAATGTCTATTATTATGGCGATGATAAAGAGAAAGCAAAATCCGATTTCAAAGATAAATACGATGGCTACAACCGTATTTCAAGCCTTGTTTTCGGGCATAATGTCTGGGAAAGTTTTGACAGTCCGCAGGAAGTATCCATGAAAGCCGAAGATCTCAGCTTCTTCCCTTTCATTAAACAGAAAATGAACAAGTTAGAACTTGCACAAGCCCTGATTCAGCTCGAAGAAACAGGAAAAGAAAAATCCGTGAAAGGCGTGAAAGCCAATCAGCTCATCGGCAACCTACTCTACAACACCTCTGTTTTAGGGTATTTCCGTGAGCTTTTCACTTTGGATATGAATAACAGCAACAGCCCTAAATTCCATTTCCACGAACAAGCAAACGAGAGAAAATATGATTTCTCTTACAAAACCTTCTACGATAGCGGATTCATAGAGCCAGATAATTTTGACCTTGCTATCAGCTACTACGAAAAAGCCCTAAAACACTCTAAAAACAAAGAGCAAAAAGCCAGAATTCTTTTCCAAATGGCAAGTGCAGAGCAAGGGAAATTCTATCAATGGGAAGCCAACCAAAGTTTTTACATCGACTATTCTGACCCAGATTATTCAGGAAAAGTAAAAGTTTTTGAAGCTCAAATGAATCTGACAAAGAGAGAAAAATTCCGAACTTACTTCGCAGAGCTGAAAAAGCATTACAAACGAACCCAAACCGTAAAAGACTTACAGACAAGCTGTTTGTACTTTGCACACTATATGAGATAGGATTTTTTCGCTAAATAATCTTACCTTTGCACCAATAGAGAAACGATTTCGGAGCCATTCCGAAATCGCTTCTCGTCATTTAATTTATACTAAAAATGAGCTTACAAACGATAGACAAGTCACTATTAACCAAACTTTTAAACCAAAATTTCGGAGAAGAGATTTTTCAAAATTGGGAAAAAACCGAGCATCTTTCCGTGAAAGGAGCAGTAGGTTCTGCCGTGAGCATTCTCGCCGCAGAGGCTTTCCTGAGCCAGCAAAAAACCATTCTTTTGATTATCGATGACAAGGAAGATTCCCACTACACAACCACCGAAATGGAGGAACTCGTCGGCGAAGAAAATGTCCTGCACCTGCCCAACTCCTACACAGAGCCTTATCAGGAGGAGCGGACTAAAAACGCCAATTTGGTTTTGAGAACAGAAGTAATTAACCAACTGAATATCAATAACAAACAAAAAATAATCGTAGCTCATATCTCTGCTCTGAATGAAAAAGTTCTGAAAAAAGAGGATTTCAAAATGATTTCTCACCGTATAAAAACGGGCGAAAAACTAGATTTTGATTTCACGGAAGAACTGCTCAATCAGTTTCATTTTAATTTAACAGATTTTGTTTCCGAGCCTGGTGAATTCGCGGTTCGAGGCGGAATTGTAGATGTTTTTTCTTATTCAAATGAAAAACCTTTCCGAATCACATTTTTCGGGAATGAAATAGAAAGCATCAAAACTTTTGACATAGAAACCCAGCTTTCCGTGGAGAAAGTAGATGAGTTTCAATTAGTTTCTAATATCAATCTTTCCACACAAGGCGAGAAAGTTCCATTTTTTGACTTGCTGCCTTCGGATAGCTTGATTATGATCAAAAACGCTTATTCTTGTTTGGATAAAACTGAAACTTTTTACCAAAAGGCTCAAAATCAATTTGATAAACTCAGCAAAACCATCAAACACCGAGAGCCTCACGAGCTGTTTCTTTCCAGCGAAGAGTTTTCAATATGTTTTCAAAAATTCAGAACCATAGATTTTTCAAACAGTCCTTCATCAAAAATCATTCAGCTGAGCCAAACTCCACAGCCGAGTTTTCACAAGAATTTTGAACTTTTGATAGAGGATCTTATCACCAAAAAAGAGCAAGGCTACGAGGTCTGGATTTCCTTTTCTTCCAAGAAACAAAAAGACAGACTGACAGAAATCATCGAGACCTTAGCCACTGAACATCAGCAAGATGCGGTTAATCATCTTTTCACGGCGTTTCAGTCAGAGCTTCATGAGGGCTTTGTGGACAGTCATTATAAAATCGCGGTTTATACCGACCACCAGATTTTTGACCGTTATCAAAGATTTAAAACCAAAGATTCTTTCGCCAAGTCCGAACATTTGACCTTAAAAGACCTGATGCAGCTGCAAGTCGGCGATTACATCACGCACATAGACCACGGAATCGGTAAATTCATGGGACTAGTCAAAGTGAATAACGACGGCAAAACGCAGGAATGTTTCAAACTTTCTTATAAAAACGGCGATTTGCTGTATGTGAGCATCCACTCTCTGCACAAAATCTCAAAATACAACGGCTCAGAAGGGAAAGAAATCACCCTTTCCAAACTGGGCTCTCCCGCTTGGAAAAACCTTAAACAAAAGACCAAAGCGAAAGTAAAACAAATAGCTTTTGACTTAATAAAACTCTATGCACAGAGAAAAACCTCCAAAGGTTTTGCCTTCTCGCCAGACACCTATCTACAAGATGAGCTGGAAGCGAGTTTCATCTACGAAGACACGCCAGACCAAGAGAAAGCGACCCATGATGTGAAAAAAGACATGGAGGCGGAAACCATTATGGACAGGCTTATCTGCGGCGATGTAGGTTTCGGAAAAACGGAGGTCGCTATTCGTGCAGCCTTCAAAGCGGCTACCGATGGCAAACAGGTAGCTGTGCTGGTTCCTACGACCATTTTGGCATTTCAGCATTTTAGGAGTTTTACAGAAAGGCTGAAAGATTTTCCTATCAATGTTTCTTATCTCAATCGTTTCCGAACGGCAAAACAGAAAAAAGAAACGCTGGAAGGTTTGGAAAGCGGTAAAATAGACATCGTGATAGGAACGCATCAGCTGGTTTCGGACAAGGTAAAATTCAAGGATTTAGGGCTTTTAATCATTGATGAAGAGCATAAATTCGGAGTAAATGTAAAAGACAAACTTAAAACCCTGAAAACCAACATAGACACACTTACCCTGACCGCTACGCCAATTCCGAGAACGCTACAGTTTTCACTAATGGCAGCAAGGGATTTATCCGTAATAAAAACACCACCGCCGAACCGACAGCCTGTGGAAACCCAGCTGATAGGCTTCGATGAAGAAACGCTGAGAGATGCCATTTCCTACGAACTCCAAAGAGATGGGCAGGTGTATTTCATTAACAATAGAATTGACAATTTAAAGGAAATCGCTGGTCTTGTACAAAGGCTCGTGCCTGATGCCAGAATCATCACTGGACACGGACAACTGGATGGGAAGGAATTGGAAGAAAGAGTTTTGGACTTTATGGATGGGAAATATGATGTTCTCATCTCTACGACCATTGTAGAAAGCGGCGTGGATGTCCCGAATGCCAATACTATTTTCATCAATGATGCGCAGAGATTCGGGATTGCAGACCTCCACCAGATGCGTGGCCGTGTGGGCAGAAGCGACAGAAAAGCCTTTTGCTATCTCATCACGCCGCCATATGATATGATAACCTCTGATGCCAGAAAACGACTGGAAGCGATAGAGCAATTTTCGGATTTGGGAAGCGGGTTCCAGATCGCGATGAAAGACTTGGAAATCCGTGGTGCAGGAGATTTACTCGGTGCAGAGCAGAGCGGATTTATCAATGAAATGGGCTTTGAAACTTACCAAAAACTTATGCAGGAGGCCTTGGAAGAGCTTCAGGACGATGAGTCGTTTGAGGAATTATTTAATAATGAAGAAGACAGAAAAAAACTTTTCAAATCGGTAAAAGAAGTGAATATCGACACTGATTTTGAGCTGATGCTGCCTGACCATTATGTAGATTCCACCTCGGAGAGACTTCTCCTCTACCAAAGATTGGCAGAAATAGAAAACAAAAAAGAGCTGGAAAAGTTCCAAAACGAGCTGGAAGACCGCTTCGGAAAACTACCAGAAGAAGCCGTGAATTTACTGAAATCCGTGGAGCTGAAATGGCTCGCCGCAGAGATAGGCTTTGAGAAAATAGTGATGAAAAAAGGCGTGTTTTTGGGATATTTCCCAGACAATCCACAGGATAAATTTTATCAAAGTGAAAAATTCAAACACCTGCTGAATTATCTGACACAAAACCCAAGCCAAGCCCAGCTGAAAGAAAAAAA
>CAUQVP010000006.1:0-40451 GCA_963521545.1 uncultured Flavobacteriaceae bacterium | reverse complement strand
AAACCGAACGCTCGTGGAAACCTCGTGGTGTTTTGTAAAACTCAATATAATCATTCAAGAATTGAGGCACTTTATCCGATGGCTCATCGGGCATCGGGTAGCCTGGTGTGGGGGTTCCCATCTCGGCATCTGCCCAACGAATAGCATTGAGCGAACGCTTCATTTCCAAACGCATTTCGGGTGTATTGGCGTCAAAATAGCCTTTGCTGAATACGCGTGACATATCGTACATTACCATCGTTGCCACTGCCTTGATGCGTGTATCGATAGCAGTAGCATTCAGGGCAAAGCCACCCCAACCGCAGATGCCTATAATTCCTATCTTTTCTCTATCAACAAAAGGTTGGATTCCTAAGCAATCTACCGCTGCCGAGAAGTCTTCAGTATTGATATCGGGCGAGGCTACATTGCGAGGCTCTCCACCACTCTCTCCCGTATAGGAAGGGTCGAAAGCTAAGGTTACAAAACCTCTTTCAGCCATTGTTTGGGCATAAAATCCTGAAGCTTGTTCTTTTACAGCTCCAAATCCGCCGCAAACAGCAAGGGCAGCAAACTTCTTATCTTCACTGTTTTTCGGGAAGTACAAGTCACCAATAAGGGTGATACCATAGCGGTTTTTGAATGACACTTTTTTGTGTTCAACTTTATCGCTTTTGGGGAAAATCTTATCCCAAGAAGCAGCGTTTACAGGGTTTTCAGTGTTTTTGTTCATATTGCTAATATTTTGTTTTTATACTTTTGATTATCAATTATTTTAATATTTCTAAAATTTTACCTTCGTCGTAAACAAGCATACCAACAGCAACCAATGAAGCGATACCATGTGCTAACATCCAAGCTTTAGCAATATTATTTTTCACTTCTTTTTCAGATAGCTGTCGATATTCCTCGCTATTTTTCATTATTTCTACCACTCGCTCACTTTCGGGAAAAATGTCAGCAAGTTTTACATTGGTAACATTATCCATGTAAAAAGCTTTGAATAGGGCTGGTTCAGTGTACGCTGTCCATACATAGCCCAGCCCTAAATCCAAAAGAGTATTGCCTGTTTTTGAGTAACTGAGCATTAGATTTTGGAGGAATGGAAGGGCTTTTTTGCATATTTCAGCTTTGAGGTCACCCATATTTTTATAGCTCCAATAAATGGGCTGAGTGGAGCAACCTATTTGCTTGGCAATATTTCGGGCAGAAAGCACTGCAAAGCCTTCCTTTCGTACCATCTCGAAAGCAGTTTTTATAATTACTTCTTGGGTTATTGTTGTTGATTTCGGCATATATTTCTTTATATAACAATTGTAATATAACACCTGTTATTTTTTGCAAACATAATATATTTTCCTAAATCCACAAAGTTTTAAATCAAAAAAAAGGGAATATAGTTTCAAGTTGTGAATACCTCTTCTTTAGCTCAAAAACATGATGAAAATCACATAAATAAGCATTCATCATTTTCTGAAAATAAACTAAATTTGTTAGATAAATTTTAAAATTATCTATTATGAAACATTTTTTATCTATTTTAGCACTAGGGTGCTTGCTATTGTCCTGTAACAGAGACCTAGAAAACAATGAAAACAACGAAACTCCAGCGCCTCCAAAAGAGAAATTAGTATTATTGAAACAATTATCAAAAGGTTCTACAGTAACTTTTCAGTATAAAAACGGAAATGAGATTGAATCTGTAAATATAGACGGCGTGGGAAAATCTGACATTGATTATGAGTATGACACATATGGAAGAATAGTAAAAGAGCGTCGCTTTCATCGTAGCTATGATTATGGTGAAACTAATATAACCTACCAATATGACAACCAAGGCAGACTAGCTTCCTCACATGCAATAAGCACTGAATTCTATCCAGGAACAGGACTTACTCCTCGCTGTTCTGTTGAGAAAAAACACACATACACTTACCAAGGAAACAAAGTTACTGTCAAAATAGAGATGGGTGCCGACACTTGTTCTGCTATTCCTGAAACAGGAAAAGAAAAAACGATAACTCTTCTTGTAGAAAACGGCAGAGTTACAAAAACCTTTGATGAACAAGGCAACATTAAACAAACTATAGAATACTATAACACCAAAAACGCCCTTAGAAACATAAAAGGTTTTCCTGCTTTGGTTGTAGAGTTTTATATCAGACCGCTTACCTATGAGTTGCCTTATTACAATCATGGCATTGAGCGTATAGAAGACCTTAGATTTATAGATAATATCAAAACTAGAGATTTTCATGATGGAGATTATTGGGAATACCGATATAGTTATGATAAAGAGAATACTTATAATGGCGATTACCCTAATGGTGTAAGGATTCATGCGAGATCACATAATGACCCGACATATGATGAATATTTATACGAAATATCGGCTGATCGCTCTTACATTAAAGAAGAATAATAAAACCCTCAACTCTTCTCGTGAAATACGAGAAGAGTTTTTTTGTTATTTATCTTTGTAACAAATCATAAATAAAGTATACTAATGGATAAAAATCATTCTAAATAATTTATTATGTACATTTCACAGGTTTTTTCGGCGAAAAGCAAACGAGTATATGCCATAGTATGCGCCATTGTTTTATTACTTTTATTCCAAGGAGCATTCCAAGAAAATAATAATGAAACAGAAAAAGTGATGAAAGAAATGATAAACCAGATAGGCGAACTCCCGACTTTTGCCTTGACCTTGGTCAGCTTTGCTTTTTTTCTATTTCCTTTATTTTTTATTGTTAAAGTATTTCATAACCAATCCATTACCCAGTTCACCACCAGCCGAAAAAAAATAGATTTCCGACGAATCTCTTTCAGCTTTTTAGTCTATGGAGGGATTATTGCAGGGACTTTCTTTTTAGAATATTTTATGAATCCTTCTGGCTACGCATGGAATTTCCAGCCTTTGCAGTTCTTTATGTTATGCATTATGGCTCTGCTCCTATTGCCTGTTCAAATAGGTTTTGAGGAGTATTTTTTCCGAGGATATTTTATGCAGTGGCTTGGGCTTTTATCCAAAAATCGATGGGTTCCGCTTTTCCTTTCCTCCATTTTATTTGGACTGGCTCATTTCGCTAATCCAGAAGTTTCCAAAATGGGCTACAAAATCATGTTTTTCTACATCGGGATGGGATTTTTACTGGGCATTGTTACCCTGATGGATGATGGGCTGGAACTCGCTCTTGGTATTCATTTCGCCAATAATTTTTTTGCGTGTATTCTCTCTACATCGGACTGGTCAGTCTTCCAGACACCATCTCTTTTCAAAGAACTCTCTGCTCCTGGCATTGAATTTTATCATATTATTCTAATGTTTACATTATATCTTTTAATCATTTTTATCTTTGCTAAGAAATATAACTGGGCTTCTTGGAAAGAAAAATTATTCAGTAAAATAAGCGTTCCACAGGCCGATAGCAACTAAAATTTAATTTTGGCACAGATATTGATAATATTCGGTGGAACTAAAAAACACATTCATATAAATCAAATAAAGCGAGATTCTTAATTAAGAATCTCGCTTTATTTTATACTATAACTAAATATTTATTTTCTAATGCTGATATTCAGTTCCTCCAGCTGCACCTCATCTATCTGCGAAGGCGCATCTATCATCACATCTCTTCCGCTGTTGTTTTTCGGGAAGGCGATGTAGTCACGGATAACCTCGTTACCATCCAAAATAGCGACCAGACGGTCAAACCCAAAGGCCAATCCTCCATGAGGAGGAGCGCCGTATCTGAATGCATTCATGAGGAAGCCGAACTGAGCTTCCGCCTCTTCTGGGCTAAATCCTAAAAGAGCAAACATCTTGGACTGCAAGTCTTTATCATAGATACGGATAGACCCGCCGCCTATCTCATTCCCGTTCAGCACGAGGTCATAAGCATTCGCTCTAACCTCACCTGGTGAAGTTTCCAAAAGCGGAATATCCTCTGGTTTCGGCGAGGTGAACGGATGGTGCATCGCGTGGTATCTTCCGCTCTCCTCATCCCATTCCAAAAGCGGGAAATCTACAACCCAGAGCGGCGCAAATTCATCACCTTTTCTTAAGCCAAGTCTATTCCCTAACTCCATTCTCAGTGCAGAAAGCTGGGCTCTTACTTTATTAGCATCGCCGCTCATAACGAGCATCAAATCGCCTTTTTGAGCATTAAATCTCTCAGCAATGGCTTTCAAGTCGGTTTCGTTATAAAACTTATTCACCGAAGAAGTCAGCACACCATCTTCTTGGTATTTTACCCAAACCATTCCGCTCGCTCCTATCTGCGGGCGTTTTACCCAGTCGATAAGCTCATCTATCTGCTTTCTCGTGTAGTCTGCCTTCCCTTCTACATTGATTCCGACAACAAGCTCTGCTTCGTCAAAGATTTTAAATTCTTTTCCTTTCACAAGTTCGTTCAGCTCCACGAATTCCATTCCGAAACGGATATCTGGCTTGTCGTTTCCGTATTTTCTCATCGCCTCTGCGAAAGTCATTCTTGGGAATTGACCGAATTTCTTTCCTGTCGTTTCCTCCAAAAGATTTTTTGCCAAACCTTCAAAAACATCCATCACATCTTCCTGCTCCACGAAAGCCATTTCGCAGTCTATCTGTGTAAATTCAGGCTGTCTGTCCGCACGGAGGTCTTCATCACGGAAACATTTTACAATTTGAAAATATTTGTCCATTCCGCCCACCATCAGAAGCTGTTTGAAAGTCTGCGGCGACTGCGGAAGTGCATAGAACTGCCCTTCGTTCATACGGCTCGGCACCACGAAATCCCTCGCTCCCTCTGGAGTAGATTTGATAAGAACAGGCGTTTCCACCTCTATAAAGCCCTGCTCAGAGAGATAGTTTCGTACTTTCTGTGCGATTTTATGTCTGAAAATAAGTTTGTCCTTCACTGGATTTCTTCTAATGTCCAGATATCTGTATTTCATGCGAAGCTCCTCACCGCCGTCGGTTTCATCTTCGATGGTAAAAGGAGGCAGCACAGATTCATTCAAAACTGTGAGTTTTTCTACCAAAATCTCTATTTCTCCTGTTGGGATTTTTGGGTTTTTAGAGGCTCTTTCTATGACTTTTCCTTCTACTTGGATGACAAATTCACGCCCCAAGTTTTTAGCCTTTTCCAAAAGGTCTTTGGAAGTTCTTTCCTCATCAAAAACAAGCTGAGTGATGCCATATCGGTCGCGCAGATCCACCCAAATCATAAATCCTTTGTCACGGATAGTCTGCACCCAGCCCGCAAGAGTAACGGTTTCGTTAAGATTTTTCAGCGACAATTCGCCATTAGTATGTGTTCGAAACATATTTTTATTTGATTTTTTAAACTTAATTTTTTACAAAGATAATATTACTTTGGCTAATGATGGCTATGTTCGTGAAATAAATGCCCTACGAGAGCCACGCCCACGCCCAAAATCACCAAAAACATTTTTTCCCAGTTTATCTGGTGACTTTTACTATTATTTTCAAAAATAATCACCGAAGAAATATGCAGGAAAATTCCGCCCGACAGCGCCAAGAAATATGCCTGCCATTCAGGTTTAAAGTATTTCCCAAGCAGCATTCCCAGCGGAGATGCCGCCGCAAAAAACGTGATGGTAACCCCAGCAATTAGCTTGTTTTTCTTTTCCCTCAATAAAAAAGCTCCCAGCACAAAGGAAATCGGCAGATTATGCACCAAAATTCCCAGCAAATACGGCGAATCCAAATGCATTCCAGCCAATGGAATTCCTTCTATAAACGCATGGATGAACATACCCACCAGCAGTCCAACAGGGAGAATATTACATTTTTCATAATGAAAATGGCCGTGCTCAAATCCCTTGGTCATGCCTTCCAAAACCATCTGCAAAACCACTCCGATGATGACCCAAAGCCCAATATTCTCATTCCCAGAGTTATAAATCTGCGGAAAAACCTCCACCACACAGACCGCAATGAGAAACCCAGCGCTGAGCACAAGCAATCTTTTGGCTAAATTTTCATTATTCCCAAAAAAATTCCCTAACAAAACTCCCACTAAAACACTCAAAACCAATAAACCAACAAGCATATTTCAATAAAATTATCAAACAACAAAATTAGTTATTTTTCATACACCATGAAAAATAAAAAAGAGATTGCTTTCACAATCTCTATCTATTTAATTATTTATTGTAAGTAAATCTATAAGTTTCTGTGCTTGTTTGAGAACTATCAGAACTTTTGTGCGTGGAGGTTACTTTGATAGGATAGCCATTGGCATTGTATTCATAAGCATATTCATTTGTGCTTGTTATAGTAGTTCCATCATGTTTAGAAACCCTTACTACTTGAGAAAATACAACATTATTTTTAAGAGTTCCTATCGCTCCACCATCAAACATTTCATATATCATTGCCGAAATTCCTTTAATATTTTTCATTGGAGCGTTTTTATCATCATACCTATAAGTAGTGGTTGTTACTCCATCCTCATTCTCTTTTACCGATTTCGTAATCAAGTCATTTTGTATTGTATAAGTATATTTTGTATTTTCAGCCCTATTAAACTGACTATCAACAGAATATTCGGATTTCTCACTCTCATTTACTACTACAATACCTCCTGCGTTATATGTATAGTTTTTTACATTCGTTGTAGTCACAACATTTCCATCATTTAACTTCACAACATTTACAGATACTGATTTATCTATTTTATTTTTGCTATTATATGTGAAGTTAGTAGTTTCTTTTTCTCCATTATTTTCAGTAGAAATTATAGAAGACACCAAATCCCCTATATAGCTCCATGCGTCTGATGTAGCCCAGCCACTCTCATAACCAGAAGTAAATTTTAATACTTTATCCCCATCATATTCATATGTAGAAACCTCTTCATCCCCATTTTCTTCAACATTCACTACTTTAGTTAATAAAACAGGGATTTCTTGTGTAGTCGTTTTAGGATTATTTACAGACTCCTCAGAATGATTATCTCGAGAACATGAGGCTAAAGCAAACCCAAAACACAAGGGTAAAATTAATTTTTTCATAAAAAATATTTTTTGTTAAACTTTCGCGAAGTTATACCATTTATTTCACATATGATTTACCTCTCATATGATTTTTATCATGTTTTTTAATGTTTTTCAAAACAATATTTCTTTAAGTTTTCTACCTTTGCAGAATATTTTAAAATTAATGAATACAGAAAACATCAATATTCAAATCAAAACATTTTTTGGATTGGAAAACACTCTCGCTGAGGAAGTTAAAAAACTGGGCGGAAGAAATGTCGAAATAAAAAACCGAGCAGTAACCTGCGAGGGAGATTTAGGATTTTTGTATAAAATCAACTATTCCTGCCGAACAGCGCTGAAAATTTTAGTGCCGATACTTACTTTCAAGGCGTGGAACGAAGACCGATTTTATGATAAAATTTTCGCATTCCCATGGGACGAAATTCTAAGTCCAGACCAGACCTTTGCCATAGATGCTACGATAAATTCCGAGAGATTCAGGCATTCCCAGTTCATGACCCTGAAAATGAAAGATGCCATTGTAGATTTTTTCAAGGCAAAATACAGAAAACGCCCTGATATAGACACTAAAAACCCAGAAATAAAACTCCAGCTGCACATAGACCGAGAGCTGGTGAGCATTTCGCTGGATAGTTCGGGAGATGCTTTATTTAAAAGAGGCTACCGAAAAGAGCAGACAGAAGCGCCTATCAACGAGGTTTTGGCGGCAGGAATGCTCCAAATCGCTGGTTGGGACGGCAAGGGAAATTTCCTAGACCCTATGTGCGGAAGCGGAACCCTCCTGATAGAGGCCGCTATGATTGCCCTAAACCTCCCAGCGCAGATTTTTAGAAAGAAATTCGCCTTCCAAAACTGGAAAAATTATGATGCTGAACTTTTCAGTAAAATCAGGGAATTTAGACTGAATAAAATAACCGAATTTTCTGGAAAAATAATCGGTTACGATATTGACACTTCTGCTATAAAAGCCGCAAGAACCAATGTAGAATCCATAGAAATGGAAGACATTATAGAAATCCGAAAACAAAATTTCTTTGAGTCTAAAAAAGAACTTTTCCCTCTGATGGTGATGTTTAATCCACCATATGACAAGAGAATTTCCATAAAGGAAGAGGATTTTTACAAAAAAATAGGCGATACCTTTAAGCAAAACTATCCCAACACGCTTTCTTGGATTATAACCTCTGATTTAGAAGCGGTTAAGAAAATAGGGCTTCGCCCTTCCAGAAAAGTCAAACTATTCAATGGAAAGCTGGAATGCCGTTTTCTACAATACGAAACCTACGAGGGAACGAAAAAAACGCATAAATTCTCTAACGAAAAAGACAGTAACTAATTACTGTCTTTTGTTTTTTATTTTATTTTTGACTTCTTCCCTTATATACGGATATTTCTGTTGCATATCTTCTGATAAGGATGGGTCTAAATCAAGTGCTATTTCAAGAAAATCCTTGGCTTTATGCTCTTCTTTCAGATGAAAATAGCAGTTGCTCATTTGATAGAAAAGCTCCGCTCTATGGTGCTGTTTCAGGGCTTTTTCTAAAAGTGAAACAGCCTCTTCATACTCACTGATGAGCATAAGCACCTCGCTGTATGCATACCAGTTGTAGAAGCGCTCTGGCTCCATTTCTACGATTTTTTTCAAACAGGAAATACTCTCTTCAAATTTTCCGCCGTCTATGTATAGGAAAGCCAATTTTTTCTGATAATCCAGATTCGCTTCATTGAGTGAAACAGCTTCTTTCGCGAAATATAGTGCTTCCTCATATTTGTGCATTTCATAATAGGCATCCGACTGCTCCATCATAGACATATAAAACTGCGGGTCTTCTCTGAGCGACTGCTGGAAGGCACTCAGCGCAGAAGCCCATTGTTTCAGCTCCTTGTAGCAAAGCCCTATTTTATAGTAAGTAAAGGCCTTGGTGTATTCTAAATCTAGCAGCTCCTCATAGACTTCTATGGCTTTTTCCCATTCGTTCAGTGCTTCATAACACGCCGTTTTGCTCCCATAAATAGACAGGGAATCGCTGTTGATTGCTAATACATAATCAAATCCCTTGATAGCTTCTCTATAATTCTTTTTGTTAAAATGAAACTGTCCGTATTCATACCAGCCCATTTCGGAAAACGGAAATTCATCAAGATAATTTTCCAAAAATTTCCTTGCTTCATCGGCTTTATTCAGCTGATTGTAGCAAATCATGACATTCTCCAATGAATAATCATCGTAGGCATCATATTTCAGGGCTAATTTATAGTTTTTCAGCGCATTAAAAGGGTCTTCCAAATTCACATACTCATCTGCGATGAAATTATGCAGGAAGTTCTGCTCTTCGCCGTATTTCAGCGCTTTTTCGCAATATTCTATCGCCCTTCTCGGATTTCCAAGATTGGAATAATATTTCGCACAGCAGACCAAAAAATCCATAGTTTCCATTGATGAATTTCTAAGCTCCGCCATCAGCTCCTTTACCTGCGTATATTTATGCTGTTCTAGAAGAATTTCTAATCTTTTGGTTTTTATCTCTATGGAATTAGGGTGCAGTCTCAGCGCATAGTTTACAGCCAACTCCGCAAATGCAATATCTCCCAGCTCCAAATAATGCACGATAATATCTTCCAGCTCCTCTGAACTGAAATAATATTCCTCGTTATTTTCTATCATTTCTTCGAACTTTTTTACAAGTTCATTTTCAAAAAATTCCTCTTCCAAAATCTATCGCTTTTAGCGTTTTATTTATTGTTTTTTTGATTTCCATTGATACAGCATCAATGTTTTTCTGTCTTCCCTATCATCAAAAGAAAATTCCGTCACATCCTCTATTCTGAAAATTATATTTCCCTTATCTTCTCCCCTAACACCTATACAATTCAGCATGAAAAATTCCTCATCTACATCTTTTACAAAACCTGAGTAAAACGAATCATTTACCTTTACAGAAGTAAGAAAATCAGTTCTATTTTTCACTTGCTCCAAGAAAGACTTTCGCCAATTTTCGGTATCTTCACAATTTATTGGAATTTCTGTTTTTCGGTCTATTTTATCACTATGATTGATAACATAAACCATTGCTTCATTATAATCATCATCAAAGTCAATCTCGCTAATTATAGACCTTTGTAATATTATCTCCCCATCTTTCCTACCAAATTTAGTATAATGCTGGAATATGATAATTTCTTCATTGAAATCAATAACCTTACCAAACCAAAATTTATCATCATCCGAATATTCGTAAAGGCATAAAAATTTGTCATTTTCTTTCGAATCCAAAAGCATTTTTGTAAATAAATCCATAATTTCAATTAAATTTAAATTACCAATTACCTCATCTTTTTTTAAACTTTTTTACCAGTTCATTTTCAAAAAATTCCTCTTCCAAAATCTGCTAATTTTATCCTACAAAGGTAAAAGTTTTTATTATCCAATGAGAATTTATTTTTAATTTTGTATAAATATATAAAAACTTTTCTTATGATACTAAAACAACTATCTTCTACTGTACAAAACAATAGAGCCAGCCAAGGCACGCGGCTTCTTAATTATCTCATAGACTTTACAGTATTCTACATTTTCATTTTCTTTTTAGGTATATTTCTAGGAATACTTGCTGCTATAGGAATAGAAGCTCCTCTACAATGGCTTTTGTATCTAGACGGAAATCGTGCTCTTGATTATTTAGTTACCAGCATTTTATATTTCATTTACATATTCTCTTTTGAATATTTCACCAAAGGTAGAAGTATTGGAAAATACATCACAAAGACTAAAGTAGTCTCAATCGATGGAACGACTCCTACACAGAAAGATTTTTTGATCAGAAACATCTCTAGATTAGTACCTTTTGAAGCTTTTTCTTTTTTAATAGGTAATGATGGATGGCATGACTCCTGGTCAGACACTCGCGTTGTAAACTGGGAAAAATATAAAGCTGATAGTATTCTAAAACAAGAACTTGACGAATTAGGAAAAAACCCAAACTAAAATAAAGACAAAAATAAAAACCATCTAAAAATAGATGGTTTTTTTATTTAAGCTATAAAACTTCTAATTTCCTCAATAAATCTATCGCCCAGCTCATCGGCTTCTTTTTGGGATTTTGCTTCGGTATAGATACGGATTATCGGTTCTGTATTGGATTTTCTAAGATGAACCCAGTTCTCCGCAAAATCTATTTTCACGCCGTCTATCGTAGAGATTTCCTCGTTTTGATATTTTGTTTTTATCTTCTCTAGAACCTCATCTACATTGATTTCCGGCGTCAGTTCTATTTTTTTCTTACCCATAAAGTAGGCAGGATATGTAGCCCTTAGTTCAGAAACGGATTTATTTTCTTTCGCCAAATGTGTCAAAAACAATGCAGCCCCAACTAATGAATCCCTTCCGTAGTGCAGGTCTGGATAGATAATTCCGCCGTTTCCTTCTCCACCGATCACGGCATTTTTCTCCTTCATCAGAGTTACTACATTCACTTCTCCCACTGCACTTGCAAAGTATTCAGAATCATGCGTTTTCGCTACATCTCGCAGGGCGCGGCTGGAAGAAAGATTGGACACCGCCACGCCTTTTTTATGTCTTAAAAGATAATCCGCTACGGCAACCAATGTATATTCCTCACCAAACATTTCTCCATTTTCATCGATAAGAGCGAGTCTATCCACATCAGGATCAACCACGATTCCTAAATCTGCTTTTTCCTTTTTCACCAAATCACAAATGTCCGTAAGGTGTTCTTTCAAAGGTTCTGGGTTATGAGGAAAATGTCCGTTTGGCTCACAATAAAGCTTAACCACCTCACAACCAAGCTGCTCCAAAAGCGGCGGAAGCGCCATTCCACCAGTGGAATTTACGGCATCCAGTACTACTTTGAATTTTTTAGCCTTCACTGCCTCTGCATCTACCATCGGCAGGGCAAGAATTTTAGCGATATGAACCGCGAAACCATCTTCTCTGATCTCGTATTTACCAAGGTTATCCACCTCTGCATAGCCGAAATCCTCACGCTCAGCAAGCGCCAAAACCTCAGCGCCGTTTTCTCCATTGATAAATTCTCCTTTTTCATTGAGAAGTTTCAGAGCGTTCCATTGTTTAGGATTGTGCGAAGCTGTAAGGATAATTCCACCATCTGCCCCAAGTTCTGGCACCATCACCTCCACCGTAGGCGTAGTAGAAAGCCCAAGGTCTATCACATGGATACCCAGCCCCTGCAAAGTAGCAGAAACCAGCGAAGAAACCATCTGCCCCGAAATTCTGGCATCTCTACCGATAACGAGCGTCAAGTCCTTTTTACCTTTGTTATTCTGAAGCCAAGACCCAAATGCAGAGGTAAATTTCACCACATCCAGCGGCGTGAGATTATCTCCCACTTTTCCTCCGATAGTCCCTCTAATTCCTGAAATTGATTTTATTAATGACATATTTTTCTATTTTGAAAGTCCCACAAAGATAAGAAATACGAGTGGTATACCCAAGAAACATCCTAAATATTGGGTAGAATTTGAGCAGCTAAAAACAGCTTTAAGAAAGAAAATTATTTTGCTGAAAAAATAAACTACGAACAGCCGCAACCTCTATCACAGCCGTTTCCTTTCTTCTTGGAAGAAAAATTTTTAGTGAAAATTCTCACGAGACAATAAACCGCCATCAGCAGTATCATTGCTATGATTACATATTGAAAATAAATCATTTCTCTAATTATTTAAAAATTTGATAAACTAAAAACGAAACCAAATAAGCTATCCCTGTCATCCCAAACATCTGCACCAGTGTCCATTTCATACTTCTGGTTTCCTTATAAACAATGGCAATGGTGGAGATACACTGCATCGCAAAGGCATAGAACATAAGCACCGAAAGCCCCGTAGCGAAACTGAAAACCTTTTCTCCATTGGGTTTGGTGTCTTTTCGCATTTTGTCCATGATTCGCAGTTCGCCCTCTTCAGATTCGGTATCCACATCTTCAAGTCCATAGAGCGTAGCCATGGTTCCTACAAAGGTTTCCCTCGCCGCAAAACTCGTGATAACTCCCACGCCTATTTTCCAGTCGTAGCCCAAAGGCTCTACCACAGGCTCAATGCCTTTGCCCAAAATAGCCAAATAGGAATCCTCCATTTCTACATCTGCGGAAATAATTTGGTCTGTATTTTGTCTCGGCCCAAAGAACGCCAATGCCCAAAGCAGCACCGTAACCGAGAAAATAATCTTCCCCGAACCTGTGATGAAGCCCCAGACTTTATTCATCGTCAGCCTGAAATTATTCCCCCACATCGGGATTTTATAGGGCGGCAAATCCATCACAAGGTAAGATTTTTCATTGGCTCTGATGATCTTCTTTAAAACAAATGAAGCCCCCAAAGCCATCAGAAAACCAGCGATATACATGATCAGCATCATCACTGCTTTATAACTGATAAAACCTAAAAAATATTCATCTGGGATAATCAGCCCTATAATGATGCTGTACACAGGCAGTCTGGCAGAACAGGTCATAAAAGGCGTAACCAATATAGTAAGCAGTCTTTCCTTTATATTTTCTATATTTCTCGCTCCCATAATGGCAGGAACTGCGCACGCCGTACTAGAAACCAGCGGAACGATGCTTTTCCCATTCAGCCCAAAAGGCCTCAGAAATCTGTCCGTGAGAAAAACTATCCTCGCCATATAGCCCGAATCTTCCAGCAAATAAAGTACATACAGCAAAATTCCTATCTGTGGCGCAAAAGGCAGCACGCCGACTATCCCTGGGATAATTCCTTGGATAAAAAGACTTTTGAGAGGCCCTTCTGGAAGGAACTCTCCTACCCAGTCGCCAAAAAATACCACGCCGTCCTCTATCCATTTCATAGGGTATTCTGCCAAGTAAAACACGCTGTTGAAAATCAACAATAGTAATACCCCAAAAATCAAATACCCTAAAAATGGATGCACCAAAATTTTATCTAATTTCTCTGTGAGGAGTTTCTTTTCCTGCTTCTTTTTGGCGAAAAATTCTGGAAGGATTTTATCGATATTCTGGTATCTTCTAATCGTTTCCTGAACCTGCATTCTTTTGGGAACAAGACATTTGACCATTTCCTGATTAAGCTGCTTGGCCATACTTTCTAACTTCCCTAAATATCTTTCGGCAGAAAGCAGTGTCCAGATTTTGTAGTCGTTTCCTTCTTTTATTTGATTTTTCAACTTGAAAACCAAGCCTTTATGCTCCATCGGAATTTCAAAACTTGGAGTGGTTTCCTGCTGAAATTCATTGTCATAAATTGCCTTTTTTACAGCTTCCATTCCCTCGTTTTCCTTCGCATTGGCAGGAATGATTTTCACACCCAAAGCCTCCTCCATTTTGGCTAAATCAAAGGCAAATCCTTTTTTCTGCGCCAAATCCATTTGGTTCAAAACCATCATCACAGGAATTCCCAAATCCTTTATCTGCTGAAGAAGAAGCAGACTTCGCCTAATGTTGATAGCATCTGCTATGTAGAGAATTCCGTGGTATTCCCTCGGCTCCTGCACCAAAAACCTACTGAAAACAGCTTCGTCCTCAGAGCTGGGATAGATGCTGTACGCTCCAGGCAAATCGGTTATTGTAATGGTTTCGCCTTCGTAATCGTAATTCCCTATGTAGCTTTCCACTGTAACTCCTGCATAATTCCCTGTCTTCTGCTGTCTGTTACAGAGGTGATTAAAAACTGTGGATTTTCCTACATTCGGGTTTCCTACGAGCAGTATATTTTTAGTCTTTTTCGCCATCAATCAATATATTCTACCAAGATAAATTTAGCCTCCTCACTGCGAAGAGCCACGCAAGTATCCTCCTCTCCGTATTCCACATACAGAGGCCCGCTGAATGGCGCTCTATGAAGCACCACCACTTCCGTTTCTGGAAGAATTCCCATTTCCAGAATTTTGGTGGGTATTTCCAGAACCTTGTCATCATAGCCCAAAACCTTTACCTTCTTTCCATCAGGAATATCAAAAAGGGTCAGAGGATTTTTCATTTCTTTTTGAATCGTTTTTTCTTCGACAAAGATACTTGTTTAAATTTAATCTAAATAAAATTGAGCGACTTTTGTTATATTTGAAAAATTTTTGCTTAAAATGAATTTTTACCTAAAATACATTTCCACGCCCATCGGCAGGCTGTATGCCATAGCTGATGAAGAGGGACTGCTTTCGCTAGACTTTGAAGACAGTAAATACACAGAGAAAAACATTAATTCTTTCAAAAACTGCATCCACGAGAGCAATTCTATCTTGGATTTAGCCGAAAAAGAATTAAATCTTTATTTCAAAGGAAAACTGAAAAAATTCTCTGTTCCTGTAAAGTTTTCAGGAACAGAATTTCAGCAGAAAGCCTGGGAAGAACTGCTAAAAATCCCTTTCGGAGAGACCATTTCCTACCAAGAACAAGCTCAAAGGCTCGGCAGCCCAAAAGCTGTGAGAGCCGTAGCCAACGCCAACAGCAGGAACAAAATCTCCATCATCATTCCCTGCCATAGAGTCATCGGGAAGGACAAGAAACTGACAGGCTATGCTGGCGGACTGGACAAGAAGGAATTTTTGCTAAATTTAGAAAAACAAAACCAAATTTAATTTTTCATCCACTTCCAAAGTTCTTTCAGGGTGACTTTATTTCCATACATCAGGATTCCCACTCGGTAGATTTTGGAAGCAATGAAAACCATTCCCAGTGTAGAAACCAGCAGAATCACTATGGACAGCACCAGCTCCCATACAGGAACATCAAACGGTATTCTCGCCAGCATCGCAATCGGCGAAGTGAAAGGTATCATGGACAGCCAGAAACTCATCGGGCCGTCTGGATTGTTCATAATCGTGATACTGCCATAAAAACCAAGCATCATCGGTAAAATCGCAAATAATGTAAACTGCTGGGTCTCAGTCTCGTTATCCACCGCAGAGCCAATCGCCGCATACATCGCACTATAAAACAAATATCCCAATAAGAAATAAATAACAAATACGAAGAGAATCAGCCCGTAATTTATCTGCGAAAGAGCCGATAAAACCATCTGCACTTCGGCTACACCACTTACCATTCCTACATTAGACGAACCAAGAGTCATCACAGAAGCAAATATCATCACTACCCACACCCCGAACTGCACCAAAGCCACTCCTGTAACGCCCAAGATTTTCCCCATCATCAGCTCAAAAGGCTTCACCGAAGAAATCAGAATTTCCACCACTCTGTTGTTTTTCTCCTCCAAAACACTTCGCATCACACGGATACCATACATCATGATGAAAGTAAATACGCAGTACATCAGGAATATACTCAGTCCAGATTTCACGCCGACTAGGAAACTATCCTGTTTCTTTTCTTTCTCTAAAATATTGACTACATGAAGATTAACTCCCTTGTTCAAATCCTCTATCTGCGCAGTGCTGATTCCTAATGCATTGATTTTCTCTGCCTTGATGATTTCCGAAATATTTCCTGCAATATTTTTTCTCGCCTCGTTGCTAAGGTTTTTATTGGTCAAAACTTCTATGCTGTTTTCCAGCTCATGAATGTCTTTTTTAGGAATAATCATGACGCTGTTCATTTCCTCCGTAGTTTCCAAAGCCTTTATCAAAGATTTCTCTGTCTCCTCCGAAGAAAAAACATAACGGATATTTTGATCTGATTTCAGCCTGTCTTTGAACAGACCATTTTTGTCGATGACACTTATCTGCATCTGCGTTTCATTCGCCTGAAACATCAGAGAAACCACTCCTCCAAAAACAATAATCAGAAGCGGCGTGAGAAGGGTAAGAATGACGAAAGATTTCTTTTTTACTTGGGTAAAAAACTCTCTTTTAGCGATTAGGATTATATTTTTCATTTGTTTTTCGGTATTAGTTTATATTCCTTTTACTGCGGCGATGAACACTTCGTTCATCGTTGGGATTTTTTCCTTAAACTCTACAATTTTCCCAATATTTAGAAGCTCTTGGAGGAGTTCTCTCTGGCTCATGCTGTTTTTTATTTCAAAATGAATGAAATTTTCATCCAGTTTTTCATTAAAAAGTTCATTTTTAGTTTTAAATGAATTAAATGCATCCAGACTAGCCTCTGAAAGGACAATTTCAAATAAATTCTGCTTAAATTTCTCTTTCACTTCCGAAATTCTGCCATCCAAAACCTTTCGTGACTGATGAACCAAAGCCACGGAATCACAGAGTTCCTCCACGCTTTCCATTCGATGGGTGGAGAGAATGATGGTCGTCCCTTGGGCTTTTAAATCCAAAATCTGGTCTTTTATAAGGTTAGCATTCACAGGGTCAAATCCAGAAAACGGCTCATCTAAAATCAGCAGTTTTGGGCGGTGCAGCACTGTCACTACGAATTGTATTTTCTGCGCCATTCCTTTGGACAGCTCGGTGAGTTTTTTCTTCCACCATTGGTCTATTTCTAGTTTCTCAAACCAATATTTGGACTCCAAAAGTATATCATTTTTAGACATTCCTTTCAGCTCACCGAAATACATCAGCTGGTCGCCTATCGTCATATTTTTATACAGACCTCTCTCCTCTGGCATGTAGCCCACCTCACGGATATGACTGATTTCCAAAGGTTTATCATTAATGAATATTTCGCCACTGTCTGGCTTGGTAATCTGATTGATAATTCTGATGAACGAAGTTTTCCCTGCACCATTAGGGCCGAGAAGCCCATAAATACTGCCTTGTGGAACTTCTATGCTAAAATCCTGCAAGGCAATTTTTTTGCCTGCATCGTAGGTTTTAGTGATGTTTTTTGCTCTCAGCATTGGTTTTGATTTTCTGAATTAGTATTCTTTTTTTCGTTTTGTTACAAAATAAACAAATATTTTTCTAAATATTATAAACTTATTAATGCTTAAATTTGAGGAAATTTTTGAAATGAAGAAAAATTTAGCTTTCGGAGAAAAAAACTACAACTATTATGGTGCCTATCTAAAACAAAAATTCAATGGGCAGAAGGTCTATAAAGTCATTGTAGATGCTGGTTTTACCTGTCCCAATCGTGACGGCTCGAAGGGATTTGGTGGCTGTTCCTACTGCAATGTGGAGTCCTTCACGCCTGTTCCAAAGGATTTGGAAAACTTCCGAGAGCAACTGAACCACGGAATGAAAAACGCCATAGAAAGCTATAAAGCCGAGAAATTCATCATTTATTTTCAGCCAAATTCTAATACTTACGCCTCTGTTAATGAACTAAAAATACTGTACGATGAAGCCCTGAAAATAAACACCGAAAACATCGTGGGGCTGTCCGTGGGAACGCGTCCAGACTGCATAGACAGCGAGAAAATAAAACTTTTGGAAAGCTACTGTGAGCGTGGTCTGGAAGTGGATTTGGAGTTGGGAATAGAATCTATCCATAATTCTACCCTTACGGAAATCAACCGCGGGTGCACGCACCAAGATTTTGAAAAAGCAATGGAACTGCTGAAAAACACGCCGCTGAATATCTGTGTGCATTGTATTTTAGGGCTGCCGAACGAGTCGTGGGAGATGATTCTGCAATATGCCGAGGAAATCAATAAATATCCTCAAATAAAATTCGTGAAATTTCATAATCTGCACATTGTCAAAGGTTCTATCATGGGCGTAAAATACAAAAGAGAGCCTTTTAAACTTTTCTCTTTGGAGGAATATATTGATTTGCTCTGCGAACTGCTTCCGCTACTTCGCCCTGATATCGTGATACAAAGGCTTTTCGCTGTGTCTGATACCGAAATGCTCATCGCTCCCAAATGGGGACTAAAGAAAAACCAAATACAGAGTCTCATAGAAAAAGAATTAGAGAAAAGAGGCGTCGTGCAAGGAGCTTTGTTTCAACAAGTTTAATCTTGTTTTTTCTCTATGAATTTAATGCTTTTATATATCGCAGACAAATACCTCTATATCTTTTTGTAAAAGAGTTTCCTCTATGATTTTCTCTATCTCTTCCCAGGAACCTCCTGCCAGTCCACAGCCTATGCGGGGCATTTGTACTTTTGCGTTTATTTTTTGAGCAAACTCTGCCACTTGCTGTAAACCTTCTTTCACAGCTTCATAACGAATGGGAGGATTTCCATTTTCATCTTTATATATTTTATGCTGACCGATGATATTGGCAACCCACACATTTTTCTCTACAGCCACGAACTGAACTGCCCCCAAAGCAAAATCTTCACCTTCTTTATACCATTGTTTATATTGTTTCGCAGGTTCTTTCCATCGTTTAGAAATAGCCATTACAAAACCTTTTCCCCAAGCGCCTATATCATTGCAAATATGAGCGATAATAATGTTACCCTCAGCCTGTGGTATGGTAGCATCTGCTTTTAAATAATTTATCATTGTTTAAATATTTTATAACTTACAAATCATTATATAATCTTCTTCATTGGTCTTAATGATTTTAAAACCTAATTTTAAATATATTTTGGAGGCATAATTGGTTTTTTGCAGTTCAGGTTGTTGGATAACGCTCTTCTCAGGGGGTGTTACGCCTTCAGGGATAAAAATAACATCGTAAAGAAAATCATCTAAAAAGATATATTCACTAGAAACGTGGGTCTTATTTTCATATTTTTATTCATTGTTATTAGGTCTTTATGCGCTCCTATAAGCATTTGTAACTGCTCTATCCACCAGCCAATAAAGTCCTATATAGAATAAAATACTGACAAGCAGCACCACAAAAGTAATTATAGAAATTGTAAATTCCGTTGTTCTCTTTTTAATTCTCTTCCGCATAGTATTCTGATACATGAAATTGATTCTTATATGCATGATAATCTGATAGATAAAAAACAAAGGAAACAACACATAAGCCGTGATAAAAATTCCTCCACAAATAATTTCCACCAAGGTTGAATTATAAAAACTGGAATAAAAAAGATTGGTAACCACTATAATTGGCGCAAGGATAACACACAGCAAACACCAAATACTAAAGTATAGTGAGTAATTTCTTCTCATTTTGGTAATTTTATAATACTACAAATATAGTGATTAGTAAGAACTTTTTTAGCAAAAACAAAAATCCCACTCTTTTGAAGTGGGATTTATTGTCAATTTTTATGCTTACAAATCTTAAGCCTGAGCGTTGTTTCCTCCTAATACGAAAGGCTCAACTTCTTTGATTTCTCCAAACTGTTGTTCGTAGCTTTGGATATTTTGCTGAAGAGCTGCAAGAACTCTCTTTGCGTGAAGTGGAGCTAAGATAACTCTACTTCTCACCTGAGCCTGCTGAACTCCTGGCATGATTTGAATAAAATCTAAAACGAATTCTGATGGAGAGTGGTTTACTAATGCCAAATTAGCATATGCACCAGCTGCTACCATTTCGTTTAATTGAATGTTAATGTTGTTTGGGTCTTGGTTTTGATTATTGTCCATTTTTATTTTATTTTTTATTGGTTAATACTATATTAAAATTCGAGGTGTGAAGATATTAAATTTATTTCAAACCTCAAATTTTAATTTTGCTTATTTTTATTTAATATCTTCAAACTCTCTGTTAGAACCTACGATGATGTTCTGGTAGTCTTTCAGACCTGTACCCGCAGGGATTCTGTGTCCTACGATTACATTTTCTTTCAGACCGTTCAGCTCATCTACTTTACCAGAAACTGCCGCTTCGTTTAGTACTTTCGTAGTTTCTTGGAATGATGCCGCTGACATGAATGATTTTGTCTGAAGAGCTGCTCTCGTAATACCCTGAAGCACTGGATTTGCAGTCGCTGTAAGCGCTTCTCTCACTTGTACCAGCTGAAGATCTTCTCTCTTCAGTTTAGAGTTTTCATCTCTCAGCTCTCTTGCTGTAATCATCTGTCCTGGTTTCAACTCTTTAGAATCTCCTGCATCTACAACTACTTTCAGTCCGAATACTCTATCGTTTTCTTCGATGAAATCTAGTTTGTGCTCAAGGCTTCCTTCCAAGAACTGAGTATCTCCTGCATCTACGATTTCCACTTTTGTCATCATCTGTCTTACGATAATTTCAAAGTGTTTGTCATCGATTTTCACCCCTTGAAGACGGTATACCTCTTGGATTTCATTCACGATGTATTCCTGAACTGCAGTAGGCCCTTTGATTGCTAGGATATCGTCTGGTGTAATCGCTCCATCAGAAAGCGGATCTCCTGCTCTCACGAAGTCATTTTCCTGAACGATAATCTGGCTAGAAAGTTTCACTAGATATTTTCTAATTTCTCCTGTTCTAGACTCTACGATAAGTTCTCTATTACCACGCTTGATTTTTCCGTAAGATACCACACCATCTATCTCTGTTACTACAGCTGGGTTAGAAGGGTTTCTCGCTTCGAACAATTCGGTAACTCTCGGTAGACCTCCCGTGATATCCCCTGCTTTTGCAGATTTTCTAGGGATTTTGATCAAGATTTTACCAGCTTTGATTTTTTCTCCGTCATTTACCATCAAGTGAGCTCCCACTGGCAAGTTATAAGCTTTTTGCTCTACACCTTTAGAATCTACCACTCTCAATGTAGGAACGGCTTTTTTGTCTCTTGATTCGGAAATTACTTTCTCCTCGAAACCTGTCTGCTCGTCTATTTCCAATTGGAAAGTTCTACCTTGGATGATATCTTCGTATTCTATCTTACCTGTAGTTTCCGCGATGATAACGGCGTTATATGGATCCCACTTACAGATGAGGTCTCCTTTTTTCACTTTATCACCTGGCTTCACAGAAAGAACAGCACCATAAGGGATGTTTGCCACCATGATAGGCGTTCTTGCTTCATTATCAGCTACTAAACGGAATTCCGTAGAACGAGATACAACCACTTCAGTTTTGTTTCCGTTTTCATCTTCTGATGTGATGGTTCTTACCTCATCCATTTCTACGATACCATCTCTTCTCGCTGTGATGGAAGGATTTACAGAGACATTCCCCGCAGTACCCCCTTGGTGGAAGGTTCTCAGTGTCAGCTGCGTACCTGGCTCCCCGATAGACTGCGCTGCGATAACTCCCACAGCTTCACCCATGTGAATCATCTTACCAGTTGCCAAGTTTCTACCATAACATCTCGCACAGATACCTTTTTTAGCCTCACAGCTTAGTGGAGAACGAACTTCTACCGTCTCGATTCCAGCTTCTTCTATTTTTTTCGCTAAAGCTTCGCTGATAATCTGGTCTGCTGCTACGATAAGTTCATCCGTTTCTGGATCATATACATCATGTAGAGAAACTCTACCCAAAATTCTTTCGGAAAGTTTTTCTACGATTTCGTCATTTTTCTTCAATGGAGAAACTTCTACCCCTCTCAGTGTACCACAGTCATCTTCTGTAATAATCACATCCTGAGCCACATCCACAAGTCTTCTTGTCAAATATCCTGCATCGGCAGTCTTAAGCGCTGTATCCGCAAGACCTTTTCTCGCCCCGTGGGTAGAGATGAAGTATTCTAGGATAGAAAGACCTTCTTTAAAGTTGGCTACAATCGGGTTTTCGATGATTTCCGCTCCTGTAGAACCAGCTTTTTGAGGTTTTGCCATCAAACCACGCATACCAGAGAGCTGACGAATCTGTTCTTTAGATCCCCTCGCTCCAGAGTCTAGCATCATATAAACAGAGTTAAATCCACCTTGGTCGGTTTTCATTCTGCTCATAATCATCTCTGTAAGACCTGCATTGGTATTTGTCCAAACATCGATAACTTGGTTATAACGCTCTGTATCTGTGATAAGCCCCATGTTATAGTTGTCCTTGATGCCATCCACAGTTTCCACCGCCTGAGCGATCATTTGTTTTTTCTCCTCTGGAACTACGATATCCGCCAAGCTAAATGAAAGTCCTCCTTTGAAGGCGTTCATATAACCTAGGTTTTTCATATCATCCAAGAATTTCACCGTAGTAGGGAAATCTGTCTCCGCAAGGATAGTACCGATGACATCTCTCAGCGATTTTTTAGTCAATAATGTATCTATATATCCTACTTCTTTCGGTACAATTTGGTTAAACAAAATTCTACCTACTGTAGTTGGGATAAGTTTCGTTACAAGTTCTCCGTTTTCTTTCAAAGTCAAACGGCATTTTACTTTCGCATTCAGTGATGCTTTTCCTTCTGCATAGGCTATTTCTGCCTCTTCTGGAGAGTAGAATACTAGGCCTTCACCTTTCACTTTATAATCATCGGTAGAGTGAGCTTCTTTCGTCATGAAATAAAGCCCCAATACCATGTCCTGAGAAGGGACAGTGATAGGCGAACCATTCGCAGGGTTCAAGATATTCTGAGAACCAAGCATCAATAATTGTGCTTCCAAAATAGCCTCTGGACCTAGTGGCAAGTGAACTGCCATCTGGTCACCGTCGAAATCGGCGTTGAAGGCTGTCGTTACCAATGGGTGAAGCTGGATAGCTTTCCCCTCGATCATTTTAGGCTGGAATGCCTGAATACCAAGTCTGTGAAGCGTAGGCGCACGGTTCAGAAGAACTGGGTGTCCTTTCATCACATTCTCCAAAATATCATATACAACAGGTTCTTTTCTGTCGATAATTCTCTTCGCAGATTTTACCGTTTTTACGATTCCTCTTTCTATCAATTTTCTGATAATGAACGGCTTATAAAGCTCTGCTGCCATATCCTTAGGGATACCGCACTCATGAAGCTGAAGCTCTGGCCCTACGACGATAACCGAACGCGCAGAGTAGTCCACCCTCTTACCTAGCAAGTTCTGACGGAAACGCCCTTGTTTTCCTTTCAATGAATCAGAAAGTGATTTCAGTGGTCTGTTTGATTCAGATTTTACAGCTGAAGATTTTCTTGTATTATCAAACAATGAATCTACCGCCTCCTGAAGCATACGCTTCTCGTTTCTCAGGATAACCTCTGGAGCTTTGATTTCCATCAATCTCTTCAGACGGTTATTTCTGATGATTACTCTTCGGTAAAGATCATTCAGATCCGAAGTAGCGAAACGACCACCATCAAGCGGAACTAGAGGTCTAAGCTCTGGCGGTGTAACAGGAAGCACACGCATCACCATCCACTCTGGGCGGTTAATCATTCTCGTGTTTGCTCCTCTCAATGCTTCCACCACAGAAAGTCTTTTCAGCGCCTCTGTTCTTCTTTGTTTAGAAGTTTCGTTATGTGCTTTGTGTCTCAAATCATAAGAAAGCTCATCAAGGTCTATTCTCTTCAATAAATCTTCGATAGCCTCAGCCCCCATTTTTGCAATGAATTTATTTGGGTCTGAATCATCAAGGTATTGATTTTCAGCAGGAATAGAGTCTAATACATCTAGGTATTCTTCCTCCGTAAGGAATTCCATTTCATCAAAATCAGAACCATCTGCTTTTCTTGCAATCCCCTGCTGGATAACCACATATCTTTCGTAGTAGATAATCATATCCAGCTTCTTAGAAGGAAGCCCTAGAAGATATCCGATTTTGTTCGGAAGGGAACGGAAATACCAGATGTGCGCGATAGGAACCACCAAGTTGATATGTCCTATACGCTCTCTTCGTACTTTTTTCTCAGTAACTTCTACCCCGCATCGGTCGCAGACGATACCTTTATATCTTATTCTCTTATACTTACCACAAGCACATTCATAGTCCTTTACAGGTCCAAAGATTTTCTCACAAAACAGACCATCTCTCTCTGGTTTGTGCGTTCTATAGTTGATAGTTTCAGGCTTTAGAACCTCTCCTTTGGATTCTTGGAGAATAGATTCTGGTGATGCTAAACCTATCGTGATTTTGCTAAATCTACTTGTTTTATTTTTATTTGACATTTTTATTTTTTTTAGATTAAAAGAACTTTAAGCCATAATACAATCTGAGTTTCTGTACCTCATTTTGTCTATTATTCTTCAAGTCTTACATCAAGTCCAAGACCTTGTAACTCGTGCAGCAATACATTGAATGATTCTGGGATGCCTGGTTCTGGCATAGATTCACCTTTTGCGATTGCTTCATAAGTTTTCGCTCTACCCATGACATCATCAGACTTCACAGTCAAGATTTCTCTCAGGATATTAGATGCTCCAAATGCTTCAAGAGCCCAAACCTCCATCTCTCCGAAACGCTGACCACCGAACTGTGCTTTACCACCGAGTGGCTGCTGCGTGATAAGAGAGTAAGGACCAATAGAACGAGCGTGCATCTTATCATCTACCATGTGTCCTAGTTTCAGCATGTAGATAACTCCCACAGTAGCTGGCTGAGTAAATCTCTCTCCTGTTCCTCCATCATACAGATATGTATTTCCGTATTTAGGAAGACCTGCTTGGTCTGTGTATTCTGTAATCTGATCTAGACTTGCTCCATCAAAGATAGGTGTCGCAAATTTCAATCCTAATTTCTTACCTGCCCATCCTAAAACTGTCTCATAAATCTGACCAATGTTCATACGCGAAGGTACCCCTAGTGGGTTTAGTACAATGTCCACTGGTGTTCCATCTTCCAAGAAAGGCATATCTTCCTGACGCACGATTCTAGAAACGATACCCTTGTTACCGTGTCGTCCTGCCATTTTATCCCCTACATTTAGCTTTCTCTTCTTAGCGATATAAACTTTAGCTAATTTAATGATTCCCGTAGGAAGCTCATCCCCGATAGAAATTGTGAATTTCTCTCTGTTTTTAACTCCTTGTAAATCATTAAACTTGATTTTATAATTGTTAATCAAGGTATTTACCAATGCATTTTTCTCCTCATCTGCAGTCCAGTCAGCACCACTCACGGTGTTGTAATCCTCTATGCTAGACAAGAGTTTCATCGTAAATTTACCTTTCCCGATAATCTCCTCTCCAAGGTCGTTTTTAACTCCTTGCGAAGTCTCTCCACCTACGATAGCATTTAGTTTTTCCAGCAAAGTATTTCTAAGGCTGTCAAACTCCTTTTGGAATTTGTTTTCTACCTCTTCTAATTTTAATTTTTCTTCGCTTCTTTTCTTTCTATCTTTGATGTTTCTAGAGAATAGTTTTTTATCAACTACTACCCCTCTCAGTGAAGAGTCAGCCTTCAATGAAGCATCTTTCACATCACCAGCCTTATCACCGAAGATAGCTCTCAATAGTTTTTCTTCTGGTGTAGGGTCAGACTCTCCTTTTGGAGTAATTTTCCCGATAAGAATGTCGCCAGGTTTTACCTCCGCTCCGATTCTAATCATACCATTTTCATCAAGGTCTTTAGTAGCTTCTTCTGATACATTCGGGATATCAGCTGTAAGCTCTTCCATACCAAGTTTAGTATCACGAACTTCCAAAGAATATTCATCTATATGGATAGAAGTAAACCAGTCCTCACGAACTACTTTTTCATTGATTACGATAGCATCCTCGAAGTTATACCCTTTCCACGGCATGAACGCTACCACTAGGTTTCTACCCAATGCCAATTCGCCGTTTTCAGTAGCATATCCTTCACAAAGAACCTGCCCTTTTTCCACCTTATCACCTTCTCTCACAATAGGTTTCAAAGTGATAGTTGTAGATTGGTTGGTTTTTCTAAATTTAGTTAAATAATATGTTTTAGTCGCAGATTCGAAAGAAACCAAATCTTCATTCTCTGTTCTTTCGTATTTGATAACGATTTTATCTGCATCTACATATTCTACTTCTCCTTTTCCTTCAGCATTTATCAATACTCTAGAGTCTTTTGCTACTTGTCTCTCTAGTCCAGTTCCTACAATAGGAGCTTCTGGTCTTAGTAGCGGCACCGCCTGACGCATCATGTTTGATCCCATCAATGCACGGTTCGCATCATCATGCTCCAAGAACGGAATTAGAGATGCAGAAATACCAGAAATCTGGTTTGGTGCGATGTCTATCAAATTAACCTGCTCTGGCTCTACCACTGGATAATCTCCATCCAAACGAGCGATAACTCTCTCTGTTAGGATAGTTCCATCTTCTTTAATGTCGATATTAGCCTGTGCAATGATTTTTGATTCCTCATCTTCTGCATTCAAGTATATAGGAGCAGATTTGTAGTCTACTTTTCCATTTTCTACTTTTCTATAAGGCGTTTCTATGAAACCTAAATTATTGATTTTAGCATAACATCCCAAAGAAGAAATCAAACCAATGTTTGGCCCTTCTGGTGTTTCGATTGGACAAATTCTTCCGTAGTGCGTATGGTGGACATCTCGCACCTCGAAACCTGCTCTTTCTCTAGAAAGACCACCAGGCCCTAGTGCAGAAAGTCTTCGCTTGTGAGTCACCTCAGAAAGCGGGTTCGTCTGGTCCATAAACTGAGACAACTGGTTGGTTCCGAAGAATGAATTAACCACAGAAGTCAATGTCTTAGCATTAACCAAATCCAATGGTGTAAATATCTCATTATCACGAACATTCATTCTTTCCTTAATCGTTCTAGCGATTCTAGAAAGTCCCACTCCAAACTGACCAGCCAACTGCTCTCCAACAGTTTTAATTCTTCTGTTAGAAAGGTGGTCTATATCATCCACTTCTGCTTTAGAGTTAGCTAGTTCTATCAAGTGACGAACGATAGCGATAATATCCTCTTTCGTAAGAACCTCGGTTTCAACAGGAATATTTAAGTCTAATTTTTTATTTAATCTATATCTACCTACCTCTCCCAAAGAGTATCTCTGCTCTGAGAAGAACAAGTTTTCAATGATTTTTCTTGCTGTTTCCTCATCTGGCGGATCAGCATTTCTCAACTGACGATAGATGTACTCCACAGCCTCTTTTTCAGAGTTTGTAGGGTCTTTTTGTAATGTATTTTGGATGATAGAGAACTCGCTACTGTTTTCATTGTGCAACAAGATAGTTTTAACTCCTGAATCAAGAATTAAATCCAAATGTTCTTTTTCAAGAATAGTCTCTCTGTCAAGGATAATTTCGTTTCTTTCGATAGAAACCACCTCTCCTGTATCTTCATCTACAAAATCCTCAAACCAAGTATTCAACACTCTGGCAGCCAAAGTTCTTCCTTCTACTTTTTTCAAGTTAGCTTTGTTCACTTTTACTTCTTCTGCTAAGTCAAAAATCTGAAGAATATCCTTATCAGATTCATAACCAATAGCTCTCAATAAAGTAGTGAAAGGCAATTTTTTCTTACGGTCAATATATGCATACATCACATTATTGATATCCGTAGTAAATTCCATCCAAGACCCTTTAAATGGGATAATTCTTGAATAGTAAAGTTTAGTTCCGTTAGCATGATAAGTCTGCCCAAAGAATACCCCTGGCGAACGGTGAAGCTGTGTAACAACCACCCTTTCTGCTCCGTTGATAATAAACGACCCAGAAGGCGTCATGTATGGAACTGGCCCTAGATACACATCTTGGATAACTGTTTCGAAATCCTCATGCTCTGGATCTGTACAATATAGTTTAAGCCTTGCTTTTAGCGGAACGCTATATGTAAGCCCTCTCTCGATACATTCATCGATAGAATAACGAGGAGAATCTATCATATAATCTAAAAATTCCAAAACAAATTGGTTTCTGGAATCCGTAATTGGGAAATTTTCCTGAAAAGTCTTATAAAGACCTTCCTTTTTTCTGTCCTCAGGCAATGTATCCAGCTGGAAAAACTCTTTGAATGATTCCACCTGAATATCCAAGAAATCAGGAACTTCTACTCCTCTTGCAGAAGCAAAATTAATCCTTTGATTTCCCTGAGTGTCTTTCATCGTTTTTGATTTGCTCATAAAAAACTCTAAGAATGTTAGTAAAATATTTTGTTCACAGAAAAATATCAGAAAAGAACCAAATCAAGAAATGATGACAATGAAAGATTTTGTATCCACGCTATCAGAAACACCCTTCCCATCATCATCCTAAAAATCAGCCTTTTCTAAACTGCAACACTGGTATATCTTTTCACAGCGTAGTGCAAAATATTTTTCCCATCCTGCTATTTTCAGTTACACAAATGCACAAAATACGAAATCCCCTATACAACACTGTATAAGAGTCATTCTATTTCTATGCATATCTATAAATTTTCCAATAGCGTAAAATGGTCTGCAAATATAATTATTTTTCATGAAATATTTAATGAAAAATCCAAGTTAATTTTAGTTAAATTCATAACTTACTGATAATCAGTGCTTGTTAGACTTAAAATAAAATCACAGATTTATGAGAAAATTCACATAGAAAAAAGATATTTTTTAAACAAAAAATTGTACTTTTGCACTTTAAAAATTTTCAGGAAAATGAATGTTACGAGAACTAACCACGATGATGTAAGTGCTTTACTTACAATTACACTGAATAAATCAGATTACAAGGAAAAAGTAGATGATGCACTAAACTCTTATGCTAAAAGAGCAACTATACCTGGCTTCAGAAAAGGGAAAGCGCCTATGAGCCTTATCAAAAAACAATATGAAGAAGCCGTTACACTAGAAGAAATCAACAGAAAGATTTCTGAGTCTTTGGACAAATATGTTGCTGATAACAACATAAGACTTCTAGGACAGCCTATTCCACAGGATACACAAGCATTAGATTTCAATGCTGAGGAGGTTTCTGTAAGTTTTGAAATTGGTTTCGAGCCAGAATTTGAAATTGATTTATCTAAATACGCTGCTGAATACTACGAAGTAGAAGCTACAGACAAAGAAGTAATGAAGAGCGTAGGAAATATGCAAAAAAGATTTGCAGAAAAAGTTGTTAAAGACAAAGCAACGAAAAACTCTCATATCAACTTTGAAGTTACTGAAATCGTGGAAGCTGACGCAAAACCTGTACACAAACCTAAATATCTTTCTGCAACAGAAGAAAACACTGCGATTTTCCCTATTATAAAAGGGCTAAAAGTAGGTGAAACTAAAGAAATCTCTGCGGAAGAATTAAAAGCAAACGACAACGAACTTGCGAGAGAGCTAGGTTTCCATGATATAGAAATCACACATTTAGGAAATGAAAAATTCCAAGTGAAAGTTCAGGAAATTTTTGAATTAAAAGACGCTGAGCTTAACCAAGAATTATTCGATAAAGTTTACGGAAAAGACGAAATCAAATCTGAAGAAGAACTAAAAGCAAGAGTAAAATCTGAATTGGATGATTTCTTCAAACAAAATTCTGAAGCTGTATTTGTAAGCAAAGTTTTAGAACAAATCTACAAAGAAGATTTCCTAAAAATTCCAGAAGCATTCCTTGTAAAATGGGTAATGTATTCTAATCCAGAAATCACTGAAGAAGACAGAGCGAAACAAATCATAGAAAACGAAAAATCTGCTCTAATCGCTCAGATGGTAGAAAACAAATTGAGAGTTTCTAATAATATTCAGTATGATTTCGAGGAAGTATTGGAGCACGCTAAACTTTCTTTCAGAAATCAGCTGATGTCTCACGGAGTGCACCACATCGGTGACCAAGAGCTACACAGATATGTGCTAGAAATGCTGAGAGACAGAGAGCAAATGAGAAGATATTCTTCTGAAGTTCTTTTAATCAAAATCAGAAGCGTAGTTTTAGAAAAAGCTAAAAAAACAGAAAAGAAAATCTCTTATGATGAGTTCATGAAAGAAATTCAAACTAAATCTAAAAAAGAAGATTAATAAATCTAACTAAAAAAATGCGGTCTCAAAAAGAACCGCATTTTTTTATAATTTTAAAATATACCCACATGCCAAGACCAACCTCTAAAACAGAACTCCTCCAGCTGAGCCAAGAAAAATTCATAAACTTGATAGATTTTGTTTCTGTTCAAGAAAATCCCAATAAAGAATTCAGCGGAAATACTATGAATAGAAATATTCGTGATGTTTTAGGACATCTCCACCACTGGCATGAAATGTTTCTAAATTGGTACAAAATAGGCATGCAAGGCGAAAAACCTGCCATTCCCAAAGAGGGCTACACATTTGCTGATACACCGAAACTCAACCGAGAAATTTGGGAAAGCTGTCAGAATATTTCACTTGATGAAGTCCTTATTTTATTCCAAAAATCATTTGAAAAAGTATTTTCCATCATAGAAAAACATACCGATGAAGAGCTTTTCACCAAGAAAAAATACAAATGGACTGGTTCTACTTCGCTAGGGTCTTACCTTATTTCGGCAACTTCCAGCCATTATGACTGGGCTTTAAAACTAATGAAAAGGGGATTAAAATAGCTTATCTTTAATGTAACAAAAAAAAGCCTATTATTGAATAGGCTTTTTATTTTTATTTGTAAGGATTCTTCCAGAAAGGTATGTCTCCATTTCGTAATAAGTCTCCATACAAGTTTATTACGATATCTACATAACCTTTGTTGTTTGGTCCTCCTCTATATGTCATATTACTATCGTGGCTGAATCCTATCACATGCCCAAATTCATGAGACCAACATTCAAAGGCCCAACGGCTAAGCTGATTATAATAATCATCATATGTCAAGAAACGCTCGTGTATACCAAAAGCACTTCCCCCACCTAATCCATCTACCCCAGTAGTTACCCCAATAACCTGTCTTGGAACCGAAAGCATACTCTGATAAACCGCCTCTCTGTTTATAGGTTTTTTACCATTATCATAGAGTACATGTGGGAAATCCATAAATCTAGTTCTAAATTTCTCACTACTATATAGATAAGCCATATTAGCAAGTATAGGTAAATATTGGCGAATATGTTCAGCTGTCGTTGTACCCCAGTTTCCTGTACCATATTTACCAAAACTAATGAATGTTTTATGTTTTATAGTTTTCATTCTTTGGAACAAGAAATTATCAGGAACATCTACACTCAGCGTGTAATCATCTGTTTTAAGGTCTGATGCTGCATAAGACTCAGCATTTCCATCCGCATCCTCAAAACGAAGGCTTCCACCATCGAAAGGAAGGTCTATTTCCACTTCTGACAAAGCTGCAAGTTCTTCTAGCACAAGAATTTTCACTGGTGCAGCAGTATTAGCATTCTTAAAATATATCTCTACATCATTAAATTTTCGCGGTAAGAAATTACGAATTCTGAATTTATTTTTATCAATCTTGCCTACCTGAACCATCGCATTCAGATGAAAACCTCTCTGGTTACCATCAAAAAGAACACTCTCTGGCTCATCATCCTGAAACATGATTTTTTGTTTCTGTGCTATATCTGCTGCACTGATTGTTTTGGTAGACAATGGCTCTTCCTCCACTACTCCTATACTGTACCAGCCCTCTTTTCCATTCACAACAGTATAAATCTCCAAACGATTTTTAGTCGTGTTGTAAATCATTGTTCCGAGCTTTACCTCAGTAAATGTTTTTCTTTCTTTGGTTGTAAAATTAGGGAAAGACACCCCCTGTGAATACCCTTCTGGCATCTCATCCAGAGGTTTTTCCTTGATATCAAGTGTCGCTTCTGGAGAGTCTGTATTTATTCCTACTCTACCCTGTTGTCCGTAGGAAATAATTGATAAGAAAATTAATAAAGAATAGATTTTTTGCATATATTGTGTATTTTTGAAACTGGCGGCAAATTTACGAAATAATAATTTTCTATCAATAAAAAATAATCAATTATTATGATTGATTATTTTTATAAATATTTTCCAAAAAGTTTTTATTTAAAATCCTTAGCACTTTATTTTCCTTCTTCTATTTTTATTCTAAACCACAGCATACTGCTTCCCTGAAAGAGCTCTGATATAGCCTAATAATTCTAAATCCAATAAAATCGGCAACAGTTTGAAAGGCGGCATTTCTAGTTTTAGACTGAGGTCATCCAGCGAGATAGGAGAATTTTTTGCAATGAGCTGGTAGGCTGGTTTCAGTCTTTCTTCCACCTCTATTTCCTTTGGTTCAAATAGCTGTGGCTGTTTCACGGATGGATAATTATCGCCCAATTCATCCAAAACATCTTGGAATGAAGCCAAAATTTTTGCCTTATTTTGGGCAATGATCATATTACATCCCTGACTGTATTTATCCCCGAAACGCCCTGGCAGCGCCAAAACCTCTCTATTATACTGATTAGCATAGCTCACAGTACTCATAGAACCGCCCCCAAAAGCAGTTTCCACCACGATGGTAAATTGGGAAATCCCCGCTACTATCCTATTTCTCTGCAAAAAATGTTCTCGGTCTGGCTTCGCGCTGGAATTAAATTCTGACAACAGCGCTCCTCCATTTTCCAAAATATCTTTTGACATTTTCTCGTGAACCGCTGGATAAATCATATGTAGACCATGAGCCAAAACTCCCACCGTAGGAATATTATGATTAAGAGCCTGCTGGTGGGCATACCCATCCGTCCCCAAAGCCAAACCGCTCACTATCAGTACATTTTTATCCCTTAAAACCTCGGAAAGTTCTTCTATAAATTTCTTTCCGTAAGCGGTCATTTTACGAGTTCCGACTATGCTTATCAGTTTTAAATTTTCATTAAAATCTCCCTTTTGATAAAGCACAGCGGGAGCATCTGGACACTCTGACAACAGCATCGGAAGCTGGTTCTGATGTCTCAGCCTGACTTTAATGTTATTTTTTTCGCAAAAAAGCAGTTCTTTTTCCGCAAATTTCAGAAAAGTATCATCACCGATTCCCTTTGAAATCTGTGTTCCGATGCCAGAAATTTCCTGCAAAACAGATTTGGAAAGCCTCCATGTTTCTTTGGCTGAGCCCGTTACGGAGACCAGTTTCATAAAATTGACATCGCCTACCAAAGGACACGCCCTCAGCGCAATAGAATACAATATTTCTTCCGAATCTGCCACTATTTTCATTTATGAAATTACACCGCTTCCCAGCAGCTCTTCGCCCTGATACCACGCCGCGAACTGCCCCTCTGCAATCGCCGACTGCGGATTTTCAAACTCTATGAAAAATCCGTCTTTGTACTGATAAAGAACCGCATCTTCCAAAGGCTGGCGGTATCTTATCCTTGCTTTTACATTCATAGATTCTCCGTTTTTCAGCCGTAAATCTTCACGAACCCAATGCACCTCATCATTATTGATTTTCAATGCTTTTCGGTAAAGTCCAGGGAAATTTTTGCCCTCGCCCACGAAAAGAATATTATTTTCCATATCGCGGTCGATGATGAAGCAAGATTCCTTATGCCCGCCTATTCCCAAGCCTTTGCTCTGTCCTATGGTAAAAAACTGCGCGCCTTGATGTTTTCCAATGACTTTTCCGTCTTCTTTTTGGTATTTTATTTTCTTTGAAAGATATTCTAATTCATCAAGTTTAGTTTCAAAAAGAAGCATTCCTTTATGAAACTCTTTGTAATCGCTGAAAATCTCCACGATTTCACCTTCTTTCGGAATTAGCTGCTGCTGCAGAAATGTCGGCAGGCTCACCTTTCCGATGAAACAAAGCCCCTGAGAGTCCTTTTTATCAGCAGTTACCAGCCCTATTTCTCTTGCTATTTCTCTCACTTCGGGTTTGGTCAGTTCTCCTATTGGGAATAGGGCTTTTGATAATTGATTTTGATTTAATTGACACAAAAAATAGCTTTGGTCTTTATTATTATCCTTTCCTGCGAGAAGCTGATAGATTTCCTCCCCTCTCTCATCCACGAAAGAGGAAACTCTGGCGTAATGCCCCGTGGCCACCTTGTCAGCCCCCAAAGACAAAGCAGTCTGAAGAAAAACATCGAATTTCACTTCTCTATTACAGAGAATATCTGGATTGGGCGTTCTTCCTTTTTCATATTCGGAGAACATGTAATCTACGATTCTTTCTTTGTAAAGTTCGCTCATGTCTATCACCTGAAAAGGAATACCCAGCTTTTGCGCCACCAGAAGGGCATCATTACTATCCTCTACCCATGGGCATTCGTCCTCCAAAGTCACCGAAGCATCATTCCAGTTTCTCATGAAAAGCCCGATGACCTCGTGCCCTTGTTGTTTCAACAGGTAGGCGGCAACACTGCTGTCCACGCCTCCTGAAAGTCCTACAACTATTCTCATATGCTAAAATCCCTAAACCTCTGAAAAACGAGGAAATACGATAGGGTATCGTTTTTGTTAAACCATCTAAAACACAACAAATACCAAGAAAAAACATCTGTATTTGTCATTTTTGGAGGCAAATTTAAATGATTTTATCTGATAAAAAAAATCCTCAAATTTCACTTTGAGGATTTAGTATTTTTGTATTTATTCTGGGTTTTGGAGGATTGATTAGATTTACTGGTTATATTTAGAATATTTTTTCATTGAGATTTTAAGATTTTCATAATCATCAAAATACACTTTACAATTATTCCCAACAGTAAAATACATAGCGCAATAATAATGATTGCTACAATAATATATTGACTATCTACATTATCTCCTATGCGCCTTCCTAAAAAAGTAAATATAGAAAATACACTGATAAAATATAAGAACCAAACACAGAGAATAACTACTATTATATTTAGTAATATTTTTAATAATTTACTGTTCATTTTCCTGTTATTCTTTGTTCAATTTATTCAAATATTCTCCCAAGAAATAAAGCTCTTTCAGCATGTGGAGATAGTCGCCTATTTTAGGCTTTCTTTGACATAAATCGTGTTTTCTACAAAATTCCCATCTCCATCTTGGTATAATTCAAAAAACGCACCTATAATATTTATTTTACTGCATTTTTCAATATTTTTAATATCGGTATAGTAATATCCTTTTTCCATATCGCATTTTACATTTATTATTCCCTTCTTTTCATTATCACAATTTAAGTAATAGCCGAAATCTCCTTGTTGATTTATTTTCGTAAAACCGATAGGTGTGTAAAAAATCATTCTATAAGTATCACTTCCTATTTTCTTCTTTTCATAAAACTTACTTTTTGTTTTATCTATTTCTTTTGAATTGTAATAAATATACTGACTTATTTCCTCATTATTTCCAATGATTTCATAAAGTAATTTTACGCTTTTATCATTGTTTTTGTCTGTAATATTCCACCAATCTTTTTTCTTCCCCTTACTATCTAAAAATCCTGTGATATAGTAATTATTAAAATCTCCTGAAACGAATTTCGTAGAATCATCAACCCTTTTTTCTTTATAATTCTTCCATGAAGAAACATTGGTCGCAACAGCAAAATGTTCTTTTACTGTTAATTTCGAATTTTCATCTTCCCTCTTTTCCACTCTGTCTTTCGGCTTTTTACAACTTAGTAATAGACCGAAAGACAAAATGATAATTGATAAATATTTCACTATTTCATACTTTTTAGAAACCAGCTACCCCTCCTTCCCCAAGAAATAAAGCCCTTTCAGCGTGTGGAGATGGTCGCCGACATCTATTTTGTCTGTCAGTGGTTTATAGATGTGGGAAACTCCGCCTGTCGCGATTACGAAACATTTATCCTTCACTTCATTATTCACCCTTTCTATGAAACCTTCCACCATTCCAAGATAGCCGTAGACCATACCGCTGACCATACAGGAAACCGTATCCTGCCCCAAGACAGTTTTCGGAGGAGCCAGCTCTATCTCCGGGAGCTGGGCAGTCTGCTGAACTAGACTATTCAGCGAAGTGATAATCCCAGGCGCAATGATAACACCCTGAGTTTCACCATTTTCATCCACGCAGCTCACCGTAAGGGCTGTTCCAAAATCTATGATAATTTTCTTTTTGTCTTTGGGATAAAGATAATGCGCCGCCACCAAATTGGCATAAATATCAGTTCCCATTTGGCTGGATTTATGGCTGACTCCAGAGGGCGTACTTCTATTTACCAAAACAGGTTCCAGACCATGTATTTTCTTCAAAGCTCTGCTAATCACCGTTGTAAGCTGCGGCACCACAGAACCAATGATGATTTTCTGAAACTCATCTACTTTGACCTGATAAGTCTGATAAAACAAAAGAAACTGCGAATAAAATTCATCTTTCGTGCGGTAAGGCTTGGTATTGATAACCCATGATGTCTGGCATTCATCACCGCTAAATATCCCAAAACGGATATTCGTGTTTCCTATATTGACTACTAAAGTTTTGCTCATTTTCGTGTATTTTTGAAAGATTATTTATTTCACTTCCAAGAAGTTGTCCTCTGGATGCACATCGGCTAATCTTTGGGTAAAATCTATTCCCATAGCCTGAAGTTTTTCCTTCCCAAAAGGTATCGTAAAGGTGTAATGATTCGCCGTCCAGTTCCAATAACCAAGAGTAGTAAAATTCCCAAAGAAATCAGATTTTTTCGGCTCTCTCATCATATTGAGCGGAATGTGATAGTTCACTATTTTGTTGTCTTTTGTCAATACAGAGAAGTCTATTGGCATTGGGATTGTCCCTTTATTAACAAGGGTAACGGTCGTAAATCCATCGCCATATTTTACATCTTTTATCGCGTAGTCTATGGTTTTAGTAGTATTTATCCAGTAATGATAAAACCATTTCAGATCCATTCCCGAAACTTTCTGTGCTATATACATAAAATCACGCCCAGTAGGGTGTTTCATAGACCATTCATCATAGTATTTTCTCATGATTTTAGACAAATTCTCTTCCCCTACGATATAGCCCAGCTCTACTAAAAACAACTGACCTTTGGTATAAGATGCCACGCTATAAGCCGAACCGTGGTCATGGTGGTCAGCAAGCCAAACCGCTGGTTCTTCTATTTTTCTTTTTGTGAATGCCACATAGCTCTGGATAGCATCCGTGAAAGGATTAGGCTGCGGCTGAACTGGCGGGAACAATCGGTAAAGAACAAAATCCTGTGCATAAGTTGTAAAACCTTCATCCAGCCAAGGAGCCACGCTCTCATTAGTCGCCAGCATCTGCTGATACCAAGAATGCGCCCCCTCATGCACCATCAGACTCACAAGACCTTCCAAGTCTTTCGCCTCGCCCAGCATCAGTGTACACATTCCGTATTCCATACCGCCGTCTCCCCCTTGGATAAAGCTGTAGCTTGGATAAGCATACCTTCCAAAAGTAGCATTCATGATTTGGAAAAATTTAACCGCAAGAGGTTTTGCTTCTTCCCAATATTTTGTTTTTTCTGATTTTTGATAAACGAAATATAGTTTAGGTCCATCGATTACGGTCATCTCTTCCACCGAAAAATCTGGGTCTGCCGCCCAAGCGAAATCCAAAATATTTTTGGCTTTCCATCTCCAAGTTGCCTTTCCGTTTCTATCTTCTTTGATCGTAGGATTTTGGACATATCCTTTCACTTCATTAGGGTTTTGGAGTGTTCCTCCTGCTCCGATGACATAGTCTTTGTCAATATTGATTGTCACATCAAAATCTCCAAACGGCGCATGAAACTCCCTTCCTACATAGTCAAAAGTCGCCCAGCCGTCATAGTCGTATTCTGCGATTTTAGGATACCACTGGGACATGGACATTTCCACGCCTTCTCGGTTGTTTCGCCCTGCTCTTCGGATTTGGTGTGGAATCACTGCATCCCAGTCCATTGTGAAAGTCGTAGTGGAATTTGGTTTCAGCGGCTCATTCAGATAAACTTTCATTATCGTTTCCTGAACTTCGAATTTTAGTTCTTTATCTTTTTGTTTTATCCAGTTTATTTTCTGGCTTCCCTCTTCATTAGCAGGAATAGAAGCCAAACGAGAGACTGGTTTCCCATTTACTTTGGTCATCAGACGCCCGTCTGCATTCAGCCCTTGGTTGGTCACTCTTTGGTCCATCATAGAATTAGGTTTAAAGGCATTCCAGTACAAGTGAAAATACACTACTTTCAACTCATCAGGCGAGTTGTTCGTGTATTCTATGCTCTGTTTTCCGTGGTAAGAATAGTTAGACGCATCTACATCGATGTTCATTTTGTACTTCACATATTGCTGATAATAAGCTCCTTTCTGAGCAGACAGCATGAATGAAAAGCAAAAGCCGATTAGTAAAATTATTTTTTTCATATTTATAAATTATTGTTTATTTCTTCTGTAAAAATATTTTTGCATTAAAACACTGAATTTTGTTTAAAAAATCACTTTAATACTTTTATTTATGCAAAAATAAAGTTTTAGTTTTATTTTTGCACTATGAAAAATTTTCAAGGCTCTTTTGAGAGAATGAACTTCCTCTCTGCGAATAAAATTCCTTTCTTTTTTATGATTGATTTTTTGGCTCAGAATATCATCATTCTCGAAGAAAAAGATTTGGAAAAAGCAGATATTTTCATCAAATTTCCTGACTTCAAATTTGAAAAACCAATTCAAGATTCAGAAAAAAATATTTTCTGGGAAAATTTCCCACAGAGCAGGGAAGATTACCAAAAAGGTTTTGAAATTGTTCAAAAAAACCTGAAAGGTGGAAATTCCTACCTTGCCAACTACACCTGCCAGACAGAGATAAAAACCAATCTTTCTTTAAAGGAAATTTACAAAATTTCTGATGCGAAATACAAAGTCTATTTCGATGATCAATTTGTATTTTTTTCGCCAGAAACTTTCGTGGAAATCAAGGAAAACAAGATTTTCACCTATCCGATGAAAGGCACCATAGATGCCTCGGTGGAGAACGCTATCAATGTCCTAAAAGAAGACAGAAAAGAACTTGCCGAGCATTATACGGTGGTGGATTTATTACGAAACGACCTGAGCATGGTGGCGGATAATGTCCAGCTGGAAGAGTTCCAAAGGATAGATTTCATCAAAACTCGCCAAAGGGATTTATACGCCATGAGTTCCAAAATTTCAGGAGAGCTAAAACCTGAATTTCAGCAAAATATAGGCGACATTCTCCAAAAACTACTTCCCGCAGGGTCTATTCTGGGTGCTCCGAAAATGAAGACTTTGGAAATTGTTTTAGAAGCAGAAAATTACCAAAGAGGCTTTTACACTGGCGTTTGCGGCTGGTTTGACGGCAGAAATCTGGACAGCTGTGTGATGATTCGTTTTATAGAAAAAGAAAACAAAAAATTCTACTTCAAAAGCGGCGGCGGAATCACCCATATGAGCCAACTGGAAGATGAATATCAAGAAATGAAAAATAAAATATATGTCCCAATTTATTGAAAGCATAAAAGTAGAAGACCAAAAAGCATTCTTATTAGACCTTCATCAGCAGAGGGTTCGTGAGACTTTTGCACATTTCGGGAAGGAGTGCAGTATAGATTTAGAAAAGATTTTCAAGGACTTAGAGCATGACGAAGACGGACTCTACAAACTGCGCATCGTGTATGATTTGGAGGGAAATTTCAAATCCCAAATGCTCCCTTATGCATTTCCAGAAATAGAAACTTTCGAACTAGTAGAGAATAATGATTTTTCATACGATTTCAAATTTGCAGACCGCACAGAATTTGAAAAAATGAAGAAAAAAGCCAGAGCACAGGAAATCATCATCGTGAAAAACGGACAAATTACAGATACTTCTTTTTCTAATCTTCTATTCCTAAAAAACCAAACTTGGTACACGCCTAAAAGTTTCTTGCTCAATGGCGTTCAGCGGCAAAACCTCCTAAAACAAGGAAAAATAAAAGAAACAGAAATCACACTACAAAACCTAAACGAATTCTCTCATTTTCAGCTCATCAACTCCATGAATGAATTCAACCAAGATTTTGTGTATTCCATAGAAGAGTTAAAATAAATTTATCGTTTTCCCTTGAAAAACTCACTGACCAAAAGGGAGCATTCTTCCTCTAAAAC
>CAUQVP010000005.1:0-40961 GCA_963521545.1 uncultured Flavobacteriaceae bacterium | reverse complement strand
TTTTTACTGAGATGTGGGAGCGTTTCAGTTATTATGGAATGCGTGCGATACTTATGTATTATCTCACGAAAACATATTTGCAGGGAGGATTAGGAATAAACTCAGCAGAAGCAAGTATTATTTATGGTAACTTTACGGGATTAGTGTATTTTACACCATTGATTGGCGGTTGGCTAGCAGATAAATACCTGGGGCAGAGATTAGCTGTTACTATTGGCGGGATTACGATGATGTTTGGGCAATTTGCTCTTTTTCTAATGAATAATATGACAGGGCTTTATATTGGGCTATTCTTATTAATTATAGGTAATGGGTTCTTTAAGCCTAATATTTCTATATTGGTAGGGAATTTATACAAAGATGGAGATGAAAGAAGAGACTCCGCATTTTCTATTTTTTATATGGGGATAAATTTAGGTGCATTAATAGCCCCTATCGTAATAGGTGTTTTAACAGATGATATTTTTGCAGCTAAGGATAATAATGGAGAAATAATATCTTATGGGTATAGATATGGATTTTTAGCATCATCTATTGGTATGTTATTAGGGCAGGTGGTGTTTAATTTGTTAGCCCCTAAGTATTTAGGAGAGATAGGAACAAAACCTGTTGTCAAATTCGAAAAACAAGAGGAAGGGCAACAAGTAGATACTTTAAATAAAGAAGAAAAAGATAAAATAAGTGTGATATTTATTTTATTCTTATTTGCAGTATTCTTTTGGGCTGGATTTGAACAAGCAGGTTCTTCAATAGCATTATATACAGACAACTATATTGATAGAGATGTTACATTACCATTTATTGGAGATTGGACGATTCCTTCATCTTGGTTTCAGTCGGTAAACCCTTTCTTCGTTGTTACTTTGGCTCCATTGTTTGCAATGTTTTGGAGTTCTCCTCTAGGGAGAAAAATATCTACACCTATTAAAATGGGGATGGGGATGGTCATTCTAGGAATAGGTTTTTGGTTTATGTTAGGTGCCGTTTCGGAGAGAGGCGGAGATATAAAAGATACAGCAGTAAAGGCAAGTCTTTTTTGGTTAGTAATGACATATTTTATACATACAGTAGGGGAATTATGTATTTCGCCAGTCGGGCTTTCAGTGGTGACTAAACTTTCACCTCCTAAATTGGCCTCTGTGCTTATGGCGGTATGGATGTTGTCATCTTCTGTTGCTAATTTCTTAGGAGGATTTATTGCTGCTTATGTTGAAAAAATGGGAGCAGGGCAAATTTTCACATATATTTCAGGATTTGTCATTGTTTGTGGAGTATTGCTTATATTGCTTAATAAGCCTATCAGTAAAATGATGCACGGAGTGAAATAAATGAAATTTTGTTAAATAAAGTATAAAAGACCGTTAAATTTTATAATCGACAAAACGAAATGTCTAAAATGGCAAAACGAAATGTCCAAAAAATTTTAACATCGCAAAGATAGAAAAAGCAGTCTGATTGACTGCTTTTTTAATGTGGTATTAAAACCTATTTAAAGAATGTTTAATCACACATTCAATTCAAACGACACTTTTTCACCCTTTAACAGCCTCTTGGTACTATCTATGTTATTCTCGTAAATATGAACATTTCCGAGTGTTAGTGTAATAGATTTCAAAGGCAAATCAATTTGTCTGCTGATTAAATACAAGTGGTAAAGGTCAGCAGGAAGCCCTAATGAGGCATCGCTGGAACGCTGATATGCAGATATTACCAGCTTTCCATTATCTATTTGAAACTGAATCAATGATAAGCAGGGCTGTTGATTGGTCTCTGTATCGTTCCTGCCCAAAAACAGCACATAGTTCTTGCTGTTGCGTTTTTCTTTGTTGATTTTCGCAATGAGAGGTGGTAACTGCTCAAAGTAAGTTGGGTAAGAATTTACCAGCATAGGTCCGCAGTAATCCCACCAGCTGATACCTGCTTCTCGGTATTTTTCGGTCAATCTTTCACCGTTCTGGAATAGTTGAAGTTCTGTTTTTAGTTTATTCCTAGCAATTTGATGCCCCTCAAAAATCTCTAATAAATCCGATGGGTAGAGTTTTAACTGTTCATCCAAGAGATACTTAATATTCCCTTTCTTGTTATTCTGAACTTTGCCCTTTTTTAAGATTTTCTCTAAAATTTGATAATATTTGTTTTTCATAGTTATTAGTTTTATTTGTCGTTATTAGTTTCTATATTTGCATTCCCCAACTATATAAAAGCACAAGGCAACAGAAGACTTATTGTCCTCCGTAGCCTTGTGCTCATGTTTAAAATTTATAGTTGGGGAACTACTTTTTAAAGCGGAGGACATTTTTTTAACCCTTATCCTCCAGAGGATTTTTATTTTTCTTGTTTCTGTCTTTCTTTTTTGAGATGGTCTGCTATTTCTCTCATTACATCTTCTCTGTTCTGCATAAGTTCCAGCATCTTTCTGAAGCTCTCATCGGTTCGTCTTCGGGCTTTATCTTCGGCTTTTTCTCTTACTGATTTTGCTTCGGTAAATACAAGCCCTAACGCCACGAAAATACTTACAAATGGCACACTTCCGAGCGGATGAGGAAAGAAATAGGGCGTTACTACATCAAAGATGTCAAACAGGAAAGCAAAGCCCATCAAAGCAAAATAATAGGTTGCTTTGTTAATAGTTCTTCTGAACCCCTCCGAGCTGGTCGCCTCGCCCAGTTCTTTGGCTTTCTTTACCCCAAAATAAAGGTCAATGAGCATTGCTACAATAACCACGATCCAAGTAAAACACACCACAAACAAAGTGGTTATAAGTGTTTTATAATCTCCTTCTAAATAATCTATAATCATAATTTTTTATTTTAAGTCTTTTAAGTCTTTTAAGTATTATTTCAATAAAGCTTTAATATATACCTTTTTAATTCCGCCTTTTTTAGTTAAAACAGGAGCTAACTCTGGCATAGCGAAGTACTTAGCTCCATTGTGCGTAATTAGCTGGTTATTTGGATTAGCAGCTCTAAAGAATGTCCCATTATTATAGATTATAGTCAATTCTTGAACTTCTATAATATTCTCTATGTTTGGGATATTCTTAATTAAAACAGTGTTCAGTTCATCTCCTGTTGCCCCTTTTCTGGATATACTTAGGGCATCAGACCAATAGAAAAAGTTATCTATCATATGCTCTGAAACTCCTAATTTCAACTCGGATATGTGGGGTGTCCAATCTGTTGCCTTAGTACCTCTCTCAATCTTATAATTTCTAACATCAACTGCTAAATTAGGCACAGGTATGTTAAATCCTACCCAATCAGTCTCGTTAGTCCAGCCCTCTCTTTTTACTCTTACCCAAGTATTAGGTGGTATGGATTGCCCCCAGATAGTAACATTTTCTGTATGAGCATGTCTGAAATCCATTGAAATAGTATACCCACCTTTATTTGTATTTGGGATACCCTCCTCAGCATTCATGTTAAATCCATAAACTCCGACACTCTTTCCAGAAGCTGGTGTATATCTAACAAAATAGCCTGTTCTATCAGACATAACTTGTGCATTACCTGTTCCCTCTGAGTTAGGGCTAAACATAGGTGCAGCTGAATTTCTCGCTAAGTTTCCTACTCCGATAGTAAGGTCATTCAGCTTAGTATCTACTTCTGCTTTGCTGTATCCATTAGTGCCTCCACTACCTCCTGCTACAACTCCAAATTCTAATATCTTGTCTACTACAAGTTGAGCTAAGATTTTATGCCCAGCTTTATTAGGATGCAGACCATCAATGTAGAACAAATCATGATTGTAGTTGTTAAATCCTGTCTCTCTTGTGTCAATCCACTTAACTCCATAGAATTTAGCCAATTCTATCACTCGCTCTGCAAACCTATCTGAACCCTTGTTCATATCATCAGTTGAACCTGCATTAAAGGATTTCAAAGGTGTCATTAAGACAATGTTAGCCCTCTTGTAGTGTCCTAACATATCCTCTAATGCAAGTTGATATGCACCTGTAAATGTGTTGAAGTTAGGGTTTGAGGCATCTGTTATAGACCCTAAACTTCCCTTAGGTTTAATCTCGCCGAGTGGTCTTGGTGTAGTTGGGTGTTGCTCTAATCTTTGGTCATTAGCTCCCATCAAGATGAAAATGTAATCACTCTCTTGGTCTACTACTCTTGACCTCTTCAAAGCAAAGCCGTGAGGGTCATTATTCCCTTGAACAAGTGAGCCAGACCTTGCATCAATAGTGCCTTTAATACCGCCTGTCATAGAAAGTAATTGACCCACCCAAATATCATCAAAGCTGTATCCTGTTGCAGTTTTATATTCTGATGAAGTATCCCCAAAATTAGAAATACTATCTCCGATTACAGAAATCTTTTTACCTGCTAACTTATTTACAGCATTTGGAACAGGTGTAGGTGTCCCACTTCCCTTTATACTGCTTATAGGCACACTCTTGATTAGACCATCTGTGCCGATGACTAACGCTTTAGCTGTATCCAGATTAGCCTCTTCTTGAACATACTTAACATTTAAAGTAAGGCTACCATTGATTACCAGCTTTCTGTTATCAAACTCTCCGTAGATTAAGGCATTTGCGACTTCACACCTCTTAGTAGCTGAGTTATGGATAGCTAAAACATTATCTCGGTTATACTTCAAATCTATATGGTTACCTAATATAACTGAGTTATATAATCTTAGGTGTCCGTGAGCCCAGAAGAAATTACCTATTACGACATTGTTATAGTCTCTATACTGAACACCTCCTCCTGCATTAGCACCAATCCAAATAGACCCAATAGTTGTAGTTGCTCCTGCTGTATTTCCATTGAACACATTACCTACATTGTAACCTACATATACTGAATTAGAGCTACTTAATTTACCTGTTTTCTTGTCATATCCAAATGAGTCTCCTATCCCTATTCTACCTGTAATATATTCCTCAAAAACAGGAGAAATCTGTTTAAGGTCATCTAAGGTTCTATCCTCATTGCTGAGGTTTCCTCCTGCTCCTGCTCCTAATAGGGTTAAGCTGTAACCTGCTAGTAACTTAGATGCAGCATTCATACCTATGATAACATTATCGTTACCTTTCTTACTCACATTAAATGCATAGTGACCTAAAATAGTGTTATTTGAACCATCATTAGAAGTAGAGTTATTAACTCCCAACAACAGGTTAAACCTACCTGTATTACCCTTATTGTAGTTACCCCAATACATGTTCCAATTAAGCATACCTATCTCTCCATTAGGACTACCTATATTAGAGTTTGGGTCTGAGCCTAATTGTAAAAATGAGATAGGCTGAGGTATATAAGTGCTTCCATTATCATCTACGATAGTTCTGAAAGTTATTTTAGCTAACTTTTCGTTAATCTCATTTTTGGTGTATGTGCTACTAGTTGGTAGGTGCGGTTTTAATAATGTAACCCACGCTTGAGCTTGTAAATCAGTCATACCAGAAGCATCTGCGTTAGCTTTATTGGCTAATTGGTCAGCATCTGCCTTACTTGAGAGCGTGGTGCTAAGGTTTTGGATTTTGTCCTGTGATATCATCTCATCCTTATGCAGGTATGAATCCATCCAACTCCAAAACTGCTCCTGTGTAGGCTTAGAGCCTGTTTTAAACCACTGTTTTATTGTATTTATCGCTGTTTGTGCCATAATCTTAAATTTTAATCAAACCCTATAAACTCGATGAACTTAATAATTCTGTAAGGAGGCATATTGTTGTGAGGCTGATTGCCTCCTGCTTCACTTGAAGGGGCTATATTAGGCTCCACAGATGTTCCCGAAAGCATATAATCATCCTTTCCGTTGTCCTGATTAACCATTGCAGTGTAAAGACCATTTGCATAATTACGCTGTGAGCCATTTCCATGGGCATTACTTATGGTGTTGTGTCTGTGAGCAGGAAGTTCTTGAACTTTAAGCTGGTGTGCCTTTTCTCCATCATTTTTAAGAAGTTCCTTAAAGTCTTCATCGTCTGGATTCCAGCCTAGAGGCATTCTTCCCCGCAGGTCGGTGCACTCTTTCCAGCCCTCTGGTATAGGTTCGCTGGCTGGTTTACCCCAAATGGCAATTAAGCCAATCGGCACAGGGCTTTTCTTGTTTTCAAGAGCTTTAATTCTTTTCTCAAAATCGGCGTTTTTTCTGGTGTTTTCAATGAGATTTTCCACCCGCTTAAAGTCTTCCCATTTAAAGGTTTTCTCTGGTGTAGAACTTCCGAACCCTGCGTATCTTTTGTAGATGACTGGCTTTGTTGCCCCGTCTTCAAATACTCTGCTTTCAGTTTCTTCCTTGATAACCACACTTGTTGAGATACTTCCGCCTTTGAACTCTAAAAGTTCGCCGTTAATGTATACCGCACCATCGCTCACTGTATTTCCTGTAATGACACAGCCCGAAATGATGACCAGTTCTCCCGCGAGGCTTCCCAAGTGGTTAAACAGTGTGTAAGCCGTCTGCACTGCATCCAATATGTTAGTAGACATTGGGAATCCTCCTGTCTGATTGAAATTTAATTTATTCATACTGCTATAATGTCTGTTTTCATTTTAATAAGTTTCTATCTTGTATCTTTTTGAGGCTAATTTGTAAAAGTCAATGATGTAGCGCATTTCGTAATCATTATACTGCAGTCCCACAGGAATCAGTACGATAAAATCTACTCCCGTATCGCCATAGTCTGCATCATCCCGAAGGTACATTACCCCTAAATACTTAGGCTTTTTCTCGCCATCTGTGTAGATGTACTGCCTCTTGTATCGATTTCCCTCTGCTATTTTTATCCGCCTTTGACTGATGTCAAACTTATCGTTGAGTGCCGCACGGAGGTAGCACACCTGCCCATTGTGGGCAATGTTGTAGAGGTTAGCATTTCGGTTTACATTGAAATCATCGGCTATCTTTATCAAAGGATAATGAAGTGCACGAAGCCATGCCGAGAGTTTTTCCTTGCGGAGGAAAGTAGGAGTAAGTAAGCTCGTGAGCTTTGGAATATCTAAATTAAACCACATACTCAATGTTGTTAAAGTTTTCAATTTTGAAATATCCCGAAACAGGGATTTTCTTAACCTCTATGGTCTCGTAACCTCCGTAATCATTCACTCCTGCATCTATCCATTTACTTTCAGCCAAAATGATATGCGGAATCCTTACGCCTTCTACCTGCTGGAGAGCATCCACCAAGTGTGCGAGGACTAATTCTCCGTCAAAAGGCAGGTTTTTCAAATATTCTTTAATAGCATCCTCCACGGGCTTTTTCCCTGTGATAATGCTTTGCCCATTTTCATCCAAAACCAAAGGGTCTCGGTAGATTTTCATCTGTAGCTTGAGAATATCAGGTAGGTAGTTGATGACCGTAATTCTTACCCCTGCATCTTTGATTTCGTTCATGTAAGCATCAAAAGATGCTTTTTGTCTAACACCTATCGGCTGAAGCTCTCCGCCTTGTTCAGTGGCAATCTTGACAATGAGACGGCTCTCTGTGTCTGCTTCGGTAACCGCAGAAAATTTGACAATCTTAGAAGCCGAAATCTGGTCTTCGGTAAATCCTTGATTATTGAATTTATCGGTATCTGGAATTAAATCAAATCCATACTGAAAGGCTAATGCCTTGTTTCTGTACCAGCGTGCCGTGTGGGGCTTTAGTTGAGTTAAGGCATCTAAGACTTCCGCCTTGTGCTGGTCAAAAATCAACTCTAAGGTATAAATCACAAATGCTGTGATGTATGCCCAAAGCCTCCATATCGCCACCTTGCTGGTGGAGGTAAGCCCTGCAAGAGCAGGTTCTGACTCTTTGGCTTTAATTATCTCGTTGTTGATTTGTTCTATACTTCGTGCCATTTTCTAACTTACTTTAAAATCTGTTTGAATAACCCAATATCCTATACCTTCTAATCTTTCCTCCTCTGGAAGCATTATTACTGCTGTGGCAGGATTGCTCTTATATGATGCCATACTGAGCAATACCAATTTGTTGTTTGGTAAATCTAATGGGCAATTGATGAGGGTTCCTGCTTTCACATTTTCTGTGATAGATGATTTGTTTTCTTGTGCCAATCTGTAAGCGTGTGCGGAGGTTCCATATAAAATATTGGATATATCCAGCCAGCTTTGATTTTCATATACTCTATATTGTGTTATATTGTCCATTGAGCTGTAATCCTTTTTCTGTTATCTTTAAAGCTTCTATATGGAAGCTGTCAGCCTCTAACTGCACTCTTATTCTTCGGTCTAAAAATCGGTCTATATTCCCATGTTTGGACGATATAATATCACATCCTGTTTCGGGGTGCTCTTTCCATTCACCCTGTCCACTCAGCAGGAGCATTTCTACAGACTGATTTTCAGCATTGCCTATCTCAAAATCACCATTATTATCTATCTGTAATTCAAAATCTTTTATCAAAACATCTTTCATTACTCAACTTTTTGAACATTTACAGGGCCGTGTGTGCAGGTGGCCGTGATAGTGATTTGTTTTATTTCTTCAATTACAGCACTTGCTATCTTTTCACACACTTTATCTAGAAAATCTTCTGCATTCTCATTGTCTGCTTCAGACATCCATGCTTTTTTAATTTTGCCCTTTAATCTGTCTTTATTTAGTGCCATTTAATTCTCTTTTAAAAGCTTTTTAAATCGGTTTTCTATCTCTTTGAATTTTGGCTGATTGATAAGCTTTGTTGTAGGTCCTCCTGAAACAGTTAAAAATTTCATTTTCTGGATTTCCTGCAATAGGTCGGTCATCAGCTTTGCCAAGGTTTCGTTTTCTTTTTTAAGTAGGAAACCCTCTGTATCTATCTTGAACTCTGTTTTTTCAATCTTAATTTGAAACTGCATTATTTCAGAGTGATTAACTACTACAGCAGTCTCTTTGGTCACAAACACACAAGCCACTAAACTGCCTATTTTAGGCTCTACAAAAACACCATTTTCTGCCACTTGCAGATAAGCATCTAAAATCTGCGATGAACCATCCAACGGTTGTAAATCTGCCGTCTGATTTTCTATATCTACCGATGTTACTTCGCAGATTTTGGCGTAAATTTCATCGCCTGTTTCGGTTAGTTTTTGTAAAAGTTCTTTCATTGCTCGTTAATCGTTAGCGGTTGCCCCAGTTCTATTTTCTGGCGGTAGCCATTCATCCCAAAATCTATCTCTATTTTCTTTACTAGATAAACTCCGCTGTTTCCATCTGATGCATGGATTTCGACCATATCACACTTACTGACTTCGGGCTGTCCAAAGGTTTCAAATGAACCTTTAAACCCACTTTGCTTGTATCGTTCCACTGCTTGGATAGCGTATTTTTTTAATTCAGTCTCAGTGAGCCCATCCATTCTTATTTTTATCAAGTCGCCGTCTTTGTCTCCATATTCGTAGGTTACTTTTTTCTTTTTGCCATTAAAACTCTGTGCTTCACATCTTACCCGTATGTCTTCTTTATCTCTGTATTCAAAATCTTCATCAATAATGTTTTTACCATGTATAAATTTTACTTTCTTCCGATTGTCTAAAGGATAGGCTAAACCTATATACAGCACGCTTTCCTTGTTGATTGTCCGAAAGTAGGAAGACAGCATCATTTTTTCTTTCAGCTCCTGCAGTTCTTCTGATGCGTGAGTTTTAGTAAGTCTCCAGTTTCCCACTTTTATATTCTTATCCATAAGCTGAAACTTGATATTAGTTCCCTCCAATAGATAAGACACAATCTCATGCAGAGAGGCGTTTTTAAAAGCCTTTGGTTTTACCTTGTGAGACTTTAAGATAAACATACCATCTTCGCATTTTATGGTTATTGGTACTTTTGCATCTACCGAGCGGATAAATCCTGTAAATCGTGTTTCTAAATTATCATCATATCCAAGTCTGATGGTTATTTTATCCCCTCTTTTGATTGGAGGTTTTCCGTTCTTGGAAACAGCTTCCTGCCACTTTATTTTTTTAGGGAGCTGAATTTCACAAGTGTCGGTAAGAGTAGATACATCTTCTACAATCTTGCAGTCTGCAACGGCATTAAACTTCCAAGTTTTATCGCCCTCGATGATGATTTCACTACACAACTTTAACATCGTTTTCTTCTTTTAGTCTAATTTCGTACGGCTCATCAGAGAGCATTTGAATATTTATACTTTGTCTGTTGGAGTGGGTTTCTTGTTGTAGGTCAAAAGATTTTACCACTGCTGATTTTATCCCAAAAATCTCCAAGAAATCACTCTGAACCTCTAATGTTTCGGGAAGGCAGAGTATGTTTTTCAGCTCTGCAACTGCATCTATCGGATAGTCAATATTATGCTCTCCATCCTGGTCGATGGTGTAATTACTTATCCCTGCATCTATGGTAATGTTATAATCACCATCACTGATATACTCTTTTATCGTCCCATTGCGTCCCTGTAATGCTGTGGTAACGATGTTTTTTTCCATATTAAGAGAAATCAGGCACTCGTTAAATACAAACTCTTTCCCTCCATGCTTTAATGCTAGTGAGGTCAGCCAAGTTCTCCCTTCTAATTCTCCTAAATCCAATAGTTCTGGATTTCCCTCTTCTCCTATATTTTGAGATATTTTAAAAGGCTCTGCTGTCCTCATTCCAAAACGAAAGGCTAGATTTAAAGCCACTCCTTTGGCTAAATGCTCTGCGTTTGGGGTAAATACATTTATCATGCTCTTATAGTTTATGCGGTTGTAGCGTTTCGGTCTGCACCTGCAAAATCTGCTACCGCAGTACCGAATATTTCTTTAATCGCTTGTAAAATTTGCTCTTTACTTTCTCCGACAGTCCCTTTTTGAGTGTAGATATTGAGATTTTCCACCATTTTACCAACTGTAAGACTGCGAACCTTGTTCCCACTTTCTCCATCTTCTTTCTCGCTTTTTTCCTTTTTCTTCTTTGTTTTTTTGGCTGCCACTCCTCCAATAGTAGGAGTAGAAAGTCCAGAGCCTTTACTGACATCAAAAATGTTCTTGTGGGAGTTATCATCTACTATTTTGACCTCCTGCGGATCATCTTTACTTTTTTTCTTGTCTTTATCAAAACTTTCTCCTCCTGCTTTTTCTCCTTTTTTGTATTCTTCTTTAATGCTTACCGTTCCTTCGGAAGAAAAAATACTATTCCAAAGTTTTTTAATTGGCTCAGCCATGGCTCCGAGTTTTTCGACAATACTGTTAAACAAGCCTGTAAGCCAGTCCCAAACTCCACTAAATGCTTTATAAATAGGGTCTATAATAGTAGATTGTATCCATCCTGCGAACTCAGAGAAGGTGTTTTTTATCCAATTCCAAACACTGGAAACCAATTGTACTATCCAGTTGAACACAGTTTTTACAGTGTTCCAAATCATCATAAAAGCGTTTTTGTAAACATTGTAAATGAAACTTGCTATAGGTTTTATAACGCTATTCCAAGCCCATGTAATCGTGTTCGTAATGTTTTTCCATACTGTTTTTACAATCTCCCAAATAGTCAAAAAAGTGTTTTTATAGAGATTGAAAATAAATATACCTACGGGTTTCAAAACAAGAGTCCACACTCTGCCTGCATATACACCGATATTGTGAAAAATCGCTTTTCCTGCATAGCCTATTCCAAAGAGTATCTCTCTAAATCTTCTACTATGTTCCCAAAGGTATTTTAGTGCTATAATAATCGCTGTAATCCCTGCTATTATCCATCCGATAACAGGAATATTCATAATAGCAACAGAAAAAGCTCTTGTCCCCATAGCTGCACCTATCGCCGAATTTCTCACCGAGTTTAAAGATGCGGCAAAACCTTTATTAGCAACACTTCCTATCCCTGTCCATAATGCTAAGGCTTTTGAGCGAATGAGTGTTATTCCAGATTGGATATTATCCATCATCTTAGCATTCCTTAATGCATTTATAGATGAAGTTAATATATTGGTATAATGCAATGTTTTCCCAAGCCATTCAGCACCTGTAAACAATCCATTGATATAAGGTGTTAAGCTTTCTGAAAAATTAAAAACAGATATTTTCAAGTCATCAAACCATGCTTTGGTTCTGGCTACCTTTTCATTGTAGCCACCCATGATTACCTCTGCTTGCTCTACTGCTGAATTAGTCCCTACAATAACCTTAGTCATAGCTTCCGCATCATCAGCAGTGTTTATCATGGCAATAGCTGCTGCCATGTTTTCCTTACCAAATACTTTGGTCATAAGCGCGGTATCTCCTTGTATTTTTCTAAGGGTTTTTAACCGCTCGTGTAGAGGTATTGAACTGTCTGCTAGATAATCTACTGAAATACCAGCCTGCTGAAGACCTTCCGCTGCTAACTTAGAAGTAAATCTACCTTCTGATAATGTTGTAAGGACATTTCGGAGTGCTACACCGCCCTCACTTCCTTTTTTACCTGCTTGGTCTAAAAGCTGGATATAAGCATTAGTTTCAGCAAAAGACAAGCCTGTAGTTTTCGCCACCATTCCGACCTGTTCTAATGCTTGTTTGATTTGCGGAAGTTCTGCAGATCCCTGTTGTGCAGCTGCGGACATCACATTCATCATATCGCCCATGATTTTAGCTGCTGCAATAGGATCATCCATACTCACACCAAACTGATTGAGTGAAGTGTTAAGGACTTCTGTAGCCGCTACCGTATCACCGCCCATCTGCTTGGAGAGAATATTGGCATTTTCCCCCATCATCTTCATAGCCTCTGCATTAGTGGCAATCTCTGGAGATAATTGAGAAAGCATCATTTTATAAGCTTCCACATTATCTATAGCACTTGTTCCGAAGGTTTTTGCTGTATCTCTTGCTGCCTTTTCAATCGCTTTTAATCCATCTCCTGTAACTCCTGTGATGGCAGAAAGCTCCATCATGTTGGCATTTAGATTTCTGCCAGGTTCGATGAGGCTCTCAAAGTCTTGCCGAAGAGAAGAAAGCCCTTCTAAGGCTGTGCTAAATGCCAAAAAAGATTTAAAACAATCTCCGAAACTCTTAGTTGCATTCTTCGTACTCTCGTCTAATCTCTCAATCTCACGAGTTACTGAGCCGATGACATCATCACCTACAACTTTTAAATTTACTTGATATGTTACATTATTTGACATTTTTTATTATCTTTGTTATGTAAATGTTCATCAACGATGAAAACACTTTTTAAATCTTTGTTTGTTATAGCAGTTGTGTTTTTTTTCTTGGGGGTACTACCAGTAGTTTTTCCTCCCTCTGCTTTGGTTATTTATCCTATATTAACTATTTTAGGTATTTATTGGGGTTGGTTAGTTAGCAAGAATGGTTGCAGTGGAAATGATGACTAATCCCCACCAAACAAAGCCTTAAATAATTCGGCTTGGTTCTGCAGTCGCCATTCTTCCAGCCACATGGCTTGGGCGTATAATTTACCCCATTCACTTATTTGTAGTGTTTCTGGCTCTACATTAAAGTTTGACCTTATAAGAGCATCTCCCTTGAACCTTTCGTGTTCTGACTGCTCGCTTTCTAGCGAGCTTATAAGTTTTTTGCTTCAGAGCTGGTTTTCTGCACTCTTTCCATCAAAGCACTTACCGCCTTGATTTTAAGCATATCCCTGCCTTCTATTTCTTCATCGGCCTTTACAATACAGTTGTCATAAGCTGACCTTAATCCTTTCATTTCATCAGATTTAGATATTTTATGTATCGCTTCCAAATCCTTAAAGGTAGGCTCTGTGAATATAGCTTGATGAGTGTTTTCTTCATAAGTCACACTAACCAATACTAATGCTCCTTTTTCTGCTTTGAGGTCTTCTATTTGAGCGGTATCAAGTCCGCAGATAAGTTCTTTGTCCATTTTCTTGTTTTTATAATGTGAGCAGTAGTGTTTTCCAACTGCTCACAGTGGTTGTTTTATTTTGATTTATCTACAATATGAGAAACTATAAGTTCCATTTCTATAGGTTTGCTCATGTCTCCTTCTTTCCAGTCAAACTCTGTTTTTTTGAATTCACAATTCTTCAAAACATGTACTACCATAGGTCCAGCATCTGGCTGATAGCTTACTGTAATGGGAAATGGAGCAATTCTATGAAGCTGTCCTTTTGGAGCTTTTGATTTCAGAGCGAATACTGTCCCCGAAAGCAGTGTAATAGAAGCGGTGGTTTTCACTCTGCCGTATCCACGAGATATAGGGTATCTCCCTGCTGCATAGATGTCCTCTTTTTCCATTTCTTCGCTGTATTTGATAGCGGTAATCCCTGTAACAGGAACGCCTCCAATAGTAGCGGTAATGTCTGCCCAGCCGTATTCTCTTCCGTTAATCAGCGGTTCTAATTCTACCATTTTTAATCTTTTTTAAGGGTTAAACCTATTTTTACCTCAATTTTTCTCAATGTTCCCACAGGAACAATTTTTACAATCACTTCTAATTTAGAAGTCCTCAGCAACTGCTGGTTCGGATTGATATAAGCTTCATAACCACTTATTTCTCCGTTTCTTTTCATTTCATCAAGAACATCATCACAAAGAGCTTCCAAGGCAGCAACTCCTGATGCCTCCAGTAGTCCTGTATCGGGATCTATATAAGCAGGTCCAGATACTTTCTTAATCAGCACTTTGTTAATTCCCCTAATGGCTTTATCAATGGTTCTGTTGTTTTCGATATAAGCAAAATCACTCTCTAAACTAGTAGCTGTAAAACTATCATTAAGGAAAGTTCCTGCTATTCCTGTATGCTTTACTCCGAAGATGTAGCCTTTATCGTTAATAGCTTCCAGTTGTTGTGGAGTATAGTTTCCTATGGCTGAACCATCACAAAAACAGATACTATCCAGTTCTCTTGTTTTTTCTACACCTCCTGTAAGAGCCTTGACATAAGCTGTGGAAACTAAATTCTGTTTTTCTACCCATGCAATACTCTCGCTTACTTTGGATTTTGATAAAGCACCTAATACAGCGCCAATACAAGAAATAGAAGCGTTGGTTTGGGATAAATAAGCGCCTCTCCCTCCGCCGTCTTGACCGATAACCACACTTACCCTTTCAGCATTCAATGTATGCAGGTCTGGCAGTTTAGTCATGTCTTCCGCGGTTATTTTTACTGAAAGAAGCAAACTCAAAGGGATATTTAATTCTCCTAATTCCGAAGCAATCTGATTAAGTTTGCTCACTGAATTTGAAAGGGTATTTAATTCCCTTTTAAAATCACAAACTGCAATCTGTCTGATGTTCCCCTCTGCGAAGTTCTGCATGACCTTTACTTCTGTATAATTGCCATCACTCTCTGCCACTGACTGAACATATAGTTTTGCTCCCTCATTCACTCGGAAGAACTCTGAAACATGGTAATGGAGCACAGGATGTGTAGTAGCTGTGATACCTGCTTTATCTAATTCGCTGACAGATAATATCAAGCGCTTGTCTGTGGCTGTTTCTCCATAGACAATGATTCCAGAGATGAAATCTGTGCCTTCTTGTCTTCTGCCAAGTCCGCCGTTTTCTCTAATAAATTTTACTCCGTTCATTTTTACTGAGTTATTTGGTTTTTAAGTTCTGTAAGAGCCTTTATGAGGTCTTCTGCATTTGGTTTTTCTGCAAGTTCTATTTTAAAGTAGGTTGCTAGTGACTTCATTTTGTCGAAGTTTTTAGGAATCAGCTCTAATTCCATTAACTCTGATACTTTTTGCTCTCTTTTGTCACCTTGTTCATCAGCCGTATTATCTGCTACTTCTGATGTTTTCTCCCTTTTTGGAGTAACTTTTTCTACGGTTTTGTCTTCAAGTGTGGACGCGTAGTTTACTGCATCATGTTCCAGGAAGAAAAAATGACCATCTGCAGTTTTATATGCTACATCTAGCTTTGGATTATCTATAAATACTTGTTCCATTATTTTTTACTTTAAAGTTTAGATTTAATAAATAGAGGAGCCACACCAACGATAATAAATAGTAATAAACTGAGTGCTCCAAACCACATAAGGGCTGAATGATACCACTTAAAGGGTTTTTCTATATAAATGGGAATCTTTTTACTCTCGTGCTCTTTTACATACTTATCATAGAGTTTAAGAGCTAATTTTTCGGCTTCTGCCTTGCAGTCTATTGTAAGTTTGTTCCCACTTAGTGTTACCTGTGGAGGCTGTAATATCCTGCCTTTTGGCGGATTTTTATAAATGGTTCTAATCTTGGGCGTTCCTCCCTCCGGGCAGTCTATCATGACCTCAGTCCTTACGCTGTCCCTCTGGGTTACTACCACGGTGTCTCTTACGAGGGTTTCCTTGGTAATGGTCTTCGTGTTCTCTATGATTAGCGGTTCTGCAGGCTTCCTGCTTCCGCAGGAAACCGCAAAAACCAATGCTAAACAGATAGATATGATTTTTAAATATGCATTTCTCATTGCTGTAAATTATAAATGTTCGTATTCTTCTTTTGCATTAAAACTTGGACAAGCTTTTTTCACACCTGGAAAGTCTCTATGCCCTTGGATAATTGCCTTTGGAAACTGCTTTTTTAACTTTTTAAGTAAATCAAACAATGCCTTTTTTTGGGCTGGTGTCCTATTGTCAATAGGTTTATTCTTGCTATCTACACCTCCGATGTAAGAGATGTTGATACTTACTGAATTAAACCCCTTGACTCCGTTAGATACTTTGTCTATTTCCAATAGTTGGACTACCTCTCCATTTGGTTTTATAATAAAGTGATAGCCGGGCATCTTCCAGCCTAAATGAGCTTTCCAATAATGCTTAATGCTCTCTACAGATGTCGTCTGTGGCGTTGCCGTACAATGCACGGCTAAATACTTTATTTCTCTCATTATTATTGGTTTTAACCTACACTAATGCAGCAACATATTTCTTCCCTAGAGGCACTGCAATAAAATAGTGTCGGTAGTTAAGAAGGTTCGCTTGGTTCTCTGGACTTTTACCCGCTTCAGAGAAATACTGTTTAGTAAGTCCTGTTTTCTTTCTGACATTGTCTACTACGAAGCATACAGAAGCTGGTTTATCACCGCTTGCTGGTACCGAACCAAAAGGTTTTTTGGTAGTTCCTGTATAATGAGGACTCGCGATGTACTTCTTGATTTCAAAGCCAGCGATTACAGGAGAAAGCTCTCCATTTTTATAATTGATAAGCTGGTCACCGAAGTTCTTTCTATCCTTTAAAAGAGCATTCCAATGCTTATTACAAAGCACTAATCTTCGTCCTTCTTCTGGCCATTCAAGTTCATCACACTTGTCTTTCAGTGCTACCAAATCCTCGTAGGTACACTCCGCTCCTGCTAGCTGTAATACAGGTGTTTTTGCTGCGTCAGTATCAGGAGCTAGGGCGTGAAGGGCTTTCTTGTATTTCTTTGCATTGATAGAGTTGGTGTGTGATTTAGTCACTGCATCTATCTTGTCATAAGAAGCCCCAATAATCTGGTCATCCGTTACTTTTGTAGCTTTAGTTTGGTATTTGTCCAACTTCACAATTACCGTGTCATCAGTGAAATCCTGCACCGCGATAGGGTAAGTTTGGTTGTTGATCAAAACTTCGGGATTAAACTCAGAAGTAGGAATATGAATGATATTCTCTTCTCCCATTTCGCTTACATCTCCGTCTAATTCGCTGACTCCATCCAAGAAGTCTGCTGTTGCTCCGTTTTCAAGGGTTTGTCTTACACGACTTTCCCATATTTCTGGAAAATTCTTTGGCATTTCTTTTCTTTTTTAAATGATTAAACAATAATTAAAAGGTTTTTAAAAGCTCTTTATAAGCATCTGGGTTTGCTGCTTTAAAAGCAAGTTGTTCGTCAAGGCTCAATTTTTGGAAATCCTCCATTGTAGTCACAGCGCTAGTTCCTGCTGGTGTCTTTACTCCTGCGCTGAAATTTTGTTTTGCTGGCAGGGAGTCTAAGGTTGATTTAGCTAAATCAAAATTCTGTGCTGCAAGGTCAGCAAAGGTCTGGCGCTTGTCTGCTGTAATTTTTCCGCTGGCAACCGCCTCATCCAGCATCTTATTTGTTGCTGCGAGTTTGGCTTCTTTTTCTTTCTCTACAAAAGCATTTACTTTCTCTTCCGATAAAGCTAATTGTGCTTTTAGATTGTTTTTCTCCTCCTGCAGTTTCAACACTGCTGTATTGATCTGCTCTTGCTCCGCCTCTTCTGTCTGGCCATCAAATCCCAATGCGATAAAGGCTAATTGTGACAATTTTAATTTCATTTTATTATTAAATTTAGGTTTAAAATCTTCTTGATTCTGTGCTATTGAAAGACACAGGGCTTTCATATCGGTTTCAGAGATTTCCTCTCCGTCCATCATTAGTCTTAATGCTCCCGCATTACTTGGAATAGCAACAATAGAAGCCTCATGCAGACTACATTTTTCTAAAACAAGCTCTCCATCTTGATAGGAGAAATCTTTTTTACTGAAAGAAATCCCCATACTGGCGCCTTTGATTATTCCTCTTTCTACTTTTCCTGCTATAGTTTTAGCGTTTTCATCCTCCATATCAAAGTCCGTATCAGCAGAAAGTTTTCCATCCTCCACCTTTATCTTTATCCATTTTCCAATAACAGCGTGATTAGAAGGGTTGTGTCCGTCAAGCATCACAGGATTAGCCTCAAATCTTTTAAGGTATATCCCTGCTGTTTTAATCTTGAACCCATAGGAGTTCGTTACATTTTCATCATTAAGTATGAATCTTGGCATTTTTATTTGAGTTTTAACGAGGCAAATTTGGGGGCTTTATCTATGAAAAAAAAGAAGTTGTCTGATGAGTAAACAACTCTGTATAAACAAAATACGAATGTGTCCAACCTTTGGACTTTTCTTTTTTTCAGCAGAGAAATAAAGGGAATTTTGCGTGTAAAAACATTAAAAGATGGCGACAAAAAAAGACAGCATAAGACTTAAAGCAGAAGCTTACTATATAGAAAACATGGAAGCCTCGCAAAAGGAGGTTGCTACCCTTTATAAAGTTACAGAGCTGACCATAAGCCGCTGGGTTCAAAAATATAACTGGGAGGAAAAACGCATGAATTTTCATGCTTCCCCTACTGTAATCAAACAGAAACTACAGCAGGAGACCCTGCGTATTATTAACGGCGGGGTTCCCACCTTCTCTGCAACGGGTGTAGAAAAACTTATGAAAGCCTTAGACCGTTGTGACAAGCAGGCAGACCCCGTGGTAGTGCATCGTATTTTAAAAGACCTGGATAACTTTATTTCAGAGGTAGACCCAGCCTTTGCTGCGCAATGTACACAGTATCACAAGCAATTCCTTCAACACCGTATAAGTATAGAAATCAATGGATAAAAAATACATCAAACTCTTACAAGATTACGACAAACACTGCCTTCGTATTGCGAAAGCAACCTCTATCAATATCCATGAAAGCGCCAAAGAGAAAACAGACAGAATAAAGAGATTAGAAAAAGATTATATCTGCTGGTTTGAATATTATTTTCCGAATTACGCTAAGAAAAAATCAGCTTGGTTTCATGCTAAATTAGCAAAGATTATTGTCAAAAATAAACGACTGAGACTACTAGCGGAGATGTTCCGTTCAGCGGGTAAATCCGTGCATATTGATATGGGAATACCGCTCTATCTTTATTTAGTTAAAGAAGAACTCCGTTTCATGCTCTTGGTGGGAGAAACAGAAATCAAAGCCAAAAAACTACTTTCTTCTATTCAAGCACAACTTCAGTTTAACAATAGATTTAAAAACGATTACGGAGATAAATTTTCTGCTGGAAACTGGGCTGATGGCGATTTTGCTACCACAGATGGTGTGAGGTTTATGTCTATTGGATTTGGACAGAACCCCAGAGGAGCGAGAGAGGAGGCAGACAGACCCGATTATATCGTAGTAGATGATGTAGACAGTAAGAAATCAGTCAATAATGACCGTATCATGCGAGAAAGTGTGGATTTCATCACTGAAGATATTTGGGGAACTTTTGATGCTGATGAAAACGCCATAGAACGATTTATCTATGCAAATAACAACTTTCATAAAAACTCTATCACTAACAGATTGAAGCTTTATTTTAAGGCAGTTATAGAAAACACAAGTATAGAGAATGAAGAGGGAGAAATTATCGATATGGGCAGTTTTGCAGAGGACAACACACATTTTGAGGTGCTTTCGGTCTGTGCTGTTAAAGATTTGAAATCCTTTGAACCTGAATGGCCAGAGAAATCCTCTGCTTCATATTGGAAAAATAAGTTTCATAAAACGCCTTACCGTTCTTTTATGCGGGAATATATGCATACCCATATCGAGGACGGAGCTATATTCAAGTATGAAGATATACAGTACAAAAAAGCCCTCCCATTGAGAGAATACGATAATTTATGTTTTTACGGAGACCTTTCTTATAAAGAAAACGCGGATTACAAAGCGCTTATCTTGGTTGGTATGAAAGGTAAAGAATATCATATACTATTGGCTTACATGCAGCAAAAAAGCCGAGCCCATTGTGCCCAGTGGCTCTATGACCAATATGAGAAATTTGGACTTGATAAGTTCAATATCCGCTATATGATTGAGGGACTTTTTGCGATGGATGAATTTACCTCTGATTTTGATTTAGAAGGAGAAAAACGAGGTTACTATATCCCTGTAGTAGCAGACAAACGCCCTAAATCTGATAAATACAGTAGGATAGAAAGCCTCTCGGGGTATTTTGAGCGGAAAAATGTCTTTTTTAATTCTGAACAGCATAACTCCGATATGCAAACCCTTATAGACCAATTTCTAGCATTCGAGAAAGGAAGTCAAGCTCATGATGACGGACCAGATGCTGTACATGGAGCATTCAAGTGGCTTTCCACGAGAGCAAGAAAAACATCTAATACTTATGCCTTTGGAGCAAGAGTCAATAATCATTATTAAACCTTTAAAACAATGTACGCAACCCCAGAAGATTTAAAAACAAATCTATACCAATACCAGACACAGCAGATATCAGAAGGAGATGAGGATATTATTTTAAGAGCTATTGCTGCCGCCGAAGAGGAGGTCAAATCTTACTTCTATACCAATGCTAAAAAAGAATATCTGGATGGAAGGCTACGCTATGATGTAGATAAGATTTTCTCCGCCACAGGAACAGAGAGAAATCCGCTTATTTTGAATATTGTAGTTAATGTAGCAGTGTGGCACTTTATCACTCTTGCTCACCCAGATATGCTCCATGACTGGGCAAAAGAACGCTACGATAGAGCTATTGAGTGGCTTAAAAAACTAAACAAAGGCGAAGTATCTCTAGTAAACCTCCCTCTTATTAAGGAGAGCGGGAACACTAACACCTCTAATTCCAACGAAGAGCCTTTTGTATTTGGTTCAAGAAGAAAGTTTAATCATGAGTAATCCACTAAAAAAATGAAAAAGAAGAATACTAAAAGTCATACTAACAAAGCAGGGACTAATAGTCTGCAACCTACACGGAACATCGTACCTAAAGCAATAGCCCGTACTCGTTCTGATGTATTGGTATGGAAAAACGCACTTTCTAATGCGGAAAATATAGATTATCCAAAGATGTTCCCTTACTATAATTTAGTAAAGGACATGAGCCTTGACGCTCACTTGACTTCACAAATTCAAAACAGAAAACTAAAGACTATTTCTGCTGATTTCGTGATTAAAAAAGCAAGTGGAGAAACCCATGAAGAACTAACGGATAAACTACAAAAATCTGTTTGGTTCAATACTATTATAGAGCATATTCTAGATAGTATTTATATGGGATATACCCTTATTGAGCTGAACCGAAAAGAGAATGAAGAGCTGTCAGCGGGAGAACTATCTACACCTCTGATTACTCTTGTGCCTCGCCAAAATGTGATTCCACAAAAAGGAATTATTTTAAAAGACTATACCGATGAAAAAGGACTTGATTACATTAACGCACCTGAATATGGTACTTGGCTTTTAGATTTTGGAACTGTGGGAGATTTAGGGCTGATAAATAAAGCAATTCCGCATATCTTATTTTCAAGGTTTGCTCAGTCTTGTTGGTCGGAACTCTGCGAGATTTATGGTATTCCGCCAAGAGTAATGAAAACCAACACCAGAGACAGAGCTGCCCTTAATCGTGCTGAAAAAATGATGACTGATATGGGAGCGGCTGCGTGGTTCATTATTGATGAAAGCGAAACCTTTGAATGGGCAAGTAATGGGGTTCCCTCAACAGGAGAAGTTTATAACGGACTAATTAAACTATGTAGGGATAACATCTCTCTGCTCATTTCTGGAGCTATTATTGGACAGGATACCAAATACGGAAGTAAAGGTAAGGAGGAAAGTTCCCAGGAAACACTGCAAGATTTAGTAAATGCAGACCAGACTCTTGTAGAGCAGTATATGAACGAAAAGGTTTTATCCGCACTGTATGCCATCGGAGTGCTTCCAGAAGATGGTTTGATTTTTCAATACGACCAAGTGGAAGATCTGAGCGAACTATGGAAAAGAACCGTTGATTTAATGCCTTATAAAAACATCCCTGATGAATGGATAAAAGATAAATTCGGAGTAGAAGTACAAGGGGATAGAGCGGCTAACTCACAAAATTTAGGATTAGATTTTTTCGGATAAGCCCCAAACTATACTTTGGGGCGCTACATGATACCCTTTCTGGACAATATGCGCATTGTGATTGTGAAACATGCAGAAACACTGGATATATACGGCTTTCAATGGACGAAGAGCCTATAAATGAACTTTTGAATATTACCCAAAAGGCTTTTGATGTTCTTTATTCCAGAAAAAGCTACAAACCTGATGATTTGATGAATGTTCCTGAGTTTCGTGCTGTTGTAGAGCATACCGCTGAGATTTTTTCTTCCGCTGTTCCGCACGAAGTACCACAGGAAATGAGAGATTATCTAGAGAAAGATGTTTTTATTTTTTCTGGACTGAAAACCCATACACAGCTCACAGAAGCAAGAAGTTATCTAAAAGATGAAAGCGGAAATATAGTTCCTTATGACAGGTTTGAGCAGAAGATTTTAAAACTCAATGAGCAGTATAACCACCACTACTTAGAAGCTGAGTATCAGTTTGCAGTACATTCTGCCCAAAGCGCAGCAAACTGGGCTAATCTCCAAGAAAATACCAGCCGATACTGGCTGGAATACCGAACCGCAGGAGATGAACGAGTAAGAGCAAACCATGCTGTACTGAATGGAATCTGTCTACCAAAGGATGATGATTTCTGGACGGAGTACTATCCACCTAATGGCTGGAGGTGTCGTTGTGTCGCTGTGGAAGTGCTGGCAAGAGAAAACACACTGAGCGACAGCAAAAAAGCAAAGGAATTAGGAGAGAAAGCAACCACTCATATTGCACCTAATGGAAAAAACAAACTTCAGATGTTCCGCTTTAATCCAGGTGCAGAAAAAAAAGTTTTTCCCCCTAACAACGCTTACAATAAAGTGGTGGGAGCTGAACAAGCAGAAAAAACACTAAAACAACAGATTGATTATAAAAAAGTTTCTATACAGGAGTTGGAAACTATGTATAAAAACCAGAATATTAACACTAAAAATGAAGAAATTATCATGAATGATGGTTATGTAGCAACAGCAAACTCGTTCTTTATCAATGAGAGGTTAAGAACCGATAAACCTCTTTCCGACCATGATAAAAAAATAGTAGATGCTCTAGATAGTTTGATAAATACTAACAAATTGAAAGACAATTATATATTTTATAGAAATGTAAGGAACGATTTTATAGAAGCTACTTTTGGAGTAGTACCAAGCAAGAATATTTCAGAAACCATAGACGAAATTAAGCGAACAAATATAGCATCATATTCTGATAAAGGATTTACATCTGTATCTGCTATTAAAACAGAAAATGCATTTAAGAGCAGACCTATTCATTTAGAGATTAGAGCTAAAAAAGGAACAAAAGCTATTGTTACATCTAATTTTGAAGAGAGTGAAATTATCTTAGGAAGAAATCAAAAAATGAATCTTATCGATATTTTAGAAGAAAACGAAAAAATAAAATTTATAGTAGAAACAGATTAAGCAAAAAAGCGTGCTAAAATCATAGGAAAACCTTCTCTCATCAAAAATTCTTTTTCTTCTGGTTGAGAAAAGTCTATTTCTTTGTTACAAGCATAAGAAATCTCAGTTACTTCGTAACCATGCCTTTTTTTGAACTCTTGGAGTTCCTCTTGAGTAAAGAATCTTGCTGATATGAATATCTTTTCAGTCATAACAAAACTGATTTATGCTACAAAGTTACAAATAAATTTTAAAACACCTTTAAAAATGATTTAAAAATGACTCCAAAAGATTTTTTAAAACAAACTCTTACTGATATAAAGGTAAAACTTGGTGAGGAGTTTGACCGAAACTTTGAGCGAAAAGCCTTTTTTGATGAAAAATGGCCAGCTACTAAATTAACCTATCATAGAGGCTCTCTGATGATGCGCACGGGAAGACTTAGAAAATCACTACTCAGCCCCAAAGTAACCAGCAATGGTATCATATGGAGTTCCTCTCTTCCTTATGCTGATATACACAACAACGGAGGAGAAATACGAGTAACTCCGCAAATGCGCAAGTTTTTCTGGGCAAAATATTACCAAACCTCTAGTGCCACCACCAAAAAGAAAAACGGAGAGGCTTCTGGTTCTGCCAGAAATAGAAAACTATCAATAGAAGCAGAACAATGGAAAGCCCTTGCATTAAAACCTATTGGAAGCATCATAAAAATAGAAAAAAGACAATTTATAGGAAGCCATCCACAGGTGGACAAGCACATTAAAGAAGTTATCAATCATAATTTTGGAGAGCTGAAAAAAGAAATGGATGCTCTCATGAAAAATATGGAAAAGAAAAACAATTTACGATGAAACAGATTTTAATTAACATTCAGAACCGATTGGCAGAAATCTCAGAACTTCGCTATATTGACGAAGACTGGGGACAGATAGACTACTATTCCCCAAATATGCCTGTAAAATGGCCTTGTTGTCTCATAGATATTCAGAGTGGGCAGTTTTCTAACATCTCTAAAGATGCAACTAAACACCCTAAAGACAGGCAAAACGGCTTGTTTTCGGTAAAAATCACACTTGCTAATATGAAACTGACTAACACTAGCCATTTAGCCCCACAGACACAAAAAGACAACGCTTGGGCTGTTTTTGATTTGGTGGAAAAAATACATCAAAAACTGCATGGTTTTTCTCCTGATAATAATTGTGGGAAAATGCTCCGCTCCTCATTTGGCAGAACCCAGCGAGATGATGGCGTGCAGGAATATGCTGTTATCTATGATTTTGAAGCACACAATGTTTAATCAAATAGGGAAGGTAGCGTTACCTTCTCTAATTCTTCATCGATAGGTGTGCTAAGTATTCGATATAGTGTGTCTCTGGAGATATGAAACTTAGGATAGATATACTCCCTATGAATTACAGTAATAGGGATAATTCGGCAGTCATATTTATTAAATTCCTCCATTACAGCTTTGTATCGCCGTAATAGATTCCTTTTTCTGCCTATGTCTTGAACTCTAACTCCCATATCGCAAAGATAATAAGCATTTTGCAGTCCTGCAAATGAATTTTTAGCAAGTATAAAAATAAAAAAACCACCTACAAATGCAGGCGGCCAAAAAATAAAATATAATATAAAAAAAAACAGTTATGTTTTAGAAAATTCTCTGAAAAAGCGCTTTATTTCTCTTTCAAAAACATCGGTGTAGATGTTTTTGTCACTTTGTTTTTCGCCCTCTTTCGTGGCTGTGAATGTCCATCGTGAGACAGCTGGTTCACTGACAAGGAGCCCTTCTTGAGCAGGAAGGTTTAGATAGTAACCCTTGACCTCATAGCCTTGGCTCTGCAGAAACTTTATAATATGTCCCTGCGACATCTCGGCTCTGGCGTGCATCGTTACGATGCCTTGTTCCTCTTTTATTCGTATCATAGTTTATTCTCTTTTTCCATTGTTTTTTGAATTTCTCGGCGGTGCTTTTCTTGGCTCATTTCTTCGGTTGCTTTCTTTGGCAGGAATACCGGTATCTTTGTAGAGTTTTGACCGATTTTAGCAAACTTCTCCTGCATTTCCTCCGAAAGTTCATGAAAGTATTTTAGTGGCGCTTTTTCCTCTTTTTCTTCCTGTTCTTGGGGTGATTTGCTTCTTACTAGCTTCTCTCTTTCATCAGTTTTTCGTTCCAGATATTGTCCTGCCCAGTCCATTACTAGCATCGTATCAAACTTATAGACCTTTCCAAATTCCCCTCTTCGTGCCATTTTGAACATCAGTACTATATCATCAAAAGTTTCATGGCTGAATTTCTCGTACAAATCTCCTGCTAATACTTGGATTTGGTAGGTTTCCAGCTTATTTCCTGTAACCTCTAAAAAGAACTCTATCACTCGGATAATCTGCTTTATTGTAGCTATTTTTTCGCCCGAATAAATCACAAGTGGTGCGGTTTCCAGACTTTGGCGAATGGTAAGGTTTTGCTCCATTCTAGCCAGTACATTAAAGGCTTGTTTCTTCTCCGTATAGTTCTGTAAGGTCATCAGCGTTGTCGGCTGCGGAGGTTGGGATTTTGTTAATGCTTTTGAAATATTGCTCATATAACTTTGGATTTTGTTTTACTTGGTTTACTTCGTTGTGATACTTTTCAAAATTGCTTTCTCTGAACAAAGTTGTTGGGCAGAGGTAACCTGCCATAGCGGGATTGTTCTTCCATTGAATGGTTTTCAGCTGGATAACTTCTATAATATCCTGTGGGGTAAATTCCGCCTTTAAAAGGGTTTTAATTTTGGTTAAATTACTCTTTATCGGTCGGAACTTAGAGCCTGTGATTTCGTTGAGGTTTTCTAATATCTCCAGCTCTGGTGTGTGTAGTTCGGCTTCCATATCTTTTTATTTTTCATTTTCATTTTCTTGGTTTTTGAATAAGAAAAAGTTTCGGGGAACTGTATAAATAATCATCTCGCTATCAAAATGCCCCCACGAAGTATCTTTGCAGATGCACTGTATCCCATCTTTAATTTTAATATAAATACCTTCGCCTTTCACCTCTAAAACTTTTTCTAAATCTTGGTTTAAAATCTTTATTATATTCATGTTTTTAATTTAAAATTATCGTTTCTTCTACAAGACTGTCTGCGAGCCTTTTGGCAAAATTCAAGTCTTTTTGAGCGTTCAGAAAGGCGTTATAAAGACTTGTCAGCCTCTCGGCAGGGATTTTGTTAAAATCATCTTCTTTCGCTGCACGGCAGGCGATGCCTTTTACATATTCCACGCTCGGTTTTTTATTCATCTTTTCAAATACCCCGAAGATAGCAGCTATTAGTCTTTTTCTCTTCTTGTCCAGTTCTCGGGATGTTACCGAAGCTCTTTTGTTCAGCTCGTAATAAAGTTCATCTATTTCAGATGCTGTAAGCTCTTTTGCTGAGCTGGTGCGTCCACTTGTGAAATCATAGATGATTTCTCCTCGTTGTTCTTGTAGTCCCTGTTTGGAGAGGGAGGTCATCAGTGCTTTGAGTGTTGCCATTTTATAAATTTCTTTGAAAATTGTATTTTGCTCCGCCCGATGGCTCGAACATCGGTGCCTGCCTGTGCGGAAAGGTTAGAATTTAATCCTCTTTTTTTGAAGCATCCAGCATTATTGCAAAATCAGAGATAAGCTCTCTTAATACTTCTTGATATTCTTCTTTGTTAAGTTCTTTTGTTTCTCTCTCGAAAAACTCTTTTACTGCTTCTGTGATTTCTTCTATTTTGTCCATTTTTAAATTATTTTTAAAAGTTATGTTACTCAGCATACATAGCCTTTACAGCAAACATGCATGCCTCCTCTAATTTTGTTTGTGCAAGGGAAATAAGCCTTTGCTTTTCTCCACTTGCTGAAGTAGTGTTTTTATCGCCCCTCTGTTGTTCCAGCCCGTCTATAATTTCTGCTATACGCTTCCTTGTGGTCTCTACTATCATCGGCTCCATTTCTCTGTTTCTTATGCCACATCTTCTTTGTCCTATTGTCATTTTAAATTAGTTTTAAAGGTTATTTAAAGCGCTGAAAAATTAAGTGTTATTCCCTGCCATTTATTGTTTTTGTCTTTTTCGTAGGCTCTTACATATCGGGAAGTTCCTTCTACTACTTTGCATTTTTCCAACTTATCAAATTCTTCTAAAATCTCTTGCGGATTGTCTAGTTTTTCTGCCTCTTTTCTAGCTTTGGTCAAGAGTTGAGGGTCGTAATCTCCTGCACTATTTTTCACTAAAATACTTTCTACAAAACCAAATAATTTAGGGTTGGTATCCTTAAATTCCTGTTTGATAATCTCTTTTATTTTATCAATATGCACTATTGCCTCATTGTTAAATCCAAGTTTATCAGCATATTCCAAAACTACTTTCTGTTTACCATCTCTTGTTTTGTAAGTGATTGTTTTGCTTTCTTTTGGTTCGCTTCCTAAACTTTCATACATTCTTTTTTGATTATTCAGAATAGCCTCTACTTGTAAGTCTTTCCAAATCCGCAAATCCTCACTTTTCTGGCGGTACTCTCCAACAATGGCATTTACCAGTAAATCAGTTTCTTTGTCGATTTCTTCCTTTCGGGCTTGTTCCGCCTCAAATTCTTCTTTCTTCTTGTGTGCCATTACCTGCTTTAACTCTGTGCTGGAAAGTTCTGTAATGGGTTTTTTTAGTAATTCTTCTATTGTTGTCATAATCTTTTATTTTTTTTGTTCTAATTTCTTTTTTAAAATTCTTGTATGGGTCTGATGTCTTGCAATTCTGGAGTAGGATTGCTATCACCACAACTGCTAATATTTTATAAATCATCGATATCATCATAATAAAGGGTTATCAATAGAATAGATATGAATGAAGTATAAGTAAGGGTAACTATTCCCTACATTATATCTTGTCGCCAGCAAACAGCACTTAACAAAAACCCTATTAAAGCGATTAAAAGAGTGCTTTCCTTTCTGAATATATCAAACAATTTCAAGATATAAACAGCGTGGGCTAATAATAAAATCATAAATGTTGTCATCTCTTTTATTTTTATAAATATTCTTGGTTTAATACACTATTGATTGCTGTTTTAGTTACTTCGTAGTCTTTATATTTTTCAAAGGCTCTGTCAGCTAAATCTTCATCTTTTATGGTTATTTTGAATTTTGCCATTCCTATATCCTCCAATCTTACCCAAATAGTAATAATTTCGTGTTCATCCTCAGGTTCTCTAGTTATCAATACTTGTCCTTTCGGTGTGTTGTGGATTATTGCAAAATCCTTATTCTGTTTTTTCATGTTTATTCTTTTAGTAGTTCTTTTTGTTTTTCTAGCAATCCTTCCAGCTGGTGCTGTAGTTCTTTCCATTCGGCAAAGCTTTCCGCCTCTTCCATTTGTTTCTCTATTTCTTTTATCATCACTTCCAACTCCTCAAGGTTGGGCTCAAATAGTTCTGTCATATCTTTTCGATTTTAAATGCATTAAGATTTTGAATAAAGTAAGGTTTGCCGTCTTTCGATATGCCTTCTTTTCCATAGATACTGAAAGACACTTTTACTCGGTGACCTGGTTTGAAATCTGCTAACTTTTGAATGTTATCATTTGTAAATTGTACTTTGGCTGCATTCTCATACTTTTTGCCAGTTCCTTGCTCGTAGGTAGATGTATCTAGCATTACTTCTACTTTGGAGAATGTTTCGCTTATCTGCTCTTTCTCTCCGATGTTTTTAATTGCTCCGTAAATTACCATTGTATATTTGTTTTTTAATTAGTTTCTTTTAGTTCTGTTCCGTGATACAGCAGGGCTTTTTCTTCATCTATCATAATATTGCCACCTGGACACCTTCCTAAAACAGTCACTCGCATTCCTTTCGCTTGTACTATTATTTTGCTCATCTTTCGCCAGTATCTTCCTGCTGCGGTATCTGGCATTCCTCTTTCCTCGTGGCTTACAAAAATTATCAGCTTATCCTGGTGTTTCATCATCAGTTCTTTCAGCTTGACTTTTGTAATCTCATCCACATACTTGGTGATGTTGTCTATGAAGATGATTTTTTGACATTGTCTTTTCTTCATTCTTTCCTCTATATCCTCCCATTCTTCATATTCTATTATCTTAAAGTTCTTATTAGTATCATTGATGCCCATTCGTTTCATTGCTCCTGTGAAATGCTCACTGATACCCTCTTCTGCGGAGATATACAAGACTTTTCCAAACCTAGTAAGGTAGTTTGCCAGCATCAGCGCAAAGGTGGATTTTCCTTGTTTCTCATCTCCATGGATTATCCAGCCTCCTGTGGTCTCTGGATTTCCAAATACTTCCTGCCAAATCCCCTCAAATTCAAACTTTTTAAATTTCTTAGAATAGGCTTGTTTTACACTTAATGCCTTCATTATGCTGCTTTCTGTATTTTTATTAAGGTTTCTAAATATCTAAGGCTCTTTATTCCATTATCTTTTTTAGTGAAACACTTTTTTACAAGGCTGTTTATCTTGCTCTTGTCCTCCATGTTCTGGACTGCTACATCATAAAAGAGCTTTTCATAGAATTTTACTTTATCTTCTTTCACATCTGGCGTTATCCCTCTAAATTCGGAAGCGAAGCGGTCAAAGATTTCTTTATAACCTACTTTGTGATTGTTGATGCCTCGCTGTATTTTGGCTCTCAGTCCATCGGCTCCCATCATATACCAGCCACAGCGTCCAATGGTTCCGTTTATCAATCCTTTTAGTTCCAAGAATGCTGCGTAATCCAAATCTCCTGCTTCATCTATACAGATAAATACTTTCCCTAGATTATTGATGTAGTATTTTAGGTTGGCTAGGATTTCATTATAATTTCCTATGTCTCCGCATCCTATTTCTCTAGCTAGGGCTTTTATGAACAGCCTTTTTGTTTTGCATTGAGAAGCGTCCAGATAGAAAGCATTTCGCATTTTAGAGACTAATATCTTCGCACAAAAAGTCTTTCCTATTCCGCAGTCATCTACTAATATCAGAGACTTTGAGTTCTGCTGGCAGTAGTTAAAATCATCTTGCAGTTCAAGGTAAACATCAGTCTCTACAGCGTTCCAATTATCATTATCTAATGTTACATTTAGTTTTCTTCCTATCGTGAGCCATTGCGTAGGGGACAAAAGTCCCTCTCTTTCGCCTTTTTTCAATCGGCTGAATACTGCTCCATTAATATTGAGAGTTTTAGCGTAGGCACTGTCCGAACCACTGTATCGGCTTTTACCTTCTATTATCGCAAGAGCGATGGCTTCTTTTAGTTCTGTTGATATTTCCATAACAATTATTTTTTATCTAAAGTTTGCTGAAAGCCCTTTTGAGAGTCTTCCTGTTTGTATTGGTATTTGTTCTGTTTCTTCGGTTTCGGTTTCTATCTTCTTAGCTGGTTCTTCACGAGGGGTGTAGCTTTCCAGCCCTGGAATGACAAATTTGTTATTCAGCACCTTGCTTCGGCGGTCTATCACGGTCAGTCGGTCTATATCATTCTTTCTGTCTCTCATGTAGGCGTTTACAGTGTTTTCATATGCAGACATTATTTGTCGGTTGATTTTTCCTGCGTCGTCTAGTTCATGATAAGCACGGCTGTAGGTAGGTTTCGGAAGCAGTTCGCAGATAAGCATGTCATCATAATAGACCATCGCTTTTAGTACCTCTCCATCGTTCCCATCCAGCCAGAAAATCTCAAAACTTTTTCCTTCTATATATTTCATCAGCCTTATCAAATCCTCTCCAAGGGCGATTTCTCCCGAAAGTCCCAGCAGATACTCACTGCTTCTAAATTTTACTATACCAGCATTACAAGATGTTTTGGTATTGTAGCCTAGATAAGGGAGTATCGCTCTCCAGTTGGTAGGTTTGGTTTCCTTACTCTGCATCTCTGTGAAGACTTCCCAGCGTGTTTTACCTTCGTGGCGGCTGTGCTCCATATTATTCCATTTTTGTATATCATATAAGGAGTTCATTATGATTTGCTCCTTTGGTAGAATAATATCTCCTTCGGGTCCCTTTTGGTTGTCTTCTTTCCTTGCAAAGGGTCTTCCGAGCCAGCCCTCTTTGTCTTTTTCAAACTCATATCGCAGTTTTCCGAAATACCGCTCTACATGTTTTGCTCTTGCCTTGTTGGCTTCTATTCTCACATTGTCAAACATCGCCCCATTTTTCAAGAAAGTATCTCTAAATGATGCATTCAAAGCACTTTCGCATTCCAGACCGAGAGGCAGGTTAAAGCCCCATTCAGTGTAGTTCCTTACCATCTGGCGGTAGAAGTTTAGGATAAGTCCCTCCTTGGTTTCTCCGTATACCCATGTTGTCCATGCTTCCGAGCCTAGGTCTATTCCCATATAGAACCACAGCCTTTTGCTCTTATCGTAGAAGAATGGAGGCTGTCTGTCATCTATGGAGATGAGCACTCCTGCTTCTTTCACTTTGTCCAAACTGTGATATGGCACGAACTGCTGTATCAGTTTCTGGCGGTCTCCACTTCGTTTTGCGTAGGTTCCTATCTTGTTCTCCCATCTTCCCAGCCAAGCGATGATGCTGTTTTCAGAAATCTGCTTAAACCTCTTGCGGTCGGTATGGTCGTAGACTTCTCCTGTGGTGTGGTTGATGATTTCTACAGTGCCGTCTAAAAACGCCTGATATTCATCTGCTACCTCTGTCCTTGTCGGTTTGTTTTCTCGCCCTGCGAACATGTCATTCAGCAGTTTTATCATATCATCAGTCATTATCTTCGCATGTTTGTTTTTTAGTTTTTTGGAGATTAGACTTCCGAAATTAAAGTCCTTTTCATCTCCTTTTAAAAACTCTTTAAATACCCTTGAAAACTGTCTGTCTCCCAGCTCTAGTGTATGGGCTCTGCCGTGTACTTTGGGCAGGTATTCATTGAAGGTGATTAGGTCTATCCTTAGGCTTTCCATGATACCTATTTTCTTGCCTCCTTTTAGTGAGAGCCTTTCTTCTTTTAGTTTCAGCAGGGCTATCAGCACGCTGGCGTTAGTGATATATTCTTCTTGGTATTCTATTTTTAAGTAATCGCCATCTTCAAACTCGTAGGTGGTGTAGAATGCCGTAGCTGCAGGATTTATCTCCCAGAACTTCAGCAGGGGGTGGTGCATCGTACGGGGGTCGCCTATGCTGTTCTGTATCTCCTTGGGCAGACTGTCAAAGTCTACCAACAGCTGGCGCCCGTTACCTCCCGACTGGACTTTCTTTATTCCGTAAGGTTTGTCTTTATATCTGCTTATCTGCGTTTGAAGCGATTTTAAACAGTTATAATACTTCGGAACAAGCTCGTCCTTGGTTACTACTAATATGTTACCCCATTGGTGTGGCATTATTCTTTATTTATTGTCTTTATTTTGTTCCCGCTGGGGACTCGAACCCCAGTGTATGCCCTTCGGGATAAATCACTATATTTGTGGTGTCTAATCAAAAATTACAGTGATATGTTTATTCAAATTTTTACTAGTATAGATACTTATATTTTAGTAGCTGTTTCTGAAATTTCAACCATTGAGAAAAAAGGAAACTATGCCTTAGTTACCCTTAAGGACGGTCGGGTACTGGAAACAATGGAGCAGTACGATGTGTTAATCGGTAACCTAAATGCTCTACTTCCTCAGCCAATTGATTTAAAAATTTCTCCTGAAGATTAGCAATAAGTTTTAGGAGCCTTTCATCTACTTTATCTATAGAAGTTGTTACCTTATCTCCTTTGGTGATGATAACTTCATTATTAGCGACTGCTATTTGAGTGTGAATGTTAATTCTCATTTTAAATAATATTTAAAGTTGTTTTAATTTATTTTTAAAACCGCCCAGCATTGCTATTGTTTATTTCCAGTTTTCGGGCAACTGAGCGGTGGTTATTTTTAAAAGTGCTGTCTGTTACCAGATTTCTAACATTTAATTGTGTCAAATTCAAACAGCACTTGTCTGTAAAAGCCCTGTATTTGTTTATTTCTTTGGTAGATTACTTGCAACAGGGCGGAGTATAATTTTAATTTAGCATTCTCCTAATGGAAACTCAGCCTCCATGTTTCGCTCTGGCAGATAGCTGATCCTTTTACTAGTCCATACTTTTATTCCTAAAAAATAGTAGTGTGTTCTGATTTCTTCTTTGTTGCTGCCTAGTGTGTAGTAAGTGTATTCTACTTTTCTTAACATCTGTTTCATATCTATTGGTTTATAATTGTTTTCATTGCGTTCTCTGTAGCCTGGTCTATTTTCTTGCATAGCTCCTTGTAGTCTCTTAGTACATTGTCTGCCATCAGCCCCTTGCGGTCGCCTTTTAGGATCTGGCGAACATATCTGGCAGAGAACCCATACATCTCTGCAATTTTATTTACTGCTAATGGGTGGTATTTTTCTCTTTTTTGCTTACTTTTGTTCATTGTCTTTATTGTTCCTTTTGTTGGCACAAAGATATAGATAAAATTTTATCCAAAACAAATAAAAAGATAAAAAAATGACTAACATCAAGGAGAGAGTATTGTATTTTATTGAAAATCAAGGAGAAAAAAAAGAAACTTTTTTTGAAGATTTAGGAATGTCTTATGCTAACTTTAAAGGAGTTCAAAAAAAATCAGCACTTGGGTCTGATAAAATAGATAAAATTTTATCTAAATATCCAGATTTAAATTTAGAATGGTTATTCTCTGGTAAAGGCGAAATGTTAAAGGGTGGGAATACTAATACTGAAACCAGCAAAGAGGAATCAGTAAAGGGTATTCCTCTCGTAAATGCTACTGCTATAGGAGGATATGGTAATAATGTGTTTTCTTTTGAAGAGAGAGATGTTAAAGATTACTATGTGATTCCAAAATTTAAGCATAAGCAAGTAGATTTCATGATAGAGGTAGAGGGTTCCTCCATGTATCCCAAATATAACAGTGGGGATGTGGTGGCCTGTCGTATCATAAAAGAAAGAAACTTTATACAATGGAATAAAACCCATGTCATAGCTACAAGAGAACAAGGGATTATTATTAAAAGAATAAAACCAAGTGATGCCCCTAACAGTCTTTTAATGGTTTCCGATAATGAAAGTTATGACCCTTTCAATGTTCCAGAGGAGGAAATAGAAGGTTTGGCTATTGTAGTCGGTGTAATCAGGCTGGAATAGATCCAAATGTCCAGAACAGAGGTTGTGTGTGTGCGTTTTTCTGTAACGAAAGCCTTTATAAATCCCTTTAATATATTGTTTATCAGTATTTTAGTTTCTTTTGTGGTGTTTTTGTAAATGTTGTTATAGGGTATTGAGTTTTACAAAAACGAACAAAATAGCCGTTTGGTTTGCGCTTAAATATATCCCAATTTAACAGATAAAATCAGTTTTTGAATACCCAACTGAATACCCAACCGAATACCCAACTCCTAAAAAGTGCGTTTTTTGTAGTTTTTACAGCCTGTTATATAGGGGTGCAGAGCAGGGGTGTTTATCACTTATGACATTTAACAAGAAAAGCCCTATTTTTAGGGCTGTATTGGTTATTTTAGAGCATAACAATGCCCCTATGGTAGTAGGGGCTGTTTTTTATGTTTTTAGGGGATATTTCTGTTTGTTTCATCCTTTATTTGTCGGCTTTTATCTATAAAATGGGCTGGTTATTATACTTGGCTATATTTGACCAGGGCTTTTTGGCTTTTTTTATTATACCTACACTATACAAAATTATACATACTGGACATTTGGTTTTCATCTTTTTTTCTTGCCTTTTTTCTCCCAAATCCCTTTATTTATCGGCTTTTTCCAGCCTTTTTATATCCCTTTATTTTAGACATTATGTTTTGTTATATATAATTTCGGTCTTTTATTTTTTCAAAGAAAAAAGTTTTTATATTTGTCGTTTATAAATTTTAGTATTCTAATGAAAAAAATAGCAATTGTATTTTCTGTGTTTTCATCAATGTTTATGATGGCACAGGTAAACTGGATGAGTATGGATCAGGCGCTGGAAGCACAGAAAAAAGCGCCAAAAAAGATAATGATTAAGTTCTACACAGACTGGTGTTCCATGTGCAAAATGATGGATAAAAATACTTTTTCCAATCCTGTGATTACAGAATACATCAATGATAATTACTACGCAGTGAAGTTCAATTCCGAAGGAAATGAAGATGTAACTTTCCAAGGAAAAAAATTCAACAATCCAGACTTTAACCCAAAAAGAAAACCAACTTATGGAGGTGGGCCTCAGCATCAGTTTGTAACTTATTTCGGTGTGAAAGGATATCCTACCACGGTTTTCCTTGATGAAGACCAAAAGCTTTTGACAGGGCTTGTCGGTTATTTCAATCCAAGAGATATGGAAGCGTATTTGGCTCTTTTTGCGACAAATGAATTTAAAAAAATAAAAACACAGCAAGAGTGGCAGTCTTACAGAGAGAAATTTAAACATAAAATTAAAGGTTAATCTTATGAAAAAGCTAATTTTCTTGATGGGAATTTTTGGAATGAGCCTTCTTCATGCTCAGAGTAATATCCCTGAAGCTCAGAAAGGAGTGGAGTACGGCACGGGCGTTCCTGAAAATATTGCTTATAATGTGCAGTCTATAGACCAAGTGATAAAGTCTCTAAAGAAGAAAAACGAGATAGACAGAGTAACCATCAAGGGAAGAGTAACGGCAGTTTGTCCTAAAAAAGGATGCTGGGTTACATTAGAAAACACTCAGAATGTAGAGGTTTTCGTGAAGATGAAAGATTACGCTTTTTTCCTTCCGCAGAATATCGCTGGTAAAACTATCCTGCTGGATGCGAAAGTAACTAAACAAGCAACTTCTGTGAAAGAACTTCGTCATTATGCTGAGGATGCAGGAAAATCAAAAGAAGAAATAGCAAAAATCACAAAACCAAAAGTAGAAATACGAGTTTTAGCAAACGGAATCAAAGTCATAGATTGATAATTTTTTAAGTTAAACAGAAAAAGCACTCCAAAAAGGAGTGCTTTTTATTAAATATTTTTGGGTTTCTTCTTCACGAATAATGTGAGTAAAAATCCTAAACATAGCAGAACCAGCCCAATAATATAGGAATAAACTCCTGCCTGCTCTTGGAAATAATCTTTCATATAAGCCGTAATCTGCGGGCCGATAAGTCCGCCTATTCCCCAGCCCACCATCATAATTCCGTAGAGAGAGGCCATCAGATTAGGGTTGTATTGTTCCTTTACCAAAGAAGGCATTACCCCAAGGCTTCCGCCATAGCACAATAAAACCAAGCAAACGCCCAAGAAAAATACGATAGGATTTTGAGTAAAAATGAGAGCAATAAAAATGCAGATTTCTATCAAAAAAATCATTCTAAAAGTCTGGATTCTTCCCACTTTATCAGAAATGCCTCCCCACATAAATCTTCCAAAACCATTGCACAGAGAACTTATCCCTATCAGCGTAGCGCCGTGCTGCTCCAGCTCTGTGGCATCTGTCATTCCCTCAGCTCTGAGGTAATCTTGTAATAAAGGCGACTGGAACGCGATGAAAATCATCCCAGCAATCACACTGAACATGAAAAACAACCAAGATGCAATGTATTCACGCTGGATAATAGTTTTATAAATTGCTGAAAATGAGATTTCTGCTGTGTTTTGGGAAGTGGTGTTTTTTATGCTTAATTGATAAGTAAATATCGGTAAAACAATGAGCAGCATACAGCCAATTGCAAGGAAAGTAATGGCCAGATTTTCCTCAAATAAATTCAAGAAAAACGGTGCTAATATTTTAGACATGATTAAAGCGCCCAGCCCAAACCCTGTGACCACCAGCCCAGTAGCGAGACCTTGTTTGTCTGGAAACCAGCTCGATACGGCCACCACGGGTGTTACATATGCCATTCCTAAACCTATCCCGCCGATAAAACCGAAACCGATGTATAGTAAAGGTAAAATCTCTAATTTTAGAGCAAAATAAGAAACGATATATCCCAGCCCATAGAGCACAGCTCCCATAGTAGCGAGGTTTTTTAGTTTGAACTGATGAAGTTTTGCTCCACACCATGCCGATGTTACTCCCATCATCAGGTTAGAAATACTGAATGCCCATGCCGTTTCTCCCTGTGTCCAGCCATACGCCTCGCTGACAGGCTTCTGAAAGAAACTCCATGCATAGACCGTTCCTAAAAATAAATGGGTAAGAATAGCTGCAATAGCTATGAACCAACGATTTTTATTCTCCATATAAAATAATTAGGGTACAAAAATATATAAATAAATTGAAACGAAAAAAATGTAATTCTTTCAGGGTTTTGAAATAAAAATTGCCTTCTATTATTGAAGGCAATTTGCAATTTTAAATTTATAAATGAAAAAACTAAACTTTTATTCTGCTATCATTTCAAAGTCTCCTTTTATTTGGACTTTGTCGCTGATCATCGCTTCTGGATATCCTCCACCGACACCGAAATCAGAACGCTTGATAACTCCTACAACTTGGTATCCGTAAGTTTTTTTCTTACTCATAGGATTTACCACCATTCCTTTGTACAGCATATTTACGGTAACAGGCTTAGTTACACCATGAAGCGTAAGATTTCCTTTTACTTCATAGAGCAGAATTTTCATACTGCTATTGATTTTCGTGGGTTTGATGCTGGTGCTTTGGAAAACCATTTCTGGGAATTTTTTCACATCGAAGAAATCTTCATTTCTAAGGTGGTTGTCCCTTGCCTCTATGTGCGTGTTGATAGAATTCACATCCACTACGAAACTGATTTTAGAGTTTGTGAAATTCTTTTCATCAACATTCATATTTAGAGTTGCTTTCTCAAAATTCCCTGTAATTTCGCTAATTCCCAAGTGCGTTACCGAAAACTGAATTCTACTGTGCGCAGGGTCTGATTTTAAAGTATTTTGGGCAAATGAATTTACAGCCATTAGACCCATAAATAATAATGATGCTATCTTTTTCATATTCGTTAATTTTATTATGCAAAGATATGGTTAATAACTATTCAAAAAATTGATTTATGATAAGATTTTCAAAATATTTATGCCTAAAATTAGCCAATCTCTATTCCGTTTTCTACCTTTTCATCAGGTGTCACGAAAGATAGTTTGCCGTCTGGTTTGGTGGTAAGCAGAAGCATTCCTTGGGATTCTATTCCTCGGATTTTTCTTGGAGCGAGGTTTAGAAGAATCATTACTTGTTTCCCGATGATTTCCTCAGGGCTGAAACTTTCTGCAATTCCCGAAACTACGGTGCGAACATCTACACCAGTATCTACTTTTAGTTTTAGTAATTTATCAGCTTTTTCTACCTTTTCAGCTTCTAAAATCGTAGCGGTTCTAAGGTCTATTTTTGTAAAGTCATCAAATGAAATTTGTTCTTTCATAGGGTTTGCGTTAGGATTGGTTTTTTGATTGTTTATTTTTGTGTTTTCCAACTTTTTGATTTGAGCCTCTATCACATCATCTTCTATTTTAGAGAAAAGTAGTGGCATTTCATTGATTTGGTGCCCCGTCGGGATAGGCGGCGTGTTTAGGACTTCATACCAGTTTTTGTCTCCCAGATTTAGTCCAGATTTCATTTTTTGGGAAGTGAAAGGCAGGAACGGCTCACACAAATACGCCAGCGCTCCAGCGACTTGTAATGCGCAGAACATCTGTGTTTTCACGCGTTCAGGATTGTCCTTTATCACTTTCCAAGGTTCTTCATCTGCAAGGTATTTATTTCCTAATCTTGCTAAATTCATCATCTCGGTAAGGGCATCACGGAAGCGGAATTCATCTAGGTTATTACCAATTTTATCTGGAATTTGCTGCATTTCGTGGTAAAGGTCTTTATCTACTTGCTCAAATTCATTAGGCTGAGGAACAATTCCGTTGTAATATTTTTGGGTAAGAACCGTCACACGATTGATGAAATTCCCAAAAATCCCTACCAATTCCGAGTTGTTTTTGGTCTGAAAATCTTTCCAAGTAAAATTATTATCCTTTGTCTCTGGCGCTGAAGAAAGCAGTGCATAACGCAGTGTATCTTGTTGGTCAGGGAAATCCTCTACATATTCGTGAGCCCATACAGCCCAGTTTCTCGAAGTAGAAATTTTATCATTTTCAAGGTTAAGGAATTCAAACGCAGGGACATTTTTCGGCATGATGTAGTCTCCGTGAGCTTTCATCATCGATGGGAAAATGATGCAGTGGAAGACAATATTATCTTTTCCTATGAAATGAATAAGGTCTGTTTCTTCATTTTGCCAAAAATCTTTCCAATTTTTGCCGTTTTTCTCTGCCCATTCCTGCGTGAAAGAAATATAACCGATAGGCGCATCAAACCAAACATAAAGCACCTTGCCCTCCGCGTTTGGAAGTGGAACAGGAACGCCCCAGTTTAGGTCACGAGTCATGGCTCTTGGTTTTAGTCCGTCATTGAGCCAAGATTTTACTTGTCCGTATACATTAGGTTTCCAGTCGTCCTGATGTCCTTTGATAATCCATTCGTTCAGGAAGTTTTCATACTCATTTAGAGGAAGATACCAGTTTTTGGTTTCCTTTAAAATAGGCGTGTTACCACTGAGCATGGATTTTGGGTTGATAAGTTCCGTAGGCGAAAGAGTAGAGCCGCATTTTTCGCACTGGTCGCCATAGGCATTTTCGTTGCTGCATTTTGGGCATGTACCTACGATATATCTGTCGGCAAGGAATTCTCCTGCCTGTTCATCAAAAAATTGTTCAGAAATTTCTTCCTCGAATTTACCTTTGTTATAAAGGTTTAGAAAGAATTCTTGGCTTACTTCATAATGTTTTTTAGAGGTTGTTCTGGAATATTCATCAAAGGAAATCCCTAAATCCGCGAAAGATTTTTTGATGATTTCATGATATTTGTCCACCACATCCTGCGGAGTGATGCCTTCTTTTTTTGCCCTAATGGTGATGGGAATTCCGTGCTCATCAGAACCACAGATAAAGGCAATTTCCTGTCCTGTGTTTCTCTGAAATCTTGCATAAACATCGGCAGGGATATATACACCCGCCAAATGCCCGATATGCACAGGTCCATTAGCATAAGGCAGGGCAGCGGTAATCATTTTTCTCTTTGACATATAATTCCTTATTTTTT
>CAUQVP010000004.1:0-41292 GCA_963521545.1 uncultured Flavobacteriaceae bacterium | reverse complement strand
TCGCTCATCATGTCCTTTTCCCATTCTGGCTCGAAGGTTATCTCCACCTTGGATTTTGTAATTCCTTCTATTTCACCTACTTTCTCCTCCACCTCCATCGGAAGACTCTCCGCTACGGGACAGTTGGGCGTAGTCAGGGTCATCAGCACTTTTGCTTCGCCCTCATCGCTTATCTGTACATCATAAATCAGCCCTAGTTCGTATATATCCACAGGGATTTCTGGGTCGTAGATGGTTTTCAGCACCCTTATAACCTCCTCTCCTAGCGAAGCGATTTGTTCATCTGTTAATTTCATATAATTTCTCTTTTTCTCTAATTATTCGGATTTCGTCAATAATTCTTCCTGTCTCATTTTTCGGAAAACATTCGCCAAAGTTAAAACATCTTTTTCACAATATTCCACTATTCTCTGCAAATCCTTTTCCTGATAATAAATTTCTGCCACCATAGAGCCGTCAATATCATCCTTTGGTGTAGGCACTCCAAAGATATGCGCCATGAGTTCTAAAGAAATAAAACTCTTCCAATCGCCGAATTTCCAAAGTTCCATAGTATCCAAATGCGAAACCTCCCAAGGTTTTTTCCCAAAAGTCTGGAACGGAACGGGCGGCTGAAAACCATTAATAAGCATCCTTCGGGCAATCCACGGAAAATCAAATTCCTTACCATTATGGGCGCATAGGATTATATTTTGAAGTCTAGGGCTGTTGAAAATAGTTCCAAAATCTTCCAATAATTTTTTCTCATCATCGCCATAGAAAGATTTGATTTTCAAACGATTATCTTTTTCCAGCATTCCCACAGAAATACAGATGATTTTTCCAAATTCCGCCATAATTCCTGCCCTTTCCTGATAGAAATCCGCTGCTGGAACATCTTCTCCGCGCTGCCGCAGCGTTTTCTTATCCCAAAGTTTTTTTTCTTCTTCAGAGACTTCGTTCCAATTTCCAACTTGTGGAACTGTTTCAATGTCCAAAAACAAAATCCGCTCTATGGGAATATTCTTTATCATAAAAATAAAATAAACACAAAAATAAGTTTTAAAAAATTAAATGCATTAATTATTTAAAAAAATCTTGTTTTGACCTTAAAAAAATAAAGAAATAAATGTAAATTTGTTTCGATTTAAAAAAATTTAATTATTATGAAAAATCTAAAATTTTTATTTGCTTTTTTAGTTTATTTTGCTGTGCTTTCTTGTTCAGGAACATTTAGTACATTACCTGATGGAAAACAAATAGACAACAGGCTAGTAGGAGAATGGGCAGGTTCAGAAGAAAATAATCAAATGGAAGGTGTGAAAAAAAGCTGGGTAATGAAAAGACTTAAAAATGGTTCTTTTTCCCTTGAATTCACAGTCGAAGAAAATGGTGATGTTTCTAGCTTTGAAGAAACAGGAACTTGGTGGGTAGAAAATGGAAAATTCTATGAATTCCATGATTTCACAAAAAAAACTGACCACTATTCTTACGAAGTTTTAAATAAAAATCAAGTTAAATTCAAAGCTGAGCACATTGGTGTAGAAATGAATAAATCTGATTATGAATTTATTGACACAAGAAAAACACCTGAGAAAAACAAGAAAAAAGGTGAACTGGGTCTTTCTATTTCCAATCCCATAAAAGTAAACAGCGTACCAGAAGAATACCAATACATCAGAGAAAACTGCGAAGGCTGCAGGGTTATAAGCCAAGCATTGATAAACAAAGGAAAATCCTACTATGACGAACTAAAAGTACAAAAACCTGATGGAACCACAGTCAGCTATTTCTTTGATATCAATTCTTTTTACTTAGATTTTTAATATTTACTTAGATAAATAAAAAGCTGTGTAATATTACACAGCTTTTTTATTTTCATCCAAATTATTTTTCAACTGAGAGCGAAACAAGTTCAGATAAATTTACTTCCAAATGCTGGGCTATTTTATAAAGTGTGTAGATATTCGGGCAGGTTTTTCCTGCTTCTATCCTGCTCATATTGGATTTTTCAAAATCACAAGCATACGCCAAATCCACCTGCGAGATATTTTTGCTCTCGCGAAGTTCTTTTATGCGCTTGCCTATTTTTACCTGAAGTGATAATTTATCCAATCTGAACAACTATAAATTATAATAGTTGACAAATTTGATAACTATTCCCGTTTTTAAAGTTATCATTTTTGATAACTTTTGTTTATATTTGCCAAAAAATTTACACTTTATGGAAGCGGAAATAGCAAAGAACATTAGTGATTCAGGTTATTTATTAGGAGAAATAGCAGCAATAGCAATTATTGCATGTATTATTGCCTTTATTATCAGTCGTATCAATGAAAATTATACTTTCAAGAATACATTTGCACAAACTCTTTTATTTTCATCTATTGTCTCTTTATCAATCAACTTGTATAGAGCTTATCTATACTCTAATCTCCCTTATGATTACTATTATCCTTCCGAAAACCTTTACAATAGAATAGGAGCAAATATCTTATGCTTTATAGTTTCTTTAATCCTAATCTATAACAGTCCTAAAAAAGACAAGTTCGCGAGATTTTCAAGAATAGATCAAGCAATTACAAATTATTTAAATCATTTTGAACTTACTACACAAAAACTAGTACAACAAAAAGAAAATTTAAAAAACGCCCTACAAAGTGAACTCATCTCTCAAAACGAATATGAAGAAAAGCTAAAACAGATAGAAGCCAAAATAGAAAAAGAACACCAAATAACTGAAAGAATAAAAGAACACCAAGCTAAAGTAGAAAAATTAAAAAGCTTTGAACAAAAAAAGGAAGATTTACTAAAACTTTATAGTAATAAAATCTTAGTCCAGTCCGAATATGCTGCAAAACTAGAAGAATTAAAAAAAGAAGAATTTTTAGGTCTAAAAGAAATTAATAATGACTGGGAAATCATAAAAAAAATGACAATGGAACACCTTAAAATGAAGTAATAAAAAAGATTACCGAAATGGTAATCTTTTTTATTTAAGTTTAATTAGAAAATTTCTCTTCCTGAGAAGTGGAATGCAGCTTCTATCTGTGCGTTTTCATCAGAGTCAGAACCATGAACAGCGTTTTCTCCTACGCTTCTTGCGAACATTTTTCTGATAGTTCCTTCTGCTGCTTCTGCTGGGTTAGTAGCTCCGATCAATTTTCTGAAATCCTCTACTGCATTGTCTTTTTCCAAAACAGCTGCTACGATAGGCCCAGAAGACATGAATTCTACTAATTCTCCGTAGAAAGGTCTCTCTGCGTGAACTTCATAGAATTTTTTAGCATCAGCTACTGTAAGCTGAGTAAGTTTCATTGCTTTGATTTTAAATCCAGCTTCTGAAATTTTTCCTAAAATTGCTCCGATATGCCCGTCTGCTACTGCATCTGGCTTAATCATTGTAAATGTAATCTTTCCTGCCATTTTCTTAAAATTTATTTTTCGCAAAAATACAATTTAATTTTTACATCTGCATATTAGTTTTTAATATTTTTGGCACGATATTTGATATTACCCAAAATAAGATTCTCATATTAAATTTGAGTTTTCATGGTTATTAGTTTTTACCTCTTGTAAATTTTAATTTGCAGGAGGTTTTTTATTTTCAGTTTTTTTAATTTAATTTTTAGTTTGGCACGGTATTTGATAAATGTGATAAAGAGTAGATTCTCATGTTTAATTTGAGTTTTCATGGTTATTAGTTTTTACCTCTTGTAGATTTTAAATTTACAGGAGGTTTTTTTATTTTCAATTTTTTAATTCTATATTTGCCGTGACAAGTGTGGCTTGTTGATTTCTTTATGAAATAGGAAAGTCTGGACACCACAGAGCAGCATAGCGGGTAACGCCCGTCCGTAGCGATACGAGGACAAGTGCAACAGAAAGCAAGTACAGTACGGCTGTAGTGAAATCAGGTAAACTCTATGCGGTGCAACACTAAGTATATCGGCAACTAAGGGTAGCTCGTCCAATGCCGAGGGGTAAGTGGCTAAAGTTTTATAGCAATATAAAATGTAGATAAATAACAAGCACTTTGATTTTTCAAAGGACAGAATCCGGCTTATAGCACTTGTCTTTATTATATTTTGGTTCTATTGAAAAATAGATGAAAAGGGAATCGGGCGAAAATCCCGAGCTGTCCCCGCAACTGTAAATTGCAAAAAAGTTTCTACAAAAAAGCCACTGCTCACGCGGGAAGGCGTAGAAAAGCAAAAGCCAGGAGACCTGCCAGATATAAATTTAATAACAAAACTTTCGGAGGAAAAGTAAAATTATGATTAAAAAGTATATTTCCCTAATCATTTGGGGAGCCGCTCCCTTTGTCGCTGCACAAGAAAAAAAAATAGATACAGTTTTTATTTCGGATAAAAAACTGAATGAATCCGTACATTTTCAGAAGGTTATCAATCTTTCCGACAATATTCATAAAAACACCAGCAATCTTTCGGAAACCCTTCGGTTTTCTACACCTCTCTACATCAAAGAAAACGGAAAGGGAATGGTGTCTTCGCCCTCTTTCCGTGGGACAACTGCACAGCAGACAGCTTTCATCTGGAACGGCATCAATATCAATTCCTTGTTTTTAGGGCAGGGAGATATTAATAATATTGGACTTCTTAATTTTGATAAAATCAGCATAAAAGCTGGTGGAGGAAGCATTTCCTACGGCACAGGCGCTATCGGCGGAACGATACACTTGGATGATAAAATCCAGTTCGGAAAGGGATTTAACGGGAATTTGTTCTCGGAATTTGGATCTTTTAACACCTTAAATTCAGCCTTAAAAATAGCTTACAGCAATGATAAATTTTCTGTAAAACTAAATACCGCCCTTGCCAAAAGCGAAAACAACTACGAAGTCCCAAAAGAAAAATACATCAACAGAAACGGAGCTTATTACCAATACAACTATTCTATTTCCGCCGCCTATCGTTTTAATGACCATCAGAAAATCGCAATGTTTTCGTTGTGGAATACAGGATTACAGCATTATCCTGTTTTTTCTGAAAGCCAGACAAAAACGAAATATGCCACCGATGGACTGAAAACCATGATTAATTGGCAGAGCGATTACGGCAATTTTCATAATGATTTGAAACTGGCTTTTCTGAGCGAAAAATACGATTATTACACCGATATAAATTTACCCAAAAGCAATGGCGCAGAGGGAAAAACTTGGCTCGTCCGCAATGATTTTTCTTATCAAAAACCTAATAATTTCAGCATAAATCTAATCAGCGAATACCAATACAATTCCGCTGAGGGATATTCCTCTGGAATCACAAACCCTAAGAGAAATACTGGTTATCTGGCGATTACGGCTAATAAAAATTTATTTTCGCACCTTTATTTAGAAGGCTCACTCAGAAAAGACATGGTAGAAAATATAGAAAGTCCTTATCTTTTTTTCATCGGGTCTCGTATAGATTTTACCAAAAATTATTCATTAAAACTAAACGCTTCTAAAAACTTTAGATATCCTACTTTTAACGATTTATACTGGCAGCTAGGCGGAAATCTGAACCTAAAACCAGAGACTGCATATCAGTTTGAAATCAATCATTTATTCAAGTTTAAAAACCTGAATATAGACATCGCTTCTTTTTACAATGATATAGAAAATCTTATCCAGTGGCTGCCTACTTCTTCTGGATATTGGTCGCCATTTAACAGCAAAAAAATCAGCTCTTTTGGTAGTGAAATTTATGCCGATTACACCCATAACATAGGCAAAAACACTTTGAAAATAAGCCTTTCTTACACCTATACCAACTCCAAAGACACAGAAAAAAACAAATCACTTTCCTATGTCCCAAAGCATAAAGCTAACGGACTTATTTCACTGAAAAACAAGTATTTAAACTTATTCATCCAAGGAATGTTTACCAGCAAAGTTTTCACAACGACTGATGAAAACAAAAACTACCAGCTGCCTCATTACACCATCGTAAATGCAGGAGCGGAGTTTTATTTAAAGAAAAACATCACTCTGGGCGGAAAGATTAACAATATTCTAAATCAAGTCTATAAAACCAGCGACTACTATCCGCTGCCTCTGAGAAATTATAATATCAATTTTAATATCAATTTTTAATAATTTACATTCTATGAAAAATTTGAAAATTACAGGGCTTATCGCTCTTTTAGCCCTAACGGCTGTTTCTTGTAACCGAGACGAAGCAGATGCTATCATCCCTGCTGAAAAGCACGAAAACGGAATTCTCGTAGCCAATGAAGGCGTATATCCTTCTCCCAATGCAGAACTAAGCTACATCAGCAGAGGGTTTTCCTCCATCAAAAACGATATCTACAAAACTACGAATGGAGAGAACCTCGGAGATGTCCTCCAGCATGTGAATTTCCACAATAATGAAGCCTATCTTGTAGTGAATAATTCTAACAAAATCATTATCACTGACAGATATACTTTCCAGAAAAAAGCTGAAATCACACAAGATGTTAAAAATCCTCGCTACATCACTTTTGTAGGAAATCAGGCTTATGTTACCAACAGCACTTACGGCGGAGAACAAAGCGTAACTATTTATAATACAGAGAATAACAGTTTAATTAAAAAAATCCCTAGCAGCGATACAGTTGAAAGAATCGTAACTGCTGGAACCAATGTATTTGTTCAAAATGCAAGTTTTGGGACAGGAAACAAGCTGACTATCATTTCCTCCGCTTCTAATAATGTAACAAGAACCATCACTGTTCCTAATGGAGCCATCAACAAAACCATTTCTTATAACAACGATGTCTATGTAATTGCAGGAAAAGCTACCGAAACTGATTCCTACATTTATAAATATAATTCCAGTGGAAGCCTCACAAGTACGGTAACTCTCACAGGAATAAAAAATGCCAACAACATCGAAATAGATAATGGAAATATCTACTTCACCGCAGGAACTGGAGTATATTCTATGGAACTTTCTTCCAACACTGCTCCAAGCAGCCCTGTATTTAGTGTTGCAGAAAACGGATATTCCACTCTTTATGGATTCAATGTGATTGATGGGCTTATATACATTTCCGATGCTAATGGATTTACCCAAGCCAGCGAGGTAAGTATCTATACTCCTTCGGGAGTTCGTATAAAAACTTTCTCTTCGGGAATAGGAACGAATGCTTTTTACAAAAATTAAAATAAAAAATTGGACTTAGATAAGTCCAATTTTTTTTGCTTCTTGTATTACTAATTCTTTTGCAGCTTCATGTTCATTAGGAATTTCTCCTTCTAAAACAGCCTCTTTTACTCTTTCCTTCAAAATTCCTATCTCTCTGCCAGGCTTCATATTAAACATCTGCATAATCTCCTCGCCTGTTATTGGCGGCTGAAAATTTCTAACATGGTCTTTTTCCTCTACTTCCTTTATTTTTTTCGCCACATATTCGAAATTCTTCTTGAATTTTTCCTGCTTGTAAGAATTTTTTGTCGTGATATCTGCCTTACAAAGGGTAAACAAATCCTCTAAATCCTCTCCTGCATCAAACAGCATCCTACGCAGCGCACTATCCGAAACATCATCTGAAATAAGGGCAATCGGTCTAGAAGACAATTTCACCATTTTTTGAACATATTTCATGTCCTTCCCTAGTGGAAGTTTCAGCCTTTGGAATATGGTTTTCACCATTTTTGACCCTAAAAACTCATGCCCATGGAATGTCCATCCTGTTCCTTTTACATATTTTTTTGTCGGAGCTTTGCCCACATCATGCAGCAGCGCCGCCCATCTCAGCCAAAGATTATCCGTGTTTTTTGAGATGTTATCCACCACTTCCAGCGTATGCCAGAAGTTATCTTTATGCTTCTGCCCTTCTACTTCTTCTATCCCTTCTAATGCCGTAAACTCTGGTAAAACAATATCCAAAAGCCCTGTTTTTTTCATAAGTTCCAGCCCTACGGAAGGTTTTTCGGACAGCATAATTTTGTTAAACTCCACCATTATCCGCTCCACAGTGATTATTTCTATTCTTTTCGCTTCTTTTTCTATAGCTTCCAATGATTTTTGTTCTATTGAAAAACCAAGCGTAGAAGCAAACCTGATGGCGCGCATCATTCTCAAAGGGTCATCTGAGTAGGTTTGGACTGGTTCTAATGGAGTTCGAAGTATCTTCTGCTCCATATCTTCCATCCCATTAAACGGGTCTATCAGTTCCCCAAAATTATCTTTATTAAGGGAAATCGCCATCGCATTCACCGTGAAATCCCTGCGTTTTTGGTCGTCTTCCAATGTTCCCTGCTCCACCTGAGGGTTTCGGCTGTCGGCACTATAGCTTTCCTTTCTCGCTCCTACAAATTCCAGTTCTAAATTTTCATAACGAAACATGGCTGTTCCATAAGTTTTGAAAATAGAAACTTTAGTTTCAGGATTGATGCTTTTTGCAACGGCTTGCGCTAGTTCTATTCCACTGCTTTCCGTCACGAAATCTATATCCGTAGGAGATTTTCTACCGAGCAGCAAGTCTCGGACATACCCACCGACAACATACACAGACTGCCCTCTATCATAAGCAACCTGAGAAATTATTTTGAATATTTTTAGATTTTTATTTTGTGTAAGATTTACTTTCATCACATAAAAGGATATTTGTTATTTTTAAAAACACACTGATAAAAGTAACAAAAAAAGACCTTTGATCGTTACCAAAGGTCTTTCTTTTGTAGCCCGTAGGGGAATCGAACCCCTCTTGCAAGAATGAAAATCTTGAGTCCTAACCGATAGACGAACGGGCCAACTATACTTTCTTATGCTAATTTATTAACATGTTTTGCTAATTTACTCTTCAAATTAGCTGCTTTGTTTTTGTGGATAATATTTCTTTTTACTAATTTATCCAACAAAGAAACTACTTTTGGTAATTGTTCCAATGCAACAGCTTTACTTTCTTCATTTCTTAATACTTTCATAGCTGTTCTAGCAGTTTTATGATAGTATCTGTTTCTCACTCTTCTTTTTTCAGACTGTCTAATTCTTTTTAATGCTGACTTGTGATTTGCCATAATCTTTTAAATATTTTACAAAGTAAATTTATTACTACTACTATTTTAAATTTAAAAAGTAGCCCGTAGGGGAATCGAACCCCTCTTGCAAGAATGAAAATCTTGAGTCCTAACCGATAGACGAACGGGCCAACTGTTTTTTGCGTTTGCAAATATACAAACTTTTTCTATCCCACCAAATTTTTTTTGAAAAATTATTTATTATTTTTTTGGATTACGGGATTTTTTATACCTTTTTCCTCCATCTGTTTTCTCAGTTTTACGGCTTCTTCAAGGGTTTTTACATTTCCTGCAGTATAGTAATGTGTGTCTCCTATTTTTTCTCTTTTGACATCAGAAATTTTATTTACAGGAGAATCTTTTGGCAGCCTTGATGGTGAAGCAGCTAGTTCTATAGTATAATAACCTTGTGATAACTTTTGGTCAGGTGTAAAATTAACCACCGTAGCGTTTTTAAATCCAGCATCTTTAGCTGTTTTCAAGTTTTCATCTCGTATAGATGCATAATTAGTCGTGCTGTAATAATATCTATACATAGAACCCTCTTTTATAGTCAAAATATATTTCAACCCTCTGAATGCAGGGTCTCCTTCATTATATTTGGTTACAGAACTCATCAGCAGGATACGACTATCCGTTTTCATTGGTTTTTCTGGTTCTTTTACTGGCTCTGCTTTTACATTTCTATCCAGTCTTTTCTTATAATTCACAATAGCCTGATATACAGACTCCGCTATAGCTTCTTGCCCTTCTTGGCTGGATATATATTTAGCTTCTTCATAATTACTAACAAAACCTATTTCCACTAAAACTGAAGGCGTTGCATTTCTTCGTAAAACATGGAGGTTCTGCTGTTTCACACCTCTTGAATATCTTTTATCTTTATTCACAAAGTTATCTTCTATAAGTCCTCCCAATAAAAGACTGCTTTCTAAATATTTACTTTGCTGAATTTTTAGAGCGATTAGAGATTCTGGGGAATTTGGGTCATAAGAAGCAAAGGTTTCTCTATCCTGCTCATCAAGATAGATCACATCGTTTTCGGCTTTTGCTACTTCTAAATTTTCTTTGTTTTGGTTTGGTCCTTGTACGAAAGTTTCTGACCCATAAGCCTCTGGTCTTTTGGAAGCGTTACAATGCATTGATACGAATAAATCTGCCTTACTTCGGTTGGTTAAACTTGTTCTTTCTGTAAGTGTAGGATAAACATCCGTTTTTCTAGTGTATATAACCTTGAAATCTTTATTTTTCTCTAATTTCTTCCCTATCAATAGAGTGACAGCCAAGGTGATATCCTTTTCGTTCAGAGTTCCCAAATCCGAAAAAGTTCTGTATGAACCTGGGTCTGACCCACCATGACCAGCATCCAAAACGACAGTAAACTTCTTATTTTGAGCATAAGCTGGGATGAAAAATAATGTTAAAATTACTGTTAAAGTTGCTCTTATTAAAAATTTATTTATTTTCATCTGTTTAAAATTATTATTTTTGGGGCATTAAAATCTTACCATTGATAAATAAAAAGTTCAAATTTACCTTACAAATCTTAATTATCCTAATTTTTAACAATTTTTTAGCACAAACAACCCCTAAAAACATTGAAGAAAATAAAGGAAAAAAAGATACTGTCGTTGTAGTAAACGAACAATTAGAAGACATATTGCTCAGCAAAGCAGAAAACAGCCGTTTTGATGTTGAGAAAAAAATGACTTTCCTTAACAAAAACGCCCAGATAAACTATCAGGATATGCAGATAGAGGCTGACTACATCAGCATAGACTGGGAAGGAGGAACTATTTTTGCAAGGGGAATGGTGGATTCTTCGGGAAAAATCACAAAACCTGCAGTGGCCACACAGGGCGGCAAAAAATATGAATACAACGAGGTAAGCTACAACTATAAAACCAAACAAGCCATAGCCTACAATGCTAGAACAGAGGAAAACGAAGGGGCTATCGTAGCCGAAAAAACCAAGAAAGTAAACGACTCTGTATTCTACATGAGAAGAGGTTTCTTTACAACTGATGAACTATTCAGAGCTAAAAAAGACACCCTTCCTGATTACCATTTATCCGCTCCCATCCTAAAACTTGTCAAAGGAAAAAATTCAGGAAAAGTGGTTACAGGTCCTATTCAACTTTATATAGAGCAGGTTCCCACGCCTTTGGCTCTTCCGTTCGCAATACTTCCTTTCACTGAGAAAAGAAGTGCGGGGCTCATCATCCCTAGTTTTGGGGAAAGAGCTGATGTAGGATTTTATCTGAATGGTTTAGGATATTATCAGCCTTTGGGGAAACATTTTGACCTAAAAATACTCACTGACTACTACACCAAAGGAAGCTGGAACATCCGCCCAGAGGTGAATTACAAGAAAAACTATAAATACAATGGTACTTTCCGCGGTGATATAGGAACCACCATACGAGGAATAAAAGGACTTGATTCTTATTCAAAATCAAGCACTTACAGAATATATTGGTCTCATCAGCAGGATGCAAAAGCCAATCCTTTCCTGCAACTATCTGCTTCTGTGGATATTGTAAGTAACCGATTTTATAATAATAACATCAACAACTCTTATATATTCAATCAAGATGTGCTAAATGCCCAGCAGAACTCATCCATTACGCTTACTAAAAGATTTCTAAATCTACCTGTAACACTTACTGGAAACCTTACCTATTCCCAGAATTTTTCTACTGGACTGACTAATCTGAGGCTTCCATCCCTCACTGCGAGTGTGAACCAGTTTTATCTATTCAAAGCTAAAGATGGCGTAAGAAAAGGGCTGATAGAGAACATCACGGTAAATACTAAATTTGATTTCAGAAACGAAGTCAATGCCCAGCAAAACGAAATGTTCACAAAAACAATGTGGGACAAAATGAAATACGGAGCTAGAAATGTATCTACATTCAGCACCACCACTACATTTTTGCGATATTTCAACCTGTCACTATCCGCATCCGCAGATAATGTTTTGACAAATAAAACCATTAGAAAAAACTACAACTCTGCTACCAACGCCGTAGAAACCACAGATGTAAAGGGTATCACTGGATTTAGCACCTTTAATACAAGTGCTTCCGTGCAGACTACGCTCTACGGAATGCTTAAATTCGGTAAAAACAGCAAAATCCAAGCGGTAAGGCATGTCTTCACGCCGAGCATTGGTTTCTCCTACAATCCTGATTTCAGCAGCGAGAGCTGGGGATATTATCAAAAATACATAGATGCTACAGGAAATCCTATTTCGTACTCTATTTTTGAAAACGGAGTCTATGGTTCTCCTAGTGCAGGTCTTTCAAAATCAGTTACTTTTAATTTTAATAATAATATTGAAATGAAAGTTCTTTCAAAGAAAGATTCTACAGGAGTATCGAAAATAAAACTTTTTGAAAATATTGGAGTGAATTTCAGCTACAATGCCGCTGCGCCTACCTTTAAGTGGTCGTATATCAACATTAATGCTCAAAATTCATTCTTTAATAATAAATTGAGTTTGAATTACAATGCTTCTTTTGACCCTTATAAAATAGCATTTACGCCAGGTTCTGAAATAGGAACAAGACTTGACAAAATTGGGAATTTCAGACTGCAATATTTTAATTTAGGAGCAAATCTATCCCTCCACGAGATTTTAAAACCGAAAAACAAAGAGAAAAAAACATATCAGAAAAAGGGCTACGCCATGATGGAGGCCTACCATTTTGATGATGATAACTATGCTCGTTTTGACCAAGACTGGACGATGAGCATCACCGCGAACTATTCCTACAACAACTCTGCAAGGAGATACGGAGACCGCACAGCATCCATCGGACTGAATGGTTCTATAAAACTTACGCCTTATTGGAACATCACAGGAAGCGCCCATTATGACTTGGTTAATAAAGCTTTCTCGTACTCCAGATTAGGCTTTGCAAGAGACCAAAGGAGTTTTACGATTACTTTCAACTGGGTGCCTATCGGACAGTATAAGGTGTATGATTTCTTCATCGGAATCAAAGCCAATATCCTGAAAGATGCCGTAAAATACAAAACGCAAAGCTTCCCACAATCTACAAGCTCTTTCTAAAAAGAGAAGAATTTTGTATCTTTGCAGGTATGAAAAAGGTAATTTCTACTCAGGATGCTCCTCTTGCTATTGGAGCTTATTCACAAGCTGTTTTAGTGGATGGCATACTTTATATTTCTGGACAGATTCCTATCAATCCAGAAAATGGAAATCTCGTAGAGGGAATAGAGGAAGAAACCCACCAAGTGATGAAAAACCTAAAAGCCATTCTCCATGGAGCTGGGCTGGATTTTTCTAATGTTGTAAAAACGAGTATTTTCCTTACAGATATGAAAAATTTTCCTTTGGTAAATAATATTTACTCTTCATATTTCAGTAATGATGATTACCCTGCCAGAGAAACCATACAGGTAGCCGCCCTTCCCAAAGGAGTAAGTGTAGAAATTTCCATGATAGCCCACACCAAAATTTAGTTATGAGTTTTTTGAGAAATACTTTTGCTGTGCTGCTGGGACTTGGTGTCGCCATGCTTATCATCACTATCGGTCTGAGAATCAACTCCGAATGGATAACTTATTCTGGCTTCACACCCTTTGAAAAATGGAGCAGACTATTAGAGGACATGCGTGGAAACAGTTGGTTTTTCGTAGCATTACTGATTTCCACAGGAGTTGCATCCACCATCGGCGGTATCACCACTGCCCTCATCGTAAAAAAAGCCAAAGTAGCCTATGCCATCTTGATTGGTTTTATTCTGCTTTTTTTAGCGGTTTTGGACATTGTTTTTTTCGGATACCACCCTACTTTTTATCAGATAGGAATATTTCTTACGATATTTCCTTTTTCTTGGGTTGGAGGGAAAATTATAGAAGTTATCTTTAACCAAAGAGAAGAAAAAAACAGGAAAATCCAAGCAAACAAACATCAGGAATAACCCTATGAGCTGGGAATATTCCATAAATTTAGACTCGGAAGAAGCTGTGAGTTCAGTTGTAACGGATTTGAAAAATTGTGAATTATTCTCCTCTTCTACAATGGATTACATCGATTGGAAAAATCCAAAATCAATAGATGACATCCCATATGATGCCAGATTTTATACAGACAAGAAAAAAACTATTTACATTGCTGTAAATAGTTTTTCTAAAAATATTTTTTCAGCTTTAAAATCAATTTTAACTAAACAAAATTATCATCTAACTGACTGTGACACAGATGAAGAAGTCACTTTGGAGCATATTTTTCGCTCTGTCATTTAGTGTTTTTCTTCGCTTTATTCCTCATTCTCTATTCTCTTTCCTATGTCTTTCAGTTTAGAATATTGTTCTATCAATGATGGCATATCATCTAGACTAATCACAAAAGTCCAAAGATATGTAGTAACAGAATAGATGTGCCCTGCACTTTCATAGCCTTGTGTTGCCATAATCCCAAATGCTAATCCAAACAACGCTGTTGCAAAAATCCCTACACAAAAATAACCAAAAGCCTCCCTATTAGAAATCAATATTCTCAATTTTGTTGTAAATTTATAATGTTTCTCGAGATGTTCTATTTTATTTTTTTCTATCAAATACACCTCGTTTTCTAATCGGTTGTTTAGTTTTGAATATAATTTGTCATTTATTTTAGCCAAACGAGGTATCCATAAAACCAAAATAAACATAATAAACAGCCCTAAAATCCCAACCCAAATTTCCAAAAACAAAAGCATAACGAGAGCCCCTACAATAGAAACCAAAGAGGTGATGAATATCGGTAGATGAAGTTCAAAAAAATCAACAAACTCACGAGAAAGAGCAACATGAGCCGCTACCGCAGAAGCATCATTGCCTTTATTTCTTTGATTAATAATCATGGGTACCGCCATTTATGCATAGATTTTAGTAAAAACCCGAGTGTCCACACGCCTTCTGAGCATTCCTATTGTCCACATAACAAAAACGACAACAGCATAAGATAGCGCATGCAAAACATCTCCTTTAACTACTGCATTAATCGCAAATCCTGCAAAAAGAGGATATAAAATTGCCATCAAATTTTCCATTGCAACCAATAAAAAAGTTAAAAACAACTGTCTCTTATTTTTCTTTGCGATGTCTTTTAAAATCTTCCACATACTAGAGTTAATTTTTATTTTTCTTCGCTTCGTCCCAGAGTTCATCCATCTGTTCTAGGCTCATTTCAGACAAAACCAAATTCCTCTCTTGGGCTAATTTTTCCATCTCCTGAAAACGAGAAATAAATTTCAAATTAGTCTTTTCCAAAGCACTATCAGGATTTAGACCTATAATTCTGGAATAATTTATCAATGAAAAGAAAACATCGCCCAGCTCCATTTCTTTTTTCTCCTTATCGGTCTCTGCATGAAATTCTGACAACTCCTCTTCCACTTTTTTCCACGCCTCCGCTTCGTTAGGAAAATCAAACCCCACACCTCTCACTTTGTCTTGTATTCTATACGCCTTTATCATAGACGGAAGCCCCTTCGGAACGCCCGAAAGCACAGATTTATTCCCTTCTATTAGTTTTAATTTTTCCCAATTTTGTTTCACCATTTCTGCATCCTCCGCTTTGGCATCGCCATAAATATGCGGATGGCGGTAAATCAGCTTTTCACAAAGAGAATTGATAACATCCACGATATCAAATTTTCCCTTCTCCGAGCCTATTTTCGCATAAAAAACCAAATGCAGCAGGACATCTCCCAGCTCTTTTTTGATTTCATCCATATCCTCTTCCAGCAGGGCATCAGACAGCTCATAGCTTTCTTCCAGCGTAAAATGTCGCAGGCTCTGCATGGTCTGCTTTCTGTCCCAAGGGCATTTTTCCCTCAGTTCATCCATGATATCTAGCAATCTCCCAAAAGCTTCCTGTTTTTCTGTTTTTGTATGCATTTCTGTGAATTTTTCCTCAAATTTAACTTAAAATTATAGACAAAAAAACCTTTATTCCGAAAAAATAGAATAAAGGCTTGTTTATACTAATCAAACATATACTGATGACTATTCTGCTGGCTGCTCTGCTTTCACAAAGCTGCTCGGAGTGATGTATCCTGCTTTTTGAAGGATGTTATACCACTGAACTAGTTTTTTAATATCTGAATCATAAACTCTCTCAACATCGTAGTTTGGAAGCACTTCCGCCATGAAACTTCTCAACTCTTCAGAAGAAGATTTGTGAGAAATAGTAGCTTTGTAGTCTTCTTTTTTTGCTATATTTTCAAACACATCAAAAAGAGGAACCTCATTATCAAATGTATACATAGATATATTATCCAAAAGACTCACTTGGCTGGTGTTAGAAATACTTATTTTTTTCTGTGTAGTCACATCCTCTATTATAAACCCATTTCTCAGTTGAGAAATCAACTTAAACAACCCTGGTTTTCCAGAAATTGAAATAATTTTTTCTAATTGCATATTCTAAATTATTATTATATTTTCTATTCTTTAATTACTTCGGAAATCGCATTTTATAGCCTACATTTACATTTCCTTCGCTGATTTTATTAAGCTTTCCTTTGATTATTTTTTTCTTTAAAACGCTAAGTTTATCCGTAAACAAAATTCCCTCTATATGGTCGTATTCATGCTGGATAACTCTCGCTCTCATATCGGAAAAAGTTTCTGTATGTTTAACGAAATTTTCATCCAAATATTCTATCAAAATCGTTTCTTTTCGCGAAACATCCTCACGGACATCAGGTATACTGAGGCATCCTTCATTGAATTTCCATTCCTTTCCGCTTTCCTCTAATATTCTTGCGTTGATAAAAACTTTCTTAAAATCCTTCAGCTTATCTGCAATATCCAAATAGTCTTCATCCTCTGCTAACGGGCGGATATCAATCACAAAAAGCCTGATATCCAAGCCTATCTGCGGCGCCGCAAGACCTATTCCATGAGCATCATACATTGTCTCAAACATGTTGTCTATCAATGTTTTCAGCTCTGGATAGTCTGGCGTAATATCTTTACATTTCTTACGAAGAACAGGGTCTCCATAAGCTCTAATAGGTAAAATCATAGTTTTTGTTCTAAATATTGTTGTAAAATAAGCGTAGCGCTTACCTTATCTATCAATCCTTTTTCTTGTCTTTGCTTCTTATTTTTGCCGCTTTGGCTGATGAAATATGAAGCTATTTTAGAGGTAAATCTCTCATCAAACCGCACCACAGACACCTCTGGAAATTCATTTTTAAATTCTTCTATAAACTTCTGAATATCCTGCTCCACTTCGGACATATTTCCCTTTAAATCCATAGGAAGCCCTATAACCACCTCATCTACAGTGTTTTTCTCAAAATACTTCTTCAAATACTCCATCAAAACGGAAGTTTCTACGGTATCCAGACCACTGGCTATTATGCGTAAATCATCTGTTGCGGCCAGACCACAACGCTTTTTACCAAAATCTACTGCCAGTATTTGTCCCATCGTGGCAAAAGTAATAAATATTTTTCAGATAATGGGAAACGAATGTAGGATTTAGGAAATCTTTGATGAAGATTTTTTCTAATTTTCCAAATCGAAATAAAGATGATAATGATTAGAACATCTGGGATTAAATTGTTTATTGCAATTTGGGCAAGAATCTGTATTCATATATTCTCTGATGCTCAGCACATTTCTACAACAGCCACACAAAATAGCCTTCTCATCCAGTTCTTTAGAAGACCAGCGTTTTGGTTCATGATCTTCACAGACATTATGACACAGATAACATGGATAAAAAGTCTCGCAACACTTGAATTTTATAGCAACAATGTCCAATTCGCTATGATAATGTTCACAGCGAGTTTCCTCATCTACTAGTAGTCCTTTTAGTTTTATCATCTGATTTTACTTCAAAGAAAAAATCCAACTCTGAGAGTTGGATTTTTTTATATTATATTCCTCTTTTATATATGATTACATAAAGATCTGGCACATTATCTGAATTATGTCTAATAATTTTAGAAGTAAGAACTCTAATTTCACCATAAGTCACACTGATAAGATTCAGTTCTGATTTAGTTCCATCATTTCGAGTCATTGATATTTTTTTCGCAGCAGCATCATACTGGTATGTTCCTAAAAACTCTCCTTTGTCAGAACATCTTCCATCACTACCTGTTTCATATTGATGCTCATTATAAGTATCATCATTTGCAAAATGATACCCATTATTAGTCTGACAACCTACTAAATTACCATAATCTAATATAGTATTTTTATCTCTTCCATCATAGATTACATATCCTGATTCTTTCCATGTTCCTACAACTTCTGATTTGAAATACTCAGCATTATATTCTGGTCCTCCATCTCTATAACATGCTGAAATAGTCAGCATACCAACAATAGATAATATTACTTTTTTCATAAAAAATGTTTTTATTCAAGGCAAATATAGTTATTTTTTTTCATTATACAAAACCTATTTGCCTTTTACATAATGATTTACATATTCTGAACATCATCAAACACCCTATATGTTTAGGTTTTTGTGCAGTTTAATTATATTTACATATTTCTAAATTATTTTTTGCGAATTCTTATTTATTAAATTAAGAACAAAAAATTATGTTAAAGAATTCTTCCCAAAAATCTTCTCCACGAAATTTTCCTCAGTGTATTCTTTCGGATTGGCAACATTCAATTTCTTCAAACTTTCCTGCCCACTTTTGTATAGATAAAGTGCATTTTTATCCCTGAAATAATATACATAATTCACCTTTACGGAAGATTTTCCATTGCCATCACAAGGAGAAACCACCTCCACAGAAGAACCCACAAACTCCATCGTCGCAAAATCTCCAATGTTTTTTATTAACCTTTTCTCTATCAATATTTTATCATCAAAAGCAAAAGCCAGTTTCAAATCCTTAATCTTTGATTTATAAGAAGATATATTTTTCTTCGTTTTGCTTTCTCGCTCCCAGTAAAACAGATTTTTACCATCCGCCCAAAACGCCGGCTGACTTTTATACGAATAAAGCCCTTGATTTTTGTAAGACACAAACTTCTCAAAATCAAAACCTTGAAGATTTGGATTTAAGACTAATTTGGCTTCTCCATTCGTGTCTAGTCTAAGCTCATAGTTATTCTCTCCATCGCTATAAACATCCTCAAAAACCTGTTTAAGCTTTTCTTTATGTTTAACTTCCGAAATATCCAATTCATTTCGTAAGTTTAAATATGCCCTATCTTTATAGAAAAACAATTTACTTTCTGGCTTAAACTCTGCTTTACTAGCCACAAAATGAACATCACCTATACCCTTAAGCGAAGCCAAGGAGTAAAACCAAATCCCTCCTTCGTTACCAAAATCAAGACAATGCCCTAACCATATCTGTCTGACTTTCAAGTTATTAAAATTACCATCAAAATCCTGCTTTCTAAATTCTGCCGTAACATCCGTAAAAATTGGGAAATTCACCAAATAGAAAGTATCTTCATCGTAAAGGAAAAACTTAGTTTCATCCTCTTTAAAAATTTGGGTAGTTTTAGGGTTTAAATCTGGGTAATCCTGCATTTTTTTCTGATCTACACGATAAGAATACACCTTTTTATCATCTTTCATAATGTAGAAATACCCATCATTCGATCTGTATCCAGAAGCCAAAACAACAGGATTTACAGGAAATTCAGGAATGGGAACAAACTTAAACTCATTTCTATAAATATTAAAATCCAAATAATGCCACACACCACTGATTAAGAACAAATTACCATCCATCACCTTGGTAACTTTCTCACTTTCAATAATTTTCGTGCTTTTATACTTTTCAAAAATAACCTCACTATCGGGAAAAACATGGTAAAAATAAGCATCCTCAACTATCGCATAATCACCATTAATACTGACAAATCGTACATCTTTTGGCGAAACTCCTTCCAATAGCTTTTTCCCATAAGAAACAACACTTATTCCATTAGGGTCTTTTATAATATTCACCAAAAACACCTTGCTATTTTCCACTTTTATACTAATTTCTCTCCTTGTATGGTAGCGGTAGCAGTCACTTGCTTTTACCTCATAAAACACTGAAAATAAAAACAATAGAACAAATCCTATTTTTAAAAATCTAGTTTTCATACTTTCACTTTATTTGAGTTTAGCTTGCTAATTTAGTGATTTTTAGGCTGAAAAACTGATTTTTTATCCAAATTTATTTTATGACTTGAATTTGTTATTTTTGTAAAGTTTAAAATGAAGAAATGAAACAAATAGACGAAAAAAGTCTGCAAAAAGCCTTTCAGCTCTTTGAAAGTGGAGATATAGAACGAATGGAAATAGGCACCACCAAAGGATTACAACAAATCCATAAATATATTTTCGGCGGATTGTATGATTTTGCTGGAAAAATTAGAGACAAAAATATTTCCAAAGGAGGTTTCCGTTTTGCCAATGCTCTCTATATCAACGAAATTCTCCCAAAAATAGAGCAGATGCCAGAAAACACCTTTGAGGAAATCATCGCTAAATATGTAGAAATGAACATCGCCCACCCATTCATGGAAGGAAATGGAAGAACCATGCGGATTTGGCTGAATTTAATTTTGAAAAAACACCTTAATAAAGTGATAAATTGGCAGTTTGTGGACAAAACCCTTTATTTACAAGCGATGGAGAGAAGTCCTATCAATGATTTGGAAATCCGTTTCCTTTTGAAAGAAAACCTCACCTCAGAGACCGAAAACAGAGAAATCATTTTCAAAGGTATTGAGCAATCCTACTATTATGAAGGATATAAGAAAGAGGAATAAGATAAATTCACTATTTTTGCCGATTATTTTAAAAACTTTTTACATAAAATATGCTTTCAGTTCAGGGATTAGGATTACATCATTCAGGGAACTATTTGTTTCAAAATGTGAATTTTACGATTAAAAGAGAAGATAAAATAGGCTTAGTTGGAAAAAACGGCGCTGGGAAATCTACGCTCTTAAAGATGCTTTCGGGCGAAATCAGTTTCTATGAAGGAAATGTGATTCCCGAAGGAAACATCACCATTGGTTTCCTTAAACAAGATTTAGATTTTGTAAAAGGAAGAACCGTTTGGGATGAAACTATGCAGGCTTTTGAAAAGATAAACGCCATGAAAGCAGAGCTGGACGAGGTTAATCATCAGCTCGCTACCCGCACGGATTACGAAAGTCAGGCCTACCATGACCTCATCGAGAGAATGACCGAACTAAACGACCTCCTGCACCACCACGATGCCTACAACCTAGAGGGAGATGTGGAAAAAGTACTGCTTGGGCTGGGCTTCAAGGCGGAGGATTTTAATAAAATCACTGATGAATTCTCTGGCGGCTGGCGAATGAGAATAGAATTAGCCAAACTTCTTCTTCAAAAGAATGATTTGATGCTGCTGGATGAGCCTACCAACCATCTTGATATGGAATCTATCATCTGGTTGGAAAACTTTTTGAAAGACTACCCTGGCGCTATCGTTCTTGTGAGCCACGACAAGCAGTTCATGACCGCTGTCTGCAACCGAACTTTTGACATCAATAATAAAAAAATTGACGATTATAAAGCCAACTACACCAAATACCTTGAACTAAACAAGGAACGAAGAGAAAAACTAGAGCAGGCGAAGAAAAACCAAGATGCCGAAATCAAGCAGATGGAGGACAATATCAATCGTTTCCGTGCTTCGGCTACAAAGGCAAGTTTTGCCCAGTCTTTGATTAAAAAATTAGAAAAAATAGAGCGAATAAAAATAGACAATGAGGATGTTTCTAAATTCAATATTCGTTTCCAGCCGAGCATCACGCCTGGGAAAGTCATCTTCGAAGCTGAAAATTTAGGTAAAGCCTACGGCGACAAGCAGGTTTTTGACCATGTAAATTTCTTCGTTCAAAGAGGAGAAAAAATCGCCCTTTTGGGACAAAACGGACAAGGGAAAACCACCCTCGCAAAGATACTTGCGGGCGTAACCAAAGATTACACAGGGAGCTGGACACTTGGGCACAATGTGAACATTGGGTATTTTGCCCAAAACCAAGAAGAAGTCCTTGACCCTAATAAAACCGTTCTCCAAGAAGCCGAAGATGCCGCTACGGAAGAGACCCGCCCACGCGTAAGAGACCTTCTGGGAAGTTTCCTTTTCCAAGGGGATGCCGTAAGCAAAAAGACAAAGGTGCTTTCTGGGGGAGAAAGAAACCGACTCGCGTTGTGCAAACTGCTTCTTCGCCCTTTTAATACGCTTATCATGGACGAGCCGACCAACCACTTGGATATCCAGTCCAAGGAAATTATCAAATTGGCGCTTCAGAACTTTGAGGGGACGCTCATCGTGATTTCTCATGACCGAGAATTCCTGCAAGGGCTGTGTGACAAGATTTTTGAATTCCGAGATGGGCAGATGAAAGAATTTTTGGGTAATATTGATGAATATTTGGATTACCGCCAAAAAGAAAGCATCCGCGAAGTTTCCATAGAAAAAGCGAAACTAAACGAAAAACCTGAAATAAAGGAAAAAGCCGAGTCTGTAAAAGCTGAACCCGCAAAAAACACTTTCATCAGCAAAGAACAGAAAAACCTGCAAAATAAACTCAAAAAAGCGGAAGAGAAAATTGCCGATTATGAAGCAGAAATCGCTGGTTTAGAGGAAATTTTCAGTAAAACTAATCCTACCGATGAAGAACTGAAAAAATACAACCAACTGAAAGAAGAGCTGGCGGAAATCATGAAAGAATGGGAAGAAATCATGGGAAATCTGGAGTAATCCTCTAAAAAACTTTTGATGAAAAAGGCATTTGTTTTCATTTTAAAAACCATCGGCGTTCTGCTGGGGATAGTGGTTTTATATGTTGTTTTGGGACTTTTGCTTCCTTTGATAAAAGTTCCTGCCGAGGAAACCTCCGATCCAAAAACCATTCCTATGTATATCTATACCAATGGGATGCATACGGATTTGGTGGTTCCCATCAAAACGGAAGTTATGGACTGGAGCCAGCAGATTCCTTTTGAAAATACCCTTTCCAAAAGAACAGATTTCTCCTATGTGGGCATCGGCTGGGGAGACAAGGGATTTTATCTGGACACGCCTACTTGGGCTGATTTAAAGGTTTCCACAGCGATAAAAGCCGCTTTCTGGATGAGCGAATCCGCCATGCACTGCACTTTTTACGAAAAAATGCAGGAAAATGATGACTGCAAGAAAATAATGCTGACCGAAAAGCAATACAGCGATTTGGTAAAATTCATCAAAAACCAGTTCAAACAAGATGAAAACGGGAATTTCATTTTAATAAAAACGGATGCTGTTTATGGAAAAAATGATGCCTTCTACGATGCCAAAGAAAGCTACAATTTCATGCAGACTTGTAACACTTGGGCGAACAATGGACTAAAAACCGCTGGACAAAAGGCAGCCCTCTGGACAGCCTCTGATTTTGGGATTTTTTATCATTATAAATAAAATATAATTTTATTTTTTATCTAATAGTAAAAGATTATATTTGCAGCCAATAAATACACTATAAATTATATGGAACCTACAAATTATCAAAACCCTACAGAATTTAACACGCCACCTAAAAATTGGTTGGTAGAATCTATTTTAGTTACTTTATTTTGCTGTTTACCACTTGGAATTGCTGGAATTATCAATGCTTCTAAAGTAGAAGGATTGTTCCTAGCGGGAGACATTGCAGGAGCTAACAAAGCTGCGGCTGATGCTAAAAAATGGACAATGTATGGTCTATTCGCTGGATTAGCTGTTATTGTATTATATTTCCTATTTATATTACTTGCTGTTATAAGTGGAATGGCATCTTAAAACTATTACTAAATGGATTGTAGGTCTTTTGTTTATTTCTATACTTATTTTAGTATACAAGACCTACAACCCATTAGATAGTATATTTTTCCCAAAATGCCCATTCAAGGTGACTACTGGGTATGATTGTGCAGGGTGTGGCTCACAGAGAGCTGTTCATCATTTATTAAACCTAAATATTGGCAAGGCTTTCAGAGAAAATATGCTTCTGGTAGTGTCTATTCCCTATATCATCGCTGGATTTTTATTTAATATCTATAAAGACAGACAAAATCCTATTTTCCTAAAATGGCGAAGAAGACTCTTTGGTCTTCATGCCACTTACATTGTTTTATTTATTGTTATTTCTTTTTGGATTCTTAGAAATATTCTCTAAATTTTATCTTTTTAGAATATATTCTCTCAGTTTTTCTTTGGTCGAACTATAAGTCATGGCATCCACCACTTTATAATAATTTTCTCGGTCTACGCAGTTGTCATAAGCTGTTTTTGCCAACTCTAAACGATTATCATCAAAGGAAAGTACTTTCACCATTTGGACTATCTGCTGAGTAGTAAAATTCATTCCTTTTTGTGCAACATAGAAAGTTTCCATTTTATCTTTATCAAAAGGCTTTCCTGCATAACTTCTATAAAACTGCCCAAACTCTTCATTACTCATCATTGGTTTATATCCACCAATATTTGGAAAAATTTGGATTCCATTGTCATCAATATTTTCTTCACCAAAAAGATAAAGATCATAGCCGTCAAAATCCAGCAACAGCCTTGTATTTTCCCTCAATTCCACCTGCGTTCTATACACCAAGATATTTCCATTTTCATAGATTGACAGCATCTGTATTCCTCTATTTAAATCAAAGAAGCGATACCTTCCTGTAGAATTTTCCATCATCTGCCCTCCTACTTCTACCCGAAATCGCCCTTCAGCGAAAACCCTAAGCCACAGCTGCGCCTGTCTGCCGTCTCCATACATATTTCTATTACGGAAAACACCTCTATCAGTGGGATTTCTCCTACTTACATTTATTTCGTTTCTAAATTTCGTTACCCTAATATCTTGTGCATAAACAACCGAACATAAACCTAAAAAGGCTAATAATAAATATTTTTTCATTTCATCAAATTTGTTTTCAAAAATGAAAATTTAATGCCAAAAACTTTTAGTTCTTTCATTTCATTATGTGATTTTTATCATTAAAAATAAAAAATGTATCTTTGCCGAAATTTTAAAAAACTTAATGAATTTATTTAGCGAGTCCAATTTAAGTCCTGAAATCATCAAGGCAGTTGGCGAATTGGGCTATGAAAGCCCTACGGAGATCCAAAAACAGACCATTCCTTTCATTTTATCGGACATCAGAGACCTTATCGCTCTGGCACAGACGGGAACGGGGAAAACAGCGGCGTTTTCTTTACCTATTTTGGATATGATAGATGATACCAGCCGTAAAATACAGCTTTTGGTATTGGCCCCAACGAGGGAATTGGCGTTACAAATTGCCAAAGACATTAAAAACTACACCAAATATTTGCCGAATGTGAAAACTACAGCAGTATATGGTGGAAGCAGCATCACAGACCAAATACGAAATTTGAGAGAAAAACCTCAAATCATCGTGGGAACACCTGGGAGAGTCATTGATTTAATCAACAGAAAAGCTCTAGACTTCTCTCAAATCCATTGGCTAGTGCTGGATGAAGCGGATGAAATGCTGTCTATGGGCTTCAAGGATGATTTAGAAACTATACTTTCTGAAACTCCTGAAACCAAGCAAACACTACTATTTTCAGCTACGATGAATAAAGAAGTGGAGAGAATTTCTAAAAATTATCTTACCAATCCTCATCGTATTTCAGTGGGCTCTATCAACGCGGTTAAGAAAAACATAAAACACGAATATTATGTGGTAAACTACCGTCAGAAAAAAGAAGCCCTAAAAAGGCTGATAGATGCGAATCCAAATCAGTATTCTATCATTTTCTGCCGAACTAAAATGGAAACTCAGGATGTTGCTGATTTCCTAATGCAGAACGGCTACGCTGCTGATGCTCTTCATGGTGACCTCTCACAAGCGCAGAGAGACACGGTAATGAAGAAATTCAGACTGAAAAACATTGATATTCTGGTAGCTACGGATGTTGCTGCCAGAGGACTTGATGTGAACAGCCTTACCCATGTAATCCACTACTCACTTCCTGATGACCCAGAAGTTTTCGTACATAGAAGCGGAAGAACAGGGCGTGCTGGGAAAGATGGTATCTCTATGGCTCTGATAAAACCAGAAGAAACCAGAAAGCTAAGCCAAATCAAAGGTCAAACTAAAATAGAAATTGTCGAAAAACAAATTCCAAAAGGAGAAGACATCATAAAAGCTCAAGTAGCAGGAGTTTTCGAGCAGCTTTTCACGGAACACGAGGATTTCTTCGACTTTGATGACAGCCTTATCCCAGACCTTTCTAATTTCTCTAAAGAAGAATTGGTACACCAATTACTTCAATTCCAGCTGAAAGATTTAGCTCTTTATTATCAAAATAATAATGATTTGGCAGCTCAGAAACTAAAAGCAGAATCTGAAACCAGAGAAAGCAGAAGAGACCGAAGAGGAAGAGACCGAGATAGAGATAAAGGTGGCAGAAAGTCTAGAAAAAACAATGAAAACATGGTGAGATTTTTCTTTAATTTAGGAAAAAGAGATAAATTAAAGAAAACTGATGTTCTGGACATCATCAACCAAGCTACCAAAAAATCTAAAAAACGAGCTGATATCGGAGATATAGAAGTTTTAGAGAAGTTCTCTTTCTTTGAAGTAGAAAAATCTTTTGAGAAAGATATCCTCAATAACATTGCCGCGATGAAATTCAAAGGAAAAGAAATGCGTGCAGAAGTAGCAAACTAAATAATTCCCTATAAATGTATTTTAGATTAGTGCATTTATAGGTTTTTTATTTTGTAAAAGTAAAATTAAGTTTATATTTGTAACCGAAAAATTTATACATTAGAACTCATGGGAATTGGTAATATTTTTAAGGCATTTCAACCAAAAGACACAGTTTTTTTCACTTTATTCGAAAAAGTGGCGGCTAATCTAGTAGAAATGTCTGAGTATTTTCATAATGGAATTCAGAATTTTGATGCAAATGATGAATCTTTCTTAAAGAAAATTCACGATTTTGAACATCAAAACGATGACCTTACGCACCAAATTTACATGGAGCTGGGTAAGAATTTCATCACTCCTTTTGATAGAGAAGATATACAGTCTTTGGCTACATCTCTGGATGATGTGGCGGACTATATCTACGCTTCTACTAGATATATTTTTCTATTCAAAAGCCCTGAAACAAAGGCTTACCAAGAGTTTTCTCTCCTTATCCAAAAGGCATGTATAGAGATTCAAAATGCTATTATCAACCTTAAAGATTTTAAAGATTTGGAGGCTGTGAAAGAATCATGCATCAAAATCAATAGTATAGAAAACATTGCTGATGATGTGCAGAGTTCGGCTCTAATTAAGCTATTCGAGACCAATGACCCTATTACCATCATCAAAGTACAGCAGGTGCTAAACTACCTAGAAGAGGTAACTGACAAGGCGGAAGAAGTAGCTGGTGTAATGAGCAGCATCATCATCAAATACGCTTAATTTCTAACACTAACTAAAAAATAAAGTATGGAACTTCCTGTACTTCTCATAGCAATCATTGGACTAGCCCTTGTTTTTGACTATATCAATGGGTTTCATGATGCGGCTAACTCCATTGCTACTATTGTTTCCACAAAGGTTCTGACGCCTTTTCAAGCAGTTTTGTGGGCGGCTTTTTGGAATTTTGCAGCTTTTTTCATTGCTGCTTATATCACACAGTCTTTTAACATTGGGAATACCATTGCTAAAACTGTGAGCGAGGATTTTATCAACCTTGAAGTTATTGTCTCTGGACTTATTGCTGCTATTGCGTGGAATTTACTAACTTGGTGGCTTGGTATTCCATCCTCTTCGTCACACACCCTTATTGGCGGATTTCTTGGAGCAGCGCTGATGCATGCTCTTCATGGAAATTATATTGAATTTAGAGATTTAAATGACAATGCTTCATCTTTTGAACTTCTCAAATTATCTTTTGAAAAATTACTCACACAAGATGTAGTAAAGTATGACAAAGTCATCCCAATATTCTTATTTATTTTCCTAGCACCTTTCATAGGGATGTTTGTTTCTGTGATTATCACGCTTATCATCGTAAATATTTGCAAAAAATCCAATCCTCATAAAGCTGAAACAGCGTTCAAAAGATTACAGCTGGTTTCTTCTGCTCTATTCAGTCTAGGACACGGGCTGAATGATGCTCAGAAAATCATGGGAATCATAGGTGCAGCGGTTATTTATCACTATGTAAGTATAGGAGACCTAAACTACATCAATGCTCCTGATAGATTTAAATACTTTACTGAACATTTCATGTGGGTTCCTTTGGCAGCGCATATTGCTATCGGTTTAGGAACGATGAGCGGAGGATGGAAAATCGTAAAAACGATGGGAACTAAAATCACGAAAGTAACTTCATTAGAAGGTGTAAGTGCAGAATCTGCTGGTGCTGTGACTCTTTTCATCACTGACCATCTTGGAGTTCCTGTTTCTACTACCCACACTATCACGGGCTCCATCATAGGTGTTGGTCTTACTAAAAGAATCTCTGCCGTAAGATGGGGTATTACTGTAAGCCTTCTATGGGCTTGGGTTCTGACAATTCCTATCAGTGCGATAGTAGCTGGAATTACCTACATCATTGTAAATATGTTCTAAAATTTTTCCAAAAAATAAAAGAATTAAAAACCACCATATTTATCAGAAAAATTGGTGGTTTTTTTGACTTATTTTCATTTTAAAAATTTAAATTTGCTGAAAACAATTTCATCATGCATTTTGCTGAAAAATACATCAATTTAATTTCTGAAAGTATAGAAAAATACAAATTTGAAGAAGCTCCCTTTGAGCTGTATCAGCCCATCAACTACATCATAGCAAATGGAGGAAAACGCCTCCGCCCTATGCTTACCCTGATGGCAACGGATGCATTCGGGGGAGATATAAATACTGCTATAAAACCAGCTTTAGCAATAGAGTTTTTTCATAATTTCACACTGATTCATGATGATATAATGGATGATGCTCCTCTGAGAAGAGGGAAGCCTACCATTCATGCTTTAGAAGGTATCAACACGGGCATTCTCTCTGGCGATGCCCTGCTTATCAAATCTTATCAGTTTTTCGAGGATTTAGACCCTATTTTGTTCAAAAAATGCATTCATTTATTTTCCAATACAGGAGCGAAAATATGTGAGGGACAGCAAATGGACATGAATTTTGAAAAAAGAGATGATGTAATTTTTGATGAATATATCCAAATGATTACTTACAAAACTGGCGTTCTGAGTGCCGCTGCACTAAAAATAGGTGCTTTCATCGCTGAATGTCCAGAGCAGGATGCGGAGGCTCTCTATCAGTTTGGGATTCACCTTGGAATCGCATTTCAGATGATGGATGATTATCTGGATGTATTTGGAAATCAGGGAGATTTTGGAAAAAAACAGGCAGGTGATATTTGTGAAAATAAAAAGACCGTTTTATATCTCACTGCGCTAGAAAAAGCAGATGAAAAACAAAAAAAGGAACTCCAAAACTGGTATTCCCAAACGGCTGAAAGCCAAGAAAAAATAGATGCTGTTTCTAAAATTTTCCTAGATACAAAGGCGGATGAAATCACATTAAAACTCGTGCAGGAACACCACAAAACTGCTCAAAAATATCTAAACCAAACCAGTCTAAATGCAGAGAAAAAAGAGGCATTCTTGGCTCTGGCAGATTATTTATTAAAAAGAAATATTTAAATCTTGTCTATGAAATTTCGTACCGAGGTAGAAATTCCGATTTCGGAAAAAAAAATTCAAATTTCGGATTCTTTGTTTTCGATAGGATCTTGTTTTGCAACAGAAATCTCTGTAAAACTAGCTGACAGCCAGTTTCAAACTCTGAACAATCCTTTTGGAACTCTTTTCAATCCTTGGGCTGTGAAAAACAGCATTCAAGAAATTTTTGAAAACAAAATTTACACAGAAAAAGATTTAGATTTTTATCAAGATGAATACTTGAGTTTTAATCATCACACCTCATTTAATTCTGAAAATCAGGAAGATACTCTCAGAAAAATAAATAAAAAAATAAACCTAGCGCACGAATTTCTAAAACGAAGCAATTGGGTGATTATCACCTATGGAACGGCTTTCGTTTATGAACATTTAGCCAAAAATATTTTTGTAGCAAACTGCCACAAAATTCCACAAACAAACTTTAATAAACGCCTTCTGACACACGAAGAATTGGTAAATTCAATAACTGAAACCTGCCATATTCTAAAAAGAATCTGCCCAAAAGAAGCGCAGATTCTTTTTACACTAAGCCCTGTCCGCCATACCAAAGATGGTTTTAGCGAAAATAATCTAAGTAAGGCCAAACTGCTCTGTGCAATTCACAAAGTTGTGGAACAGCACGAAAACTGCCACTATATCCCTGTGTATGAAATCGTTATAGATGACCTGCGCGATTACAGATTCTACAAGGAAGACCTCATCCATCCGAGTGAACAGGCCGTTCAGTACATTTGGGAAAAATTCAAAAAGGCTTATTTTTCTGATGAGGCTGATAGATTTTCCAACGAAAATCTTAAAATAAAACAAGCTTTGGAGCATCGCCCAAAGGACAAAAACAGCCCTAAATACCAATCTTTCCTAAAACAAATACAAGAAAAAATCATCCAGCAACAGGGAAAAGTTGAGCATAAGATTTTTACGGATAATTTGGATAATTTTCTTTAAATTTGCCCTGCGAAATGCAATAGCTTTTTTCTTCATTTTAAAAATTATGAAATTTTGTGATTATTGCACTTCAAAAATAGATATATGAACAGCAAAAATACCTCTTTACTAAAATATTTTTCTTATTTCAAAAACATTGCGAGATGGCACATGTATGGCTATATTTTGGTAAACTTATTGGTGGGGCTATTGGATGGTTTGGGGCTTGCTATGTTCATTCCATTACTGGGCATTGCATCTGGAATAAACACTAATACAGGAGACGAAAACTCAGATGTTATAAATTTCATTGTCAATTTATTTGATTTCGTTGGTGTAAATGTAAATCTTGTAAATGCCTTGTTATTTATGGTTATCGTTTTCTCGATAAAGGGAGTTTTCTACTATCTGAGAAGTGTCTATTTTATAAAAATAAGAGTAAAATCTGTAAGTTTGCTGAGGCTCAACTTGATAGAAAACCTTAATGAACTTTCTTATTCCGGATTTACAAAATTAGAAGCTGGGCGTATCCAAAACACAATGGTAGGTGAATTGGGAAAAGTAATCGGAGCGCTGATGAGTTTCTTCGTTTATTTACAGCATATTATTATGCTTGCCACCTACATTTTCCTTGCTTTTATTGCTAATTGGCAGTTTGCTATTTTGGTGGCGATTGGAGGTTCGTTGTCTAATTTGTTTTATAAATACATCAACAGCTACACCAAGGAAAAAGCCACACTACTCTCTAGTAAAGGGAATAGTTTCAATGCAGTTTTGATACAAATTCTTCATAATTTTAAATATTTAAAGGCAACAAACCACTATCGGTTATTTTCAAAAAAACTAGTGGATAACATAGGTGAACAAGAAAAAATCAATCTGGGAGTAGGCAAAATTTCATCCATTGGAGAAAGCCTCAGAGAGCCTTTTACGATTGTCATCATCACGGGGGTGATTATCGTACAGACCTCTTATTTGGGGGAATCTTTTTCTTCCATCCTTTTGAGTTTACTACTGTTTTACAGAGCGTTAGGACATTTGGTGAGTATGCAGAACTCTTGGAATACATTTTTATCCAATTCTTCTGGAATTGACTCTTTTGAGACTTTATTATCTGATTTTAAGCATTATAAAGAACCTCTTCACTATGAAGAAAAGATTGAACACATTGATGACATCAATATTAAAAATATTTCATTGTCATTTAGAGGAAAAAAAGCTATTGATAACATAAGTTTTTCTATAAAGAAAAATTCTTCCGTGGCTTTTGTCGGAGAAAGTGGAGCTGGAAAAACAACTCTTGCCAATATCATATCAGGGCTGCAGGCTCCTGATGATGGGGAAATAATCATTGAAGGAAAATCTTTGTATAAAACTAATCTTAATTCTTTCCGAAATCATCTCGGTTACATCACACAAGAAGCCGTGATATTCAATGATTCTATCTTTAATAATGTCACTTTTTGGCAAGAAAAATCCGAAGAAAACAAGGAAAAATTCAGACAAACTATTGAAAAAGTTTCTTTATCTGAATTTGTTAATGAACTTCCAGAAAAAGAAAACACCCAGCTTGGGAACAATGGTATCCTAATTTCTGGTGGTCAGAAACAGAGGATTTCCATCGCGAGGGAACTTTATAAAGATGTAGAACTGCTCATACTAGATGAGGCAACTTCTGCGCTGGATACAGAGACCGAAAGACACATCAAAAACAACATAGACCTGCTACAAGGACAGACTACCCTTATCATCATTGCTCACAGGCTTTCTACGATAAAAAATGTAGATATGATTTATCTTTTGGATAAGGGTAAAATCATAGCCTCTGGTGATTTTGACAGCTTGGTAAAAAGCTCAGAAAAATTCAAAAAAATGGTGGAATTACAGGAATTGTAATCTCCTTTCCACCATGATTTACAGCCAGTTTAATCTATATTTTTTTATTAATTCTTGCTTATCCAATTTATTGACTTCTATAATGTCATGAAAAAATGGTGACTTATATGCATATTGTAAGAAAAGTCCACTATCCACGCCATCCCGCTGCCATGGTTTCACCTTTCCTACATAATGGTAAATATAGAACCAATGATTGGCCTTAATTCCTACTTTTTTCTTTAAACTTTCTAAAAGTAACCGATTAGGCGTAATTCTTATCGTGCCTGTATTATTATAAAAATTTGATATCAGTTTTACTCCTCCATTTCGTGAAAATACAGAGTTTAAGATGTCTTGGTCTTGCAGTTTAGGTTCTGGGATTTCTTTCAGCGCATCAAAAAGTTTTTGCTGAATGTCCATTTCCCGCATTTTCTTTAAATTGTAAAGTACCACTCCTGCATTGAAATACTCCTCTGGATTGGGCATTTTTAGAACTTCAGTAAAATAACTTACAGGATAATCTGGATCGTCTCCTTGTAGAACTTTATTTTTAATGTATGGACTACTGCTACAAATGGCTAATTTATCCTCAAAACCCATATCAATGTATGCAGAAATATCAGCATTGACTATCAAATCACTATCCAAATAGAGAATTCTGTCATAATTCATGAAAATCTCTGATAAATAAAAACGATAATAGGTGCTCACAGACATGTAAGAATTGAGATAAAAACTACTTTTATCTATATTCCCAAGTTCATGAAATGTTATACTAAAATTTTTATGTGGTTTAAGCTGAGATATCACTTTTTGTTTGTTTTCTTCACTTATAAACTCTGTAAGAATATGTATTTCATAATGGACATTTCTATTTTGATTACTTAATATAGAAGTAATTACTACATCTGTGTATTTGAAATATTTATCATCACAAGTAAAAACAATAGGAAAAACACGCATATTATTATGTCTTTTGTGCAAATATAATAATTAAAAGCCTATGCGCCTAAATATAGGCTTTGTCAATATTAAATGAATTGTTAAATTTGCATAGCGAAAATTAACACAATGACCACTTCTCAACTTACATTTACGAGATTTATTGCGGCTTTTTTGTTATTTGTTTATCACTTTGGAGAAATAGAAAATAGTGAGCATCTTAACTTAGGAGTTAGTTATTTTTATGTATTGTCTGGCTTTGTGATGATTTTGGCTTATGGGAAAAAGGAACATATTTCTCCGAAAGAATATTATATAAATAGGCTTGCAAGAATATATCCATTACACATAATGACATTACTTCTTGCTATAGTTGCTAATCTTTTCAAATATATAAACTATTTAGAATATGTGAAATTTGATATTCCTTCAATGCTTATGAATGCCTTTTTAATTCATGCATGGATACCACAAGTAAGCCTTTCCTATAATGTCCCATCATGGTCTATATCTGTAGAAATGTTTTTTTATCTGTTATTTCCTTTTATTTTCAATTATATTATCAAAAAATGGAAGTTTAAATATATCGCGATATTCACATTATCTTTTTGGCTAATATGTCAGATAGGCATGAATATCTTCTATTTTTCGGAATATTATGGAGGACACAACTCTCTGGATAGATATTTTTTGAAATACAATCCTTTTCTACATCTCAACTCTTTTCTTGTAGGGATACTTTTTGGATTGATATTTCAAAATATGCATTTATTCAATTTTAAGGCTGGAAACTATGATATACCAATAATCATAGTGACTTTGACAACTATACTTCTTATCTATCTTACTAGAAATCTATTTATTCATAATGGTTTTCATTCAATAACATTTGGAGGATTGATATTATTAATTACTTTAAATACTGGCAGGATAACGAAGATTTTCAACAATAAACACCTCATCTATTTAGGAGAAATCAGTTTTGCTCTTTATCTTCTACAAATACCTATTGGATTAATATTAACTAAAATTCTTAGTGCAGCAGGTATAAAAAGTCATACAGTATTCTTTTGTTCATCATTTGTAGTGGTCATGATAGCTTCTCATTTTTCCTATAAGTATATAGAAATACCTGCAAGAAATAAAATTAAAAAATTATTAGGTAATGCTTAACAGATTGACAAATAGAATACAAGAGGTAGTTTCTGTTCTTTTGGGAAAGAAAAAAGCCATTCCCAATAAGATAAAGTCCTCATTTCCAGAACAAAATTATAAAAATCTAAAGCCTTTCGTCATAGAAGATGAAAAACTCAAAGATTATCTCAAAAATATCTCAATAGAGTTTTGTTTCTGCGAATTTGGAGAAAACCGCACAAATGCAGGCGGGAATCAACTGAGCAATCAGGACAGGCTAGAGCCATCATTATCTTCACTAAAAAAATATTTTCCAAACGCTACATATACAGTGTATTCGGATTTTGATCTAAATGTAGAAGGTGTAAACTTAAAAAAAGTAGCTCACCCTGAAGGTTTAGACAAAAACCATCCCAGATACATGTATAGAGTAACAGGCTACTATAAATACAAGTCTTTACTGGAATCCACAGCAGATTTCAAATGTCTGATAGATTCTGATATGTTTGTTTTTTCGGAAGAAATATACAGACTTATATATCTTACAGAATTATTTGGCTCTTGTGCAGCTGCCACTCCTAGAAATCTTGTCAAAAAAGATATGGAAATGTCACTTGATACCAAACCTATCACAGACATGAGCAACGGCTATGGACACTCCTATAATCAAAGCCCGATGACCCTTTGGAAAGGGCATGAATTAGCAGAAAAATATTATCAAAACTGCTGTGATATCTTACTAAAAGACCCTTCTCGTAACTCTCGTATCATGTGGCTTGCTGCTCATGACACAAAATATGCTCCATACCACCTCCCTACTGAGTGGTGTGTTTGTGGAAATCAAGAAGGTATTGGCGATGAAGTCATTCTACATATAGGGCACAGAAGTGTAGCTGAATATTATAACATAAAAATCTAACACATGCTCTTTAATTCCATCAGTTTTGCGATATTTTTACCTATAGTTTTTTCCCTTTATTGGATATTAAACAAACGACTTAAATGGCAGAACATTTTACTTCTGGTATCTAGTTATTACTTCTATTCCTGCTGGGACTGGAGATTTTCGTTTTTATTGTTATTTTCTACTTTTTTAGATTATTTTTCAGGACTGCAGATTGCAAAAACGGAAGATAAAAACACCCGAAGATTTTGGTTTTGGCTCAGTGTTTTGATAAATCTTTCTTTCTTAGGATTTTTCAAATATTATAACTTCTTTGTAGGTTCATTTGCTGAACTTATGGGCAGTTTAGGGATTAAAGTAAATCCTTGGACTTTGGAAATACTGCTTCCTGTGGGTATTTCATTTTACACATTCCATGGATTGTCGTATGTAGTAGATATTTACAACAGAAAAATAGAGCCTGAAAAAGATCCTGTCATCTACGCCTTGTTTGTAAGTTTTTTCCCTCTTTTAGTGGCTGGTCCTATAGAAAGAGCTACGCATTTACTTCCTCAATTAAAAGTAAATAGAGAGTTCAACTATCACAAAGCCGTGGATGGGATGCGACAAATCCTTTGGGGATTATTTAAAAAAGTGGTCATCGCGGACAACTGCGCCCATTATGCTAACATAATTTTTAATGATTATGCAAACGCCGAATACACCGGAACCACATTGGCTTTTGGGGCGTTTTTATTTGCTATTCAGATTTATTGTGATTTTTCTGGTTATAGCGACATTGCATTAGGTTCGGCAAGGCTTTTTGGCATCGAATTATTAAGAAATTTCAATTATCCATATTTCTCAAGGGACATCGCAGAATTTTGGAGAAGGTGGCACATTTCTCTTTCTACTTGGTTCAAAGATTATCTCTACATCCCTCTAGGTGGAAGCAGAGGAGGTGACTGGATGCGTATTCGTAACACCTTTATCATTTTCCTAGTGAGTGGTTTTTGGCATGGTGCAAATTGGACTTTTATCTTTTGGGGATTCCTAAACGCTTTATTCATAATGCCTTCTATCGTTATGAAAACCAATAGAAACAATCTTGACATCGTAGCACAGGGCAAGATATTTCCTTCTCTAAAAGAATTTTTTCAAGTGCTTCTGACATTTGGTTTGGCTACTTTTTGTTGGATTTTCTTCCGTGCCGAAAGTATTTCTGATGCTTTTTCTTTCATCAAGAAAATGTTCATGACCATGCATATAGGCATCGGATATCCTTTGAAACTAATAGGAGGAGATTTGAGCCTGCTTTTCTTTATCGCCATTATGTTCGTTTTCGAATGGCTGATGAGAGACCGACTTTTCCCTCTAAGATTCGAGGATAAGGTAAAAAGACCTTTCCGCTGGACGATTTATATTTTCCTAACTTTACTGATTATTTGGTTCCATGGAAAGGAAGCTGAATTTATATATTTCCAATTTTAAAAGATGAAAAAATTTATCCATAATCTATTTTTGTTTGCAGGAGCTGTAGCCATTATTTTGGTTTTATCTATAGTTTTTTACTGTTTTATGTTCAAAACACCTCAGACCAACAAAATTCCTTTTTTAGGAGATTCGACTGGAAAAGCTACGATAAATCCCAAAATAGCAACTCGATACGAAAACTACTCACAGGGAGGAGAGGCCTATCTTTTCACCTATTTTAAGCTGAAACAACTTATAAAAACACAAAAAGTAGATACTGTTCTTATTAACTTTTCGCCGTCCAATCTTATCAATAATGAATTTGAATTTGCTAGTTCAGAATGGCGAGAAAGGTATCTTCCTTTAGTAGATGTTGAAGGACAGAAAGACTTATTTTTTGCTAATCCCAGCATTTACATAAAATCTTGGATAGGATTAGGAAAAGAGGGGGTTCATTTATTAAAAAATAACACAATAAGTTTTGGGGGATACACTCCAAATATAAAAAATTATGATGAAAATTATTACAAACCAAAAGAAGAAACTCATATTCCCATTTATCAAACTAAATATTTGGATAAAATAGTCAAAATATGTAAAGAGCAAAAGATTCACCTAGTTTTTGTGAATCTACCCAAATATATACATGACAAAAATTATCCAAAATACAATAGGAAAGAGTTTCTAGAATTTTATTACAAAAACTACTCAAATATAGATTTCATAGATATTTCTGATTTTAATTTTAGCCAAAAATGGGGAGGAAATGAGCAGGACTATTTTGCTGATATAGCACACACCTCAGATAAAGGAGGACAGGCTTTTTCTGAATTTTTAAGTAAAACAAGTCTTTCAGAATTATTGAAATCTAATTACAATAAAAAATAAAAACACCAAAAAATGATTGTAGGAAATGGACTTATCGCTTCTCTATTCTATGATGTAGACCGAGAAGATGTTATTTTTTTCGCATCTGGAGTTTCTAACTCTTTAGAGACAGAACTATCTGAATTTCAGAGAGAAGAAGACTTGATTAGGGAAACTTTTACACAAAATCCAGATAAACTTTTTGTCTATTTTTCTACCTGCAGCATCTATGATTCCTCAAAGGCTGACAGCCAGTATGTTCTACACAAACTAAAAATGGAACAAATCATCGCTGAAAACTGCCCAAAATATCTGATTTTAAGGTTAAGCAACGCTGTTGGCAAAGGAGGAAATCCCAATCTACTGATGAACTATTTGGTTCGTTCTGTCAGAAACCATCAAAAAATAAATGTCCACACAAAAGCAACTAGAAACATCATTGATACTGAGGATATTAAGAATTTAGTTCTACAAGTTATCAATTATCAGAATTTTAATAAAGTGGTCAATATCGCTTATCCCTTCAATTATTCTATTATTGAAATTCTTGAAATCATTGAAAAAGAACTAGATATAGAACCTCAGCTCATTCTCATAAAGGCAGGTTCTGGCTACGAAATAAACATTCCTGATGTAGAAAATTATTTCAAAGAAAGAAACTTAACCAATAAAGAATCGTATCTTTGCAATATTCTAAGAAAATATTACATATAATAAAAAAACTTAAAAGATGAATTTCAAAGAAAAACTAGAAAATAAAAAAATATTAGTCACTGGCGGCGCTGGTTTCATTGGTTCTAATTTAGTGGAAAAACTACTAGAATTAGGAGCTGTGGTTACTGTTTTGGACAACTTTGCTACAGGACACAGGCATAACATTGAGCCTTTTTTCAAAAATGAAAAATTTACTTTGATTGAAGGTGACATCCGCGATTTAGAAACTTGTAAAAAAGCCTGTGACGGACAAGATTATGTTCTGCACGAGGCTGCCCTTGGCTCTGTTCCACGCTCTATCAACGACCCTATCACAAGTAATGATGTGAATGTGGGCGGTTTCCTAAATATGCTCGTAGCGGCGAGAGATGCAGGAGTAAAAAGACTTGTTTATGCTGCCAGCTCCTCTACTTACGGCGACTCTACATCTTTACCAAAAGTAGAAGACATCATCGGAAAACCACTTTCGCCATATGCCATCACGAAATATGTAAATGAGCTTTATGCTGATGTTTTCAAAAGAGTTTATAATTTTGATACGATAGGACTAAGATATTTTAATGTTTTTGGAAGAAGACAAGACCCTAATGGTGCTTATGCTGCGGTAATTCCAAAATTCGTAATCCAACTAATCAACCACCAATCGCCAACTATCAATGGTGATGGTACTTATTCAAGGGATTTCACTTACATTGATAATGTAATTCAGATGAATTTATTAGCCTTAATCACTGATAAAGAAGAGGCTCTAAATCAAATATATAACACAGCTGTGGGCGATAGAACAACCATCAAAGAAATGGCTGAACTGCTGAAAGAATACCTTTCTGCCTATGACAACGAAATTGCAAAAGTGGAAATTCTCCATGGACCAAACAGACAGGGAGATGTTCCTCACTCATTGGCGAGTATAGAAAAAGCTCAAAAAAATCTAGGCTACCAGCCGAGCCACATCTTCGCGCAAGGTCTGAAAGAGGCTGTAGATTGGTATTGGGAAAATTTAAAATAAAATGGAATCCGGTAAATTTGTAATTTCTTTGGATTTCGAGCTCATGTGGGGAGTTCGGGATGAAAGAACCATTCAGGATTATGGGCAGAACATTCTGAATGTCCATAAAGTAGTTCCTCAAACGCTGGAATTATTTAGAAAATATGCCGTTTGCGGTACTTTTTCTACTGTTGGTTTTCTTTTTTTCAAGACCAAAGAAGAATTATTAGCAAATTTACCTTCCATCAAACCTCAATACGAAGACAAATCGCTTTCGCCCTACGAAAACTCTTATTTCGAGAGTCTGGGCAGTGATTTTAACCAAGATAAATATCATTTTGCTCCACTGCTCATCGATGAAATCAAAAAATATCCTGAGCAGGAAATCGGCACCCACACTTTTTCCCATTACTATTGTTTAGAAAGAGGACAAACGCTGGAATCTTTCAGAGAAGATACCAGAATGGCTGTGCAGATAGCAAAAGAACAAGGAATAGAGATAACATCGCTGATTTTCCCACGAAACCAGTTCAATGACAAATACTTACAGGTATGCTCCGAGCTGGGAATTACTTGTTATAGAGGGAATGAGCACTCTTGGCTGTATAAAGCCAAAAGTGGTGAAAACGAAAGCCTATTTCGGCGAGCTTTCAGGCTGATGGATTCTTACATTAATATTTCTGGACACAACTGTTATTCAGACGATTACATTAAAAAAGAAACTCCTGTAAATATTCCATCTAGCCGTTTCTTGAGACCATTTTCACCAAAGCTAAGTTTTTTGGAAAGTTTAAGGCTAAAAAGAATAAAGGCAAGCATGACCTTTGCTGCTAAAAACAATCTAACCTACCATTTATGGTGGCATCCTCATAATTTTGGGGCAAATATGGAGGAAAATTTTAAGTTTTTAGAGAAAATCCTACAACATTATAAATTTTTAAATGAAAAGTATAATTTCCAAAGCTACACGATGAGTAGTTTGGCAGCAAAGATGAAAAATGAAGGGTAAAAAAATCGTTATTTTAGCGGGAAAGGGTGATTCCTCAAAAATCGTTTTCAATGCATTGGATAGTCAATTCGGCATTGAAAAAATCATTGTAGAAGACAAAGAAAATACCAAAAAATTTATCAAAAGAAGGATAAAAAGATTGGGTATTTTTACCGTTGCGGGACAGATTTTATTCCAGCTGATTATCGGTAAATTTTTAGGCAGCACATCTAAAAAAAGAAGAGATGAAATCATGAAGGCAAACGGCATGAATGCTGCGGAAATTCCTAATGATAAAACGATAAATGTTTCATCTGTAAATTCAAAAAAAACTATAGAATTATTGAAGGAAATAAATCCTGATTTAATCATTGTAAACGGAACAAGAATCATTTCTGAAAAAGTGCTTTCTGCCGTAGAATGCCCTTTTATCAATACTCATGCGGGTATCACACCCAAATACAGAGGCGTTCATGGAGCCTACTGGGCATTGGTAAATAATGATGCTGAAAACAACGGAGTTACGGTGCATTTCGTGGATAAAGGAATAGACACAGGAAGCGTGATATACCAAGAAAATATCACAATCACAAAAGAAGATGATTTCTCGACCTACCCTCTTATCCAGCTGGCTAGCGGCATCAAACTGCTGACCAAAGCGATAGAAAACTTTTTCAACGGAACGCTGTCTTCCCAAAAAGAAAGAAATCTAGAATCTATCCTCTGGTACCACCCTACTATATGGGGATATCTGTATCATAGAATTTTTAAAGGTGTAAAATAAA
>CAUQVP010000003.1:0-44740 GCA_963521545.1 uncultured Flavobacteriaceae bacterium | reverse complement strand
AATTACAAGCCTATTGGACATCTGACTTTCCTGAAGAAGAACTAAAACAATATGTAGAAAAATTACGATAATGTCCCAGTAATGTTTTTTGAAACAAATAAAATGTAATGAAGAAGTTAAAACAAAAACCAGTCTTTATTTTATTATTAGGTATAGGCATAATACATTTATTTATATATGTTAAAGGAGTAATTTTTACCAATCTTGTATATAGAAAAGAGATAAAAGGGATAATATATAAAATTGATAGAGGGAGGGGTGGAGATGAATTCTACTATGATTTAAAAAATAAAAGGGAGTTTTTTTCAGATGAATATTTTTTTAATAATAGATTTAGTTCAGGGATAAAAATAGGTGATTCTGTATATAAATCTGCTCATAATGATACATTGTATATATATAAAAAAAATATAACAACTTATGAATTATATAAACAAGAAATTCTTTTAAGGTAGGGATAAATATTCCAAAAAAGTTGTTTGAAATAAAAACACCAAAAGAATGAATATTTTAAAGTAATGAAAAAAGTAAAAGGCATCTATTGTTTAGTAGAAGGGGGTTATTATGGACTTAAAATGATATTGGAGTTTGGTTGGAGTAGAAGTTAATTTTAAAATAGGAATAATGAAATAAAAGTAGAGTATGAACAAAAAGATAATAGTAATTTTTATAATTCTATTTTTAAATATTATATCAGCGATAGGAATGTTTGCCCTGCATCCAGATGATAGTATGAGTTTAGGGCTTATCTATATTATTCTGTTGTTTATATTCATTAACGGAATTATTGGTATTTCACTAATATTAGTAAAATCAAAATATGGCTTGTATTTTATTATAAATATTGTAATCAATACAAATAGTACTTTTTATAAGCTTTTTTTCTGCTGTAAAGTATTATAAAGCAATAGATATAAAACCTAAAAAGTTCTATTATAATAAAACTTTATATTACCTTGATTTTATTAGAATGGATACCATGTATATAATATGGAAATCAGGAGAATATAGTGATATTGAAGGAAAGTATAATAAGAAAGAAAATGAAAAAATAGAATTAGAAAATGGTATATATATTAAAAATGATACTATATATAATTTCCCATTGAAGAATCTAAAATTAAAGTTATATGATATAAAATGATGGTAATGTTCCAGATGTATTTTTTAAAATAAATAAGCAAAAGAACAAATATTTTAAAATAATGAAAAAATAAAGAATGATGGAGAATTTAAAGTATAAATTATATTTACAAGATTTAGTAGCTATTTTAAAAGAAAGATTAGAAGACACAATGAAAGAAGAATATTCAGAATTTGATTTGGGAATGCAGATGGAGTGCTATAATATTTTAGATATTATAAAACAACAAGCAGAGGCTTTTAATATCCCATTAGCTGAATTAGGTCTTGAACATTATGATTTAGAAAAATTCATGAAAAGAAGATAAACATTAGTCGCTCAAAACATTGATAAAACCTTATAAATTCATAGAAAAGAAAACCTATGTCAAATATTCGCATTAAAAAAGAACTTTGAAATATTTCAAAGTTCTTTTTTAATTTCTATTCTGTAATGTGTTGCCTTACAGACTTGTAGCGAAGACGGGACTTGAATTTTTATGCTGTATATTCTCATAAATTAACAAATTATTGTAAATCAGGGTTTTTATGGTATTCCATAGTTTAACATACTATCATAAATTACTATGAACTATCATCAAATTAGTCCCCGTTTTTTATAATTAGGGACTTTGAATTATAACCTTTCCTTAATGTTAAATATGGGTTTTGCAAAACTATCCATCAAATTCAAATTTAACTATTATAATTATATGCAGAGCTTACGAAAAAGAAACTAAGAGCTACATTGTTTTACAAATATACCTGTTGGTATAGTTATATAGTATTAAAGTTAGTTTTATTGTATTTATAGCAAATTAAATCTTTCCATTGCGCTTATTTTAGTTTCATCAGCAATATCAATATAAGGCTTCATAGCCTTGTAATCACTGTGTCCTGTCCATTTCATCACAACTTGTGGTGGGATACCTAAAGATAAAGCATTGCAAATAAAGGTTCTTCGTCCTGCATGAGTACTCATTAAAGCATATTTTGGTAAAACTTCATCAATTCTTTCCCCACCCCTGTAATAGGTTTCTCTAATAGGCTCATCTATTCCTGCTAATTCCGAAAATTCTTTAAGATAATCATTCATTTTTTGATTACTAATAGTAGGAAAAATTTTCTCATCAAACATTTTATCTATAAGGTATTTATCTAAAATAGATTTACTATGTTTATTTAATTCTATGATTAGATTATCAACCGTTTTAATTGTAGTAACCTCTATATATCCATCTTTAATATCATTCCTTTTTAGATTAATAACATCTGAAAATCTCAATCCTGTATAACACTGAAACAGGAAAATGTCCCTTATTTTTTCTAAATGGGTTTTGTTTTCTGGAATTGTGAAATTCTTAAATTTCTCCAATTCGGATTGGGTGAGAAATATGATTTTTTTCTGTGTTGATTTTAATTTTGGTTTAAATAATTCAAAGCTACTATCATTCATATATCCCTTTTTAACTGCCCATTTTAGAAACCATTTTACAGAAGATATGATTTTACTAATAGTTGAGTTTTTATGCTTTAATTCATTCTGAAGATATAATTGAAATTCTGACAATTTTTCTTCATTTAACTGAGATAGTGATAGCTCAATATCAAAATCTTGCAAGTGTTTTTTAAGTCCTTGCATTTTTAATTTTGTTCGAAAAGCCCACTGATTTATTTCTGATTCTTCTTTAATAAATTTATCAAAAATACTAAATAAAGTATCTTCTATAATTCGTTTGTTTTTACCTATCCCCTTATTGAATTCTATTCTAAATTCATCAGCGGTAGGTATTTTATTTTCTACATTAAATTTTGTAAATATGTTTTCACACACCTCTTCATATCTTTGTATCTTACGATTGATGACATTTGCAGGAACTTTCTTGTCACTGTGTGTAGTGTTTATTTTACAGCGTTGAGTTTCCTTACTCCACTTATCAACTTCTATTCTATAACCTACATTAAAAGCAACAATAAACCCACTCCATTTTATCCTATAACGGAGTTTGGCAGTGGGGTTGTCTTTTTCTTTGTCTAATAAAAACTGTGCGTGGTATTTTATCATTTACTATTAAATTCTATGGTTATTCCACCTGTTCTTTCAAGTTCACTAAATTCGTATTCTTTTGAAATCAATAATTTGCCATCTGAATATATATTTATTGTCTTCGTAAGATTTGTAGGTATACTATGGTCAAAATCTTTGCGATATGTTCCCATTATTCTTAATATTCCATACAAAACAGGAGCTGTGGTTTCGTAAATTTCCATTTCTTTTAATGGAATATAAGGATCATTCTCTGAACCTGTATATGACTGTGATATAGTTAAACTATTTTTATTTAACATACTCCCATAACCATCTCTCCATTCATCTTCTCCAAGTTTATCTATCATTATATTAGGAGTATTTTTACTTTCTTTAAGAATAGGAGAAAAATCATTATTGTTTACTTTTTTAAACTCTAAATATAGAATTTGGTATAAGTCCTTATAATCTCCTCTATTTATAACTTCTATTTTAATTTTTCTTTCATCTTTGGAGATACATTTTTTTACACTTTCTATTGATGGTTGCGAAAATACTCCAATGGTATTCCATTTGTTTATTATGTCTTCGCAATTATCTTTCTTTTGTGCAGAAAAAAAGATAGCATGAAATGTTAATGCTACGAGGAGAAACTTTTTCATAATTACTTATTCTTTAGAATTTCTAATAATGTATCGATTTGTTTTTGACTTGTTTTTAATCTTTCATTTAATTCCTTTTGTACTTCTTGATACCCTTTTTGAAGCTCTAATAAATTTGAAAAATCATTGTGGGAAATTGTCACATTTCCTTCAATGTTATTTATATTACTGTTTATACTATTATTTCCTTTTGCTTTTTGCGTATTTATTGGTTTAATCATTTCACCTTTTCCTGTTAAAAGCCATTTTTCATTTAATTGAGGGTACACATTCAATATCTTATTTAAACTTCGAGAGCTGATATTTTCTCCTAAATTATTAACATATCCAGCAGATAAACCTACATTTTGAGCAAATTTATTTTGTCCAATGCCTAAATATTCTAAAAAAATTATTAATCTATCTTTCATAAAAAATTTGTTTCTGATAATCAGTTATTTATAATGATGTTTATATAATAAAGTATATAAATCATGTTATTTTATATAAAAAATTATATATTCGCAATATAAATATAGTTATATTTTAAATACAAATTAACAACAAATATATAAAAATTATGGAAGTAAGTGAAACCATCATTGAAAAAATACTGAATGATAATAACTTCAGTATAGAATTAGCAAAAAGACTTGGAAATCAGCAACAATCAGTTCTTGGTTTAGCAAGAAGGAATAGCAGGAATCTAACCCTTTGGGAAGCGGTAATGTTCTATAAAGAACAAGGCTTTACAGAAGAAGAGATTTTTAAAAATTATCAGTTATATAATTCATCAGTAAAACCTAAAAAATCTAAAAATGAGAGAGTTAATTAAAATTACACAACACAATGGAAATTCTTTTATTTCAGCGAGAGAATTACATAAGTTTTTGGAGGTAGGAAAAGTTTTTGGAGCATGGATAAATGAGCGTATTGAGCAATTTGGATTCATTGAAAATCAAGACTATGTAGTTTTTTCCGAAATTGGAAAAAACCCAAAAGGAGGACGCCCAATGAAAGAATACCTTCTTTCAATAGATATGGCAAAAGAACTTTCAATGCTGGAAAGAAACGAAAAAGGAAAACAAGCAAGAATATACTTTATAGAATGTGAAAAAAGGCTCAGAGAGCAAAGTCTAAATTATTATTCTATTGAAGTTTCCCCTGAAAGAATAGCAGAAAGAAGAAAAATATTACAAAAACAATTTGTAGAAGAACTTCGTAAATACTTTTATAGAGGGGATTTGACAAATGTTTCCAAAGAAAATAAAATTTCTTATAGTAAAATAATTAGAGTGATGAGTGGAAACTCCTTTGACGACAGAATTATAGATATTCTCTATGAAAAAGCAATGAATAATAAGTATTCTTTGGAATGTAAAATGGAAGTAATGATAACTGACTTAAAATCATAAAAATGAATATTGATAGAGACACTCCAATGTGGCAACTGACTCTTGGTGATTTTTTACAAGCGTTTCAGAAATATACCGAAATACCTAATAATCCAGAACAAGAAGTTATAGAAAAAAAAGAGTATGTATATGGAATTAATGGTCTAGCAGATTTAATAGGGTGTTCTAAAACCCACGCTTCTCGATTAAAAAGTCAAGGAATATTTGATGAAGCGATAATCCAAAGAGGCAGAAAAATAATTATTGATAGAGAAAAAGCTTTAGAGTTATTTAATAATAAATTATAAATACTATGGACATCAATCCTAATACTCAATTATTACACCTTACGGTGGCAGAATATATAGAGTTGCATAAGGTAGTAACTGGGCAAAAAAAAGAAATTAAAGAATATGTGTATGGATTGAAAGGCTTGGCAAAGATATTAGGCTGTTCAAGAACAACTGCTTCTAAAATTAAAAACTCTGGGATGATAGATGATGCAATATCTCAAGTGGGAAAGTTAATCGTAATAGATAAGAAAAAAGTTCTTGAAATTATAGCAAAAGAGAATGAATTATGAATTATACTGAATTAACAACCAAATTTTGGTCTATAAATGAAAAATCTCCATTAGGAGCATCTGCTATTGCATTATATTTTTTTCTATTGGAAAAATGTAGACAAAATGATGGCAAAGATTTCACAATATCAGATAATGCAATAAGTCAAAAATTATCTTTAACTAGACCAACTATTAATGCTCTTAAATCAAAATTAAGAAATGTTGGTTTAATTCAGTATCAAACAAGAAATGGGGTACCAAGTATTTATAGAATAATAACTGATATTTCTTTCTTACTACAAGAATCACTCCAAAAAGAGACTTTAAATATTAAAAATAAAGTAAGTCAAGAATCAGAACCATTCAAAAAAATGATAGAAAGCCCTATTATAAATGACATTCAACCTAAAATATTAGAAGAAAAAACAATTCATACATCAACAAGAGAAAATATAAATATACCCTCATTAGATGAGTTTATGAATTTTGCTAAAAGTTTAGAAATTTATGATGAAACAATGGATTTTGCTATCAAATCAAAATATGAATCATGGAGAGACAATGGCTGGGTCAATGGACTTGGAATCCCTATAAATAAGTGGCAAAACAATTTAAAAAACACACTGCCACATTTAAAAACCTCAAAAAAGAAATCTTCAGGACTTCAGCCAAATAACATTCCTACTATAAAACGCCCAAAACAAACTTACAATGAATAACACAAATATTAAATTAGAAAAAGAAATTTTAGCTTATTTAATTCAAGAATCATCCTTGTTCGCTAACCATTATACCAAACTAAATCTTAATCTATTCACAACAAAAGAAAATAGACTTATATACTCTGTTATTGCGGACTTATGGGAAAATGGTAAAGGAATAGATTTAATGATTGTAACATTAGAATTAAATAAGAGAGGGCATTCTCATTTAGACCATTATGTTATAGACCTAATGACTAACTCTTTTTCTTCTGCAAACTTTGAATATCATTTAATGGTTTTGGTGGAACTATCTGTAAAAAGAGATTTTATAGATAAGTTTTCAAAATTATTGAGGTTTGCTCAAGAACCCAATATGGATATATTTGATATTCGTGATAAAGCTTTTGAGTATTTTGATAATTTATTTTTAGACCAATTTATAGACAACAATAAGCAATATCAAAGCTTTTCAAGTCTTGTTCATAAAGCAGAAGAGAGATTTGACAATATCAATCTTAATGGGATTACAGGTATCCCAAGTTCATTAGGTATTATCAATAAAACAATGGGAGGTTGGCAAAATTCAGACCTTACTATTGTGGCAGGAAGACCTGGAATGGGAAAAACAGCATTTTTAGTTCAGCAGGTAGTAGATTTAGCAATCCAAAATATGGCAGTAGGTATATTCTCATTGGAGATGTCTGCAGAACAAATTGCTGTGAGAATTATTACAAATTATACCAAAATTCCAAACTCTTCAATATTGAGAAAAGGTCTGAAAGAAGATGAAAGAGAGCGGTATTATCACTATAAGGAAGACTTGACCAAACTAAAAATACATATTGATGACACTCCATCAATATCTATTCAAGATTTAAAAGTCAAGGCTAAAATGATGAAATTGAAATATAATATAAAAGCCTTATTTGTTGATTATTTACAATTAGCGACTTATGAAAAATCACAAAATAGAGAACAAGAAATCGCCAAAATCTCATCAGGATTAAAGGCTATTGCAAAAGAATTAGATATACCAGTAATCGCTCTCTCTCAACTTTCAAGAGCTGTAGAGAGCAGACCTAATAAACGCCCTCAATTATCCGATTTAAGAGAGTCTGGTTCAATAGAACAGGATGCAGATGAAGTCATTTTCCTCTATCGTCCAGAATATTACAATATTGATGAATGGGATGATTATAATAATGCTCCTACAAAAAATGAGGTGGAAATTATGATAGCTAAAAATAGAAATGGAGGATTATTAGATGAGAGATATAAAGTAAATATGGCGATTTCTGAATTTAGAAATATAGAATATTAACCCAAAATAAAAAATATGAAAAATATAAATAAACAAAATCTTTCCAAAGACATTCAGCGACAAAAAATAATGTTTGGGATAAGTCTTTTTGCAGTGATATATCTTATCTATTTTGGAGCTCAAAATGAAGAATGGAGCTATTATTGTGCAATAGCTTCAGCTTATATTTTTACAAAGACTATGAATTTTTTAATAAAAATTTACAAAAATCATAAGCTTCTAAAATGAGAATCTTAAGTCCTTTTTATTTCAAAATAATTGCTCTGTTGTCAATGAATTTAGATCTGTTTAGAATAATAAAACAAGAAGCTATGAAAAAAACTAAACCTAAATTGATAGTAATTTTCCTAATATTAACGCTGTTAATACTCTTTTTTCTGAAAAAGTTAGGGTTTATATTTATGATGCCTCCAAGTCCATTTTTTATTTAAAATCAATATCGTGAATGAATTAGAACTATTTACAGAAGAATTATTTCCACCCACAAGGGAGGAATTAGAAGAAATCTTGGAAACTATACAAAAGCAACTGGAAGACCCAAAATTTGAAGAACATTGGGCGTTTTTACATCAGCAGTATTTACTTAAAAAACAACTATTAAAAGATTTAGAAGATGAAAACTTTTGAAAATTACACTATCATTAAAGAAACAGAATGGGCTATACTCATCAAAGCCTTTGTTTCTGAATTAGAAAAAGAAGTAGAATTTTGGTTACCCAAATCCAAAACAGAAAAAAAAGATGAGGGTTTAGAAATAGACACCGAAACTTGGGAAACCAAAATAGAAGAATTGAAAACTCCACAAGAGGAAGAGTGCGTATTTGTCTATGTAGATAAATACGAAGAATTAGAAAAATCCTACAAACTAATCCTTACTGCTTCACTCAAAAAAATAAATACTAATCCTTGGGCTTTTGTTCCCAAAACTTTGGTCAAAGACCTCGGAGAAATTGAAGAGAACGAAAGAGGAAAGTTTTATTTTAAAATCCCCCTTTGGTTTTGGGAAAAGAATTTAGAGAAAATCATTTCTGATACTTTGGAATTTTTCAATAAAGATAAAGAAGAAGAGAAAAAATTCAAGAAGAATGATTTTAAATTATGGAGTTTGGAAAAATAGTAACTATATAGTTAAGTAGCTTTTTATTTAAAAAAAGAAAACCATGATAAAAATCATATTGCATAGGAATATAAGTATATATACTTTTGTTAAGAAATGTTAAAACTATAACCATAAAGCCTATGAAAAAACTATACTTCTGTGCTTTAATACTTTTTTCTTTTGGGGTAACCCCTCTTTCTGCTCAGAGGGTATTATGGCAGAAAGATATGAAATCTTCTACACAAGATTTTCTTTCTCAATTAACCACAACTATTGATCGTCAATTTTTAGTTACTGGAAGTTCCCTTAACAAATTACCCAACAATAAAGAGAATAAAACAAGTGGATATGATTATCATCTTGTAAAGCTTAACCAACAAGGAGAAACCCTTTGGCAAAAATCTTTCGGAGGGTATGGGCATGATTTTCTTTCTGCTACTATTTCTACTATGGATGGTGGTTTTTTTATTGCTGGAAATTCTTTTTCAGAAAAAGGAGGAGATAAAAAAGAAAATAATTTTGGAGGTTCAGACTTGTGGCTTATTAAAATTTCTGAAGAAGGAACAGAAGAATGGCAAAAATCCATAGGTACTACTAATGATGATGAAGTTGCCGCTGTAATTCAGTCTAGTGATCAAGGATTTTTTATTGCTTCCTCTACAAGTATCGATGATGGATTTGGAGGAAATGATGTATGGATAACCAAGCTTGACAAAAAAGGAGATATAAAATCCAATATTCTTTTAGGTGGAAATGGATTAGACCTAGTACAAAGTATCATTCCTACAAAGGATGGAGGGTGTCTTGTAGGGATCTACTCTAGAAGTAGTAGTATATGGGAGGAGGATTCTCAAAACGCTACATCTAATCTCAAAACACAAATCAACAGTTCCGAAAACAAAGAAACATTATATTTTGAAAAAACCGAAAAAACCGAAAAAAACAATGGAGAAGGAGATTATTGGATAGTAAAGTTAAGTGCTGAAGGAACTGTTCTATGGCAGAAAAATTATGGAGGAAGGGAAGACGACAAAATAAAGCAGATGGCATTAACTGCTAACGGCTATATCATTGCAGGAGAAAGTAGATCTCCTAATGGATACAATAAAAGAGCTGCTACAGAAAGAGGTACTGATATTTGGATAATTGTAATAGATGACGAAGGACGGGAACTTTGGCAAAAATCCTATAACATCGGTGAAAGAGATGCTCTAATGAGCCTCAACACCATATGGGACAGTAAAGGCAAACAAGTAAAAAGTTTTCTTCTTGGAGGGTATTCTCAATCTGATCATGGAATTTCTCAAAATGATGAAACTTTCTGGCTCTTAAATATTGATAGTAATGGAGAAGAAATATGGAGAAAACACATCAAAGGAGAAACAAAAGAAACATTAGAACGACTAAGCTCAGCCGAATTTAATTCTGATGGAAGTTATGTCTTAGCAGGAACCAGCGCAAAAGAAGTAGGAAATGAAAATTGGAAAATCCTGAAAATAGGAGGTGAAGAACTTGAGAAACTCATCGAAAAAGAAAATTTAAAAGTCTATCCTAATCCTGTTGCTGACTACTGTTATGTAGAAATCGGGTTCGATTTTAATGAGGCTCAAATTCAACTTTATGATATGTCTGGAAGACTCCTAAAATCAATCATAACCAAAAATCCCGTAACTAAAATTAATACGCAAGATCTCATTCAAGGAGTATATCTTATATCTATTAAAACGCAAAACAAAATTTCTAGTACCAAAATTATTAAAATATAAATCATGAGAAAAGTTATACTTCTTTTATTCTCAATTATAAATCCTTTCACATTCACTTGGGGACAGATCTCGCAACTCAATGAAAATAAAAGTATAATTCATTTACCAACACCAGCCACTGCTGAAGCGTATAGTTTCAATAAAGTAGGAAAACTTCCCATGGATTTGTATAGAGGTAAAGCAAATATAAATATTCCTATTTACACAATTGAAGTGGATGGCATTAAAATACCTATTACACTTTCTTATAATACAGGAGGTATCAGATTAAATGAAATTTCAAGTTCGGTTGGGTTGGGTTGGAGCTTGTCCATCCCTAATACGATCACAAAAAATGTGATGGGAATTGATGATGATTATGCTCCTATATTCTTTAAAGACTATGAAAAAAGTTTTCGATATACTAATCAAAGTATAGAATATGGAAGTAATGATCCTAGAATAGAAGAGATTGCCAATATTTATGAAGGTAGAGTAGATACTTTTCCTGATATTTTTAATTATTATCTACCAACTATTAGTGGAAGTTTCATCCTCAACAATGAAAAGGGGTATACTATACCTAATCAAGACATCATAATAGAAAGAGTTGATGAGAATAATTTTAGTATTCTTGATAACATAGGAAATAAGTTCTTATTATCCTCTAAAGGGGCTGTGCATTACAATATTCCTGACCATATAGGACTCTTAAAACCTATTACTAGCCAAAATTTATACCAAATTGATAATATATTCACAACATCAGGAAATAAAATAACTTTTTATTATAATAAAGAGCAAGCATACAAAGAGGAAGGTTTTTATGAATCTGCCTTTATAATGTTAGATAAAAAAGATCCTCAATATGATACTTCCTCGTCCCCTGAATATGATCAAGAGCCTTATGAGAATCACTATGCAGAAGAATTAATAAGTAAAATTACTTTTCCAAATGGGAATATTTATTTCGAATATTCAGATGATATAGGAATGGGGGTTACCAATGGTGAAAAATATAGAAAAGATCTTAATGGTAAAAATGTAGCTTTAAAGAGAATTTATGTAACAAATTCTTTTGGAAAAATCATTAAAGATTACAGATTAAATCATGAATATTTTATATCTGAATATCCTAAAGAATATAGAGACTACAGATTAAAACTTATTAATGTTTATGATCAGCTTGATAAAAATTATTATCGTTTTTCCTATGATGAAAGACACCCCTTACCTGGAAGAGGAACTATGAGTGATGACTACTGGGGATATATTAATTCTCGATCTGGATATAGGATTAATTCTGGATATACAAATAGTAGAAATATCCCTAATGAAATATTCTCAGATAATCTGGGCTCTACACTTATTTATGAAAAAGGTAGAAATCGTCATACCAATCCTGCTCTGATCCAGCTGGGAACTCTTAATAGTATACAATATCCTACAGGAGCAACAAGAAAATTATTCTATGAAAATAATCGAGTAGAAACTGAACAATATAAAACAATAATTGAGACTAAAGGATATTTACGGATAAAAAATGATTACCGATATCAGGATGAATCTTATGAAAAAATAGACACTATCTTTAGTGTTCCTAAAAACGCATATGAAAACTTATCCAATCCTAAATTTAGAGTTACTTTTGGAAATGCTTGTGACAATAACAATGATGATATAAGTGAAATACGACCTACCATGTGTTTTGGTGATATAATTACAAGTCAATATCAACATTTTGGGTCTAATGGGAAACCTTTTATAGCAGATATTTCTGCCTCATCTAATCCTCTGACAGTTAGTTTAGCAAGAGAGGGTAAATGTTTTTGCTCCATATCTTTAGACATATTATATGAAAAAGAATCAGAATACAACAGAATTATAGATATTGGAGGCCTAAGAGTAAAAAGAATTGAAGATTATAATATTAATAATCAGTTAATAGATAAAACAGAATATAACTATAATGTTTTTAATAAGAAAAAGAATAAACAAATAAGCTCTGGAGTAATTAACCAGCCCTTCCAATTTTCTAAAACTGTTTATAAAGAATTTATCAAAAACTATGATGGTAATATATATGATATTCCAAAAGTTAACGAATATGGCTATTTTAGATTTTTACAGTTATCAAACTCTACTTTTGCACATAGCGCTTACTCAAGTTCAGATATAGTAACCTATTCGCAGGTTATAGAGAATAATGGGCAAGGAGATATCATCTATACTTTTACACAAAGCACCAATAACAAAAAAGTTTATACTAATATTTTTCAAAACTATAATACATGGACAGGAGGATTAAATTTAGCTACATATTACAAAAAAGGTAATGACACTTTAAAATCTATCACAAATACATATAGATTTAATCCGTTAAAAAATAAACTCTCAGGATATAATAATCGAATAAATGAGGACATAGCTTTTGCTGTTGATTTGGATATTACCAAGAAAAAAATATTGAAGGGAAGAATTAGTGATATAGGGGACTATATTGATGTATATAAAATTAATGCAAATTATCTTAGTATTAAGTCAGGAAAAATAGAAATTCCTCAAACGGTGGTAAGAGAATCTCTAAAAGGTAAAACTTTAGAAACAGTCACATATAATGACTATTATAATACCAATATCAATACCCCTATCAACATAAAAAATTCTACCACCACTTACCCCTATGGAACTACTGTAACTACGAACTACCAATACGCACATGAGAAAGGCAATAATTATTTAATTAACAAAAACATAGTAGGTATTCCATTAGAGACAACAGTAACTCAGGATGGTAAAATCATCTCTAAAACAGAAACTATTTATCCTACTTCACAAGCGGAAGCAAATACTAAAACTCAAGGGCTGCCTATGCCTATTTCTTCTCTAGGCTATGACTTGGAAAACCCTGCAAAAACTAATCAAAATATTACCTATACCCAATATGATAACAAAGGAAATCTCATCGAATATAGACTTAATGGAATAACTCCAGTTGTCATCATTTGGGGATACCACCAGACCCTGCCGATTGCAAAAATAGAAGGGGCAACTTATGATCAAGTGAAAAATTTAGTTTCTGACATTATCTCTAAATCCAATGAAGACAAAGACGAAGTATCAGAAAAAAATCTTATCATGGCTCTGGATAATTTTAGAAATAAAGAAGAACTAAAAAATTTCCAGATCACTACCTATACCCACAATCCTCTCATCGGGGTGACCAGCATTACTCCTCCTTCTGGAATAAGAGAAATCTATAAATATGATGATGCAAACCGTTTGAAACAGGTACAGGACATTCATGGAAATATATTAAAAGAATATCGATACAATTACAGACAACCTTAAAAATGAATAACGATGAAAAAACAATGGATATCATTATCTTTTTTAGCTTCCTCTGTTCTTGTATTTAGCCAAGAATTGCCTAAATCAGAAAACTACATTCACAGCAGGGTATATTTAGAGGAGACTCAAGAAACCAATGCTGCTAAAAAACAGCTGGAAACTGTAGCATACTATGATGGACTGGGAAGACCAAAGCAAAATATAGGTGTCAAAGCCTCTCCTAAAGGAAGAGATGTAGTCACACACATAGAATACGATGAGTTCGGAAGACAAGCAAAAGATTTTCTGCCCATTCCACAGTCTGGAACGCAAGCAGGAAGAATCTATGATTCTCCCCTATCCAACGCTTCTTCTATCTATGGAAACGAAAAGATATTCAGTGAGAAAATACTTGAAAACTCTCCACTCAACAGACTTCTTGGACAAATCCACCAAGGAAATGACTGGCAAAACCATCCTATAAGAATAGAATATGAAGCCAACACCGTTTCTGACAGGGTAAAAAAGTTCAAAACGGTGACCCAGTGGAACAGCGGAGCCACTCTTTCCTCCTTGTCACAAGAGGGTGTTTTTAGTTCTAGTTCTCTTTACAAGAACATCACAGAAGATGAAGACGGAAATACCAGCATAGAGTTTAAAAACGGACAGGGACAGGTTGTGCTCGTTAGAAAGTTTAATGGTTCAGAAACTGCGGACACCTACTATATCTACAATGAATACAATCAGCTTGCCTTTGTCATCAGTCCTTTAGCTGCAGAAAAAGCAAATCTGACTCAAGATGATCTAGATAGATTATGTTACCAATACCGATATGACGGTAAAGGAAGACTAGTAGAAAAAAAACTTCCAGCAAAAGGTTGGGAATATATGGTCTATGATAAGCTAGACAGGCTTACCATGAGCCAAGATGCAGGACAAAGAGCAAAAAAAGAATGGCTCTTTACCCGATATGACCGTTTTGGAAGAGTAGCTTATACAGGAATAGCTACAGGAGAAAGCAGAGCTGTAGAACAGGCAAATCTTAATCTTACCCTCTCTAATCATGTAGAGAGAACTTCCAACGCTGGGTTTACCCAGAACAACATGAAAGTTTACTATAATCCTGCCATTGGTGGTGAGATTTCTTATCCAAAAAACATAAAAAAACTTTTATCTGTTAATTATTATGATGAATATCCTCCCGATGCGCCTGCTGCACCTGAAAATATTCTAGGGCAGCCGATAATGGCTTCTGCTACAGCAGGAGGGAAAAGCACAAAATCTCTTCCTTTAGCTGTTTATCTTAAAAATATAGAAAATGACGACTGGTCCAGAACTTTTACTTACTATGACCAAAAGGCAAGAGTCATCGGCACACTACATCATAACCATTTGGTAGGATATACTCAAATACAAATGGAATTGGATTTTGCTGGGGTGGTACAAAAAACTCATACCTACCACAAAAGAGATTCTAAAAGCCCTGAGGTAAAAATAGAAGAACGCTTCGTTTACGACCATCAAAATCGTTTAGTGAAACATTTTCATAAAATAAACGGAGGAAACGAAGAACTGCTTTTGGAGAATATTTATGATGAACTGGGAAGACTCTCAAAGAAAAAAGTAGGCGGCTCAGAGGGAAGTCCGCTTCAAGAGGTAGATTACGCCTATAACATTAGAGGATGGCTCACTTCTGTGAATCAGCCACAAAATTTAGGAAAAGATTTATTTGGGTTTGAACTTAAATATCAAAATCCTGTTTCCAATGGCAAAGATACTCCCAAATATAACGGAAACATCTCTCAAATGGACTGGAAAACCCGAAGCAATAATGAGGAGCTCAGAAGGTATACTTATCAATATGATGACCTAAACCGACTCACTAAGTCTTTCTATTCTAAACCTCTTGCAGTGCAGCCCAACACGGGCTCTTATGATGAGTATCTCTCCTATGATGTCAATGATAACATCAAGACATTAAGCCGTTTTGGGGATATGGACAAGCCGCAGGCGGTGAAAATAGATGAACTGAGCTATACCTACATCGGAAATCAGCTGGTAAAAGTGTCTGACAACAGCCAGAATCCCAGCGGATATCCTATAGGAGGCGGTGTGATCCCTTATGATGAAAATGGAAACATGATGAATCATAAGGACAAGGGAATATCCTACATCGGGTACAATCATTTAAACCTGCCTAGTGCGGTCTTCTGGAATGGAAAACAGACTTTCTATCTCTACAGAGCTGACGGGGTAAAAGTGAAAAAAGACTTCCCTGGAAAAGTAACTGATTATCTAGATGGATTCCAATATGAAAATGGAGCTCTGCAGTTCGTCCCTACAGCAGAAGGCTATTATGACTTTGTAAAACAAAGATATGTATATAACTATACCGACCATCTCGGTAATATCAGACTGAGTTATACTAAAAACAATAATGGCGCGTTAGAGATATTAGAAGAAAATAATTATTATGCTTTTGGATTGAAGCATAAAGGCTATGGCGGTGTGAATTTAGGAAACCCTAATTACCACTATAAATACAACGGAAAAGAACTACAAGAAAACAGCATGTATGACTACGGAGCAAGGCTCTACATACCTGAAATAGGACGATGGAACGCTGTAGACCCGCTGGCAGAGAAAACACATGACCCCTATGGCTATGTCTGGAATAATCCTATGAAATTTATTGATCCTGATGGAAGAGCGCCTATGGATGACCATTTTAATGCATTTGGTAAATTTCTACATACAGATAATAAAGCAACAAACAATATAGTGGTTCACATAGGAAAAGGGGAGTATAACTTGTCTCAATTGGATTATAGTAACCGTGGAACATTAAAAGCTGTATCAAAAATTCTTGCTTATTATGCTGGAGAAAAAGGAATGAAAGGATATACAGGAGTAGGAACTTTTGAAAGCGGTTCTGCACATACTAATAGAAATGGTAACATATTCTTTAATATAAAGACTATAAAAACTGGGATTTATGATAATGTTTACAATGTAAAATCTTCTTTAAATCATGAATTAGGTCATAAAGAAGAAGATTATGAAAAAGATTATTCCTTTAAAAAACATGCTAATATTTATTTGTTAGAGGCTTCTCATCCTGATTTTGCAAAAACTACAGAAGAATATAAAGTATCGCAATCTATAAGTTTTGGACAAAGAGTTCTTAATGCAAATTTTAAGGAAGATCGAAAAGGATATGAAATTCTTCAAAATATGGGAAATTTATATAATACACAAAATACAGGAGGAATAAGATTAAGATTCAATGTATTAGGAAGAGGAGGTTCTGTTACTCCATATATAGGTAAAAAACAATATAAAACTCAAGAGTATGAAAATATTGAAAATGCTCGTAATTAGCAGCATATTTATAGCATGCAAGAGTAAACAAGACAAAATTAAAGAAACATTTTCTTCAGAAGAAGGAAAAAAGTGGTATTCTTATAATATTCGTGATGAAGGGGATATTATACCTTATAGAGTGAAAGAGTTCTATTCTGATGGTAGAATGAAAGATTACACACATTATGTAAAAACAGGAGAATTAGAAAGAATACCCTATGATAATGAATATAATACCGAAAGATGGTTTATTATCAACGATACTATAGTAAGTATATATAATGCTAAAAATCCTGCAACAGGATTCTATCATAAGTATAGAAGTAAAATTCTTTATTGCAGTAAAGATACTATCATTTTGCAGAATGATACTAAAGATTTGACCATGTTAGTAAAATATAATGGAAAACAACATGAAAAATAGGTAATGTTCCAGATGTGTGGACAGGTTGTTCTTATTGTAGCGGCAAAATCATAAAACACGGCTTTACCAAAGGAAATAAATAAAGATAAACAATAAATAAATTTTAAAATTTCTACCTCCGCATTCTTGATTTAGTAGGCTCTTGCATGATTTCTTCTTTTTCAGCAACCTTTTCTTCTTTGGGTCTTAACTTGAAAAACTCCCTGTTCTCTTCTTCTCTTTCTTTTACAAAATCAATCGGATTGTAATTTTTGAGTTTTTCTTTTTTTTCAGCTCTATATTGGTTAATCATTTTTTCTCTTAATAGAGGCAGTTCGTTTTCAATTTTGTCACTTATTTCAGCTATTTTCATATTTGTCTGCTCTTTCCTTATTTGGAAATCATTTATATTTATTCCTTTTTCTTTAAGCTTATTTTCTAATTGAGCTAAAGCAGGTTCAGAAATCTCCAATTTTTCTTTTGTCCATTTTATTTGGTTTTCCCAATTTCCGTTACCTGAATTTTGCCATTGAGTGTATTTTTCCAAATCTAATTTCAAATTTTTAACCTGCTGATATTCTCTACTTTTTACATAATCTTCAAACTTCCTTGATACAAACCCCAAATCAGCTTCATGGCGAGTTTTCTCGTTTTCGTAGCGTTTTTTAAGGATAGAAATTTCAATTTCTGCCCTTGTAGTTGGGTCGGTAATAAGAGCTGTTTTCAGTTCTTGAGTATCTACATCAGAAACATCTATTACATTTGCTCCCTTTTTCATAGCCTCCATATAACGAGACTGTTTAGCTTGGAGTTTTTGAAGCATAAAAACATCTACACTATCATTGGTCAGCATGAAATTAATTCTTACATTTTCCCACTGGTTTCCCTGCCTCCAAGCTCTACCCTCAATTTGGCGAAGCGAAGTAAAGTTATACGGAAGAGATAATAAATACATATCTGAAGTTTTTTCTTGTAAATTCATTCCTTCTTGGATAGCCTCTGAACCGATAATAACTTTAATATCCCCTTTGTTGAATTTTTCTTGAATATTTAGTCGTTGGTTTTTACTAACAGCCCCTGTAATCATCGCTACTTCATTATCTTTATATCCCACTTCTGAAACCAAATACTCTTTAAGTTTTGGAAACTCTGAAACCCCTAATTCAGAATAGATAATCTGCCCTGCATCTGGTTGGTCTTTTTTATTTTGAGCAATCAGCTCCATAGTGGTTTTTAATTTTGGCGAATTTTCAATAAATTCTTTCGTTGTTGGCTTTTCGCCATCATATTCATCATACAAATAGGGAGAAATAGCGATTTTACGAGCATTAAGAATATGTGTTAAAATAGCCCCTTCTTTCTTTTCATCTAAAAGTAGATTAAGCTTAGAATACATATCTTCGGTTAATTGATTTTGTTCAATTTTATACTCTTTATTGATACGATTGGGGCGTTTGAGTTCTGGATTATCTTCTTCTCCTTTAATGTCAATAAACTCGCTCAAAAGTTGCTGTAACAAAGCATTATTCTTAAATCTTCTTACATTGGTTTTGTATTTTATATCGCCTTTTGCATCAATTTCCATATCATTGTCTGCCTCCATAAAGGTTTCAAAGAAATTATTGACATTAAAATACCCTGCTTTTTCTAATCTTTCATTGGCAATGAGCGACAGTACAGAATAATATTCTAATGGTTTATTAGTGAAAGGAGTTGCAGAAAGAAGGGTAACATTTCGCCCATAATTCTGCTCTTGAATGTACTGTGAAGCCATCCAAGTATTGATGCCTAAAAGCGAAGTGGCTTGGTTTTGATTTCTAAAATCAGAAGCAAATCTCCTGTCCTCTATCTTTACTTTCCCTACAATATGATTTGCATTATGAACTTCATCAAAAGTAAGATGGTCAAATCCAAAATCTTCCCAATCATAGATTTTTCCTCTTTTCATTTTTCCTTGAATTTCCTCTTGTTTTTGGAGTTCTTTCTGAATATCACGCTCTGAAAATTTTAGAGCTTTGGTCTCATTTTGAGAAATATATGAAAAATTTCGTGCTAATCTTTCGGTAGTTTCTTTGGAAAATCCGATATTATTAAAACCTTCATAGGTTACAAGTGTAATTTCTCCATCTTTATTATTAAATTTGGATAAATCGTAATCTTTCCCCAAATTCCCTAAAACATTAACTTTAGCATTAGGGATGGTTTCAAAAATAGTTTCCACCCATTGTTTTAAAATACTGTCATTTGGCACGACAATAAGAGGTCGTCTGGCGTTGTCTCTCTCCATTGCTTCATGCATAGAAAGTACTCCAGAGAGTGTTTTCCCAAAACCTACTTCGTGAGCCAAAAGCCCCACCCCCTTAGTTGTGAGCCTTCCAATACCTGCTTTTTGAACTTCGGTAAGTTCCAGTGGTTTGCCTTTGAAATTCTTATGAATTTGTGAAAACAAAGGAAACTCCTTGTAATCAGGAATATGGATATTGTTGTATTTTCGGTTAAATTCATTGACAAATTTTTCTTTTTCAGCATCAGATAGTTCCTCTTTTAGGAATTTACTAAAAAGGTCATTAGCTGTTTCCTTCCGCCTCTCACGGATAAGAGCATTTCGGTCTTTATCACTTCCTGTAACCTGTTCATTATCTACGAACCCACGCACTTCCCATGATGAAGAATTACCAAAGGCTTCTTCAGGGAGGTTTCGGATAAATTCTTTGAATTTCATTGCCAAAGTAATATCTACCATCTGTTTTTCAGTGGTATAAATAGGTCTTGGGTTTATTGTTCCATAGTTCCAGCCTGTTTGCTGTGTGACCTCTCTCTCTTCTTTACCTAACAAAAAATTATGTACAAATTCATGATTTGGTGAAATGATAATTTCTTCTAATGATTTTTTAGAAGGTAAAACTTTTTCTAAAATAGCTTTCTGCTTCTCATATTGAGATTGAGAGAGTTCAAGTTTTTCGTTTTCTAACTGCTCTAATTTTTCATAAATATCACCTTCTGCATAGTAGAAATCATGAATTTTTGAGCCTTTATAAAGATTAGCATATTTTTCAAGTCGGCTTTCATGGATTTGGATTTCCCCATCATATTTGGTGTTTTGAAATGCATCTAATTCGTTTTTAGTAAGATTTGGGCTGTTTTGCAGACCAGTATCTACTATTTCATCTTGTTTGTTAAATTGATATTTTAATACTCCTTTCTTAATCTCTGGTATGGATTGAATTTTATATTCCTGTTCCTCTGATTTTATATTTTTATTCAATCGCTCTAACTTGTCAGAAATATCTTTTATTCTCTCATTATCAAAGTTTTGTGGTGCATTTTCTGTTTCACGATAAATTTCATTGTATTTTTCAATTTCATTAACAATGACAGGACTTTTGAATTTGATATTGTGCAATTTAATTAAGGTCTGCTCAATATTTTGCTGTAATTCTTTAGTCTGATTTTCTTCCTGTTTTGTTTCCTGTTCTTTTTCAGCTTTTTGCTCTACAATTTCCTCTGAAATAGGTTCTGTATCCCATAAGCTTAATTGTGTTTCTTCAGTTTTTTGAGGTGTTTTGTCTCGCTGGTCTGCATGGCGTTGAAGCAGATGTAAAGCATCATCTAAATTACCTTTCACATAGTCTTCTATTCTGCCAAAACGGTTAGTTTTTTGGTCTAAATCGCCTAAAATTTTAGTTGGATTTTCAATAAAATAATTGGAAATATCTCTTTTTTCTGCATTAGAATTTTTGGTTAAAATGATAATATCCGTTCCTATATCAGTGGCTTTGAAAACTCCATTGGGCAAACGGTAAGCTTCTTTTAATTCTGCATTTTGAAGCTCATTTTGTCGGTTAAGCCATGAACTTGGCACAACCATAGCAAGAGTTCCGCCTTCTTTAAGAACATCAAGAGAGCGTTTGATAAAATAATCCTCATAACGAGCAATTTTAGGTTCTTCGCCCAAACCTTTGTAAAGTCCACGATGCTGACCATAAGGAGGATTTCCGATAACTAAATCATAGTTAGGAGAAAAATCTTTTTTTTGTCCGTTTTCTGTTATAAATTCGGTTTCAAATGAACGGAGGTTTACCTCAATATTTGGATTAAGAATTTTTGTGATTTTTGCAGTAGTTTCATTGATTTCAAAAGAATTGATGTTTGTTTTTACATCTAAATCTTTAACTGCTGAAAGGAAATTTCCTGTGCCGACACTTGGTTCTAAGACACTGATTTCTTTTTGTCCATTAAAATTATCTTTAATAAGATTTCTAACAGCATTTACCAATTTTTCATCGGTATAATATTCATCTAAAATACCTCGCCCCGCTTTGGCAATACCGCCACTTTTATAAGCAGAAACGAGGTCTTTGATGTCTTCTGTAATTTCAATATCTTGTTTTAGAGAAATAGTTTTATCTTCGGCTACTTCGGTAAGATTATTTACTAATTCAGTAATTTGTTCATTAGATATTTTTTGACCTTTTAAATTTTGAACAAGGTCTAATATGGCAGGTCTTCCAAGTCCATTGACATCTCCCACGCCATTCTCTTGATTGCTGGGCTGTCCTCCTCTGTTTTGCTTGTCCAGATTTTGTCCAATTCCGCTATATTCCCCTCGTTGTATAATTTCTTCAATTCTATCACTCTGCGGTTGTGTATCTCGGTGGCTGTCATTTGGCTGTTGTCTTCCTCTTCCCAAATGCTCTGATTCTGATGAGCTAAATCCATTTCCAACATTGTAGCTGTCCAAAGTTTCTGGCTCTCTGTTGGTGTTTCTATGCTCGGATTGGCTTGTTTTGTCAAGGTTTCTATTGTCTGATTCAGTTTTTCCTCGTTCCACTGGCTCAGAATCGGATATTCCTGTGGATTGTTCTTGATTTGTTTCATTTTTTATAAATTTATTTTCTACTAAGTTATGCTTTTTTGATTGTATTTCCTCTCTATTTTGTAAATAATCATTTAAGTCTTTGATTCCTGTTCCTGTAATCCCAATACTATATTTCCATCTCAAATCTTCTATATTATGATTTGGCATTGAGCTTAATATTGTTGTAGAGGCATCTGTCCCTGCTTTATCTCCATCTAAAAGTAAAGTGATTTTCCCTTTGTAGTCCTTAAATTCTTCTATGAATTTATCTACATTAACCACTGAATTTAGAACTACCAGTGTAGATTTATTCTCTCTATTGTTAAGCTTCTGTAGTTGCAGAAAAGAAAGCATATCGGTCATTCCCTCAAAAACCACAACATTTTTCCCATTCTCTCTATTGACAATGGCTATATCATTTTTACCCAGTTTAGATTTCATCATTGGATTACGAATTTCGTAGCCGTTTGATTGATTCTCTATTCCAAGACCAAAGTAGTTTTTATCTTCTACCTTATAATGAATCTGTTTTGTGTATTTCTCCAAAATATCCTTATCAATACCTCTATTATTAAAATATTCAATAAGCTTATCATTGTTTGGTGGGGTTATTTTGGTAACAGAAATATTGTTTTTTTCATTAGCTTGGGTATCTTTTAATCTTTTCTGTTCTGCAAAATCTTCTGAAATATATACATTAGAAAAATCTTTTAAGAAATCCATTGTTTCACGCCAAGATTTATTTTCAAAATTCATCACAGCTTTTATGATTTTTCCACCTTGCCCTGTTTTGAAATCATAATACCCATTTTCATTCACTGAAAATTTATTCTCATCAGTTCTAAAATAGTAATCATGTCCTGACTTTCTGTCAAACTGGACTTTTCCCTGCTTTTCTAAATATTGGAAATAATCTAAAACACTGACACTTTCAGTGATTTTATTAATTTCATCCGCCGAGTAAGATTTTCGCTGGTTCATTGGGTTTATTTTTTAGATTTTTTGTTAATAAAATCATTGAATTTTAAAATATCTTTTGCTTCTTCATCCCAGTTTTTTCTTGGCAGTAATTGAAGTGTAACAAAAATATCTTGTTCCTTGTTGTAAGTGTCTATACGCTCTATTCTGCCTTTATAATCTATCTCTGCGTGGCGATAAAGAGAATAAGGCAAAATAGTATCGGTTTCATAGACATAATATCGGCTGAAATTCTTAGGCGAATTGATTTCAAATCGCTTGTATTTTTTCTTAAATAATATAGTGTCTTTGAGTGTTCTTCGGTGTTCATAATTAGGAATTCTGTCTTTGGTAAAAACAGCTCCTATATCTTTCATAGAATACACTGAGCGTGGCTTTTGGGCAGTTACCACTTCCGAAATTGTTTTTATTTGAGCTGGTTCTCCTAATGAATAAAATACGGTATCTTTTATAAAATTTATCTCTTTGGTAATAACAGAATTGTTAGGGTCTGGAACTAATTCGATAATTGTATCATTAGAATAATTAAGTCTTGAAATAAGAAAACTTTGAGTATTATCCAAATTTTTAGAAGCATCTACATAGATATTAGAAATTACATCTATTGCTCCTTTTTGAGATTTGATTTCTTTATTACAAGAATTTAGCAAAGTGAGTGATAAAAAAGTTAAAATTATATTTTTCATAACGATGTTATTTAATAAAAGGCTACTTTTTTGGTAGCCTTTGGGATTATAAACTTCTTGAAATGTTTTGTTGTCTTATATTATTCTTTTCTTGTTGCTGAGTATCTAATCCTTGAATAGGTTTATTGGTGTTGAGCCTGTTCATTTCTTTATCGTAAAGATTAAGGGTTTTATATTGAGGGTTCAGCACGGCATTTCCTTCTGTGATTTTATTGTCCAAGTTAAATTTCACTTTTACAATATTTCCTTTTTCAAGGGACTTGACTGTGTTATCTTTGTGTTCAGGTTTATCAAAAATAAGCCCTGATTTTTCTACAATTTTAGCTGTATCTACTCCGTAAGCCTGTTGATTATATGTCTGGAATTTAAAATTACCATATTCATTTTTTTCTTCTGCAAAATTGAGCTTTACAAAAACTGGTTCATTTTCCTTGAACTCAGTCTTTACAGAGCGTCCTTCAAGCAGATTAACTGCCTCTTTTGCTGTAAAATGATTTACGCCAAAATTGTGAGTTCGTTCCTCTCCAATTTCATTTTTTAAAGTTGCATTAAATGAATTTAAAAATACTCCGCCTTTCTCAGATTTATTAAAATTTAAAGTAAAATTTACTTCATTTCCCTGCATTGCTCTATCTGATTGAGTCTGAATCTTAAAGGTTTTTTCATTGGAATTTATTCCTTTTTCTAAATCTTGATGCAGTTTATTACTTTCCCCAAAACCAAGATATTTTAATTGGTTTTTGAGATAATCTAACTGAGCTGATTCTATTGGAGATTTTATTTTTTCTTCCTGTTTTTGTTTATCATTGTATATATTCTCATTCTGCGAAGGGCTTTGTTTCGTTGTCTGTTCTTTTTCGGCTTCACTCAAAAAGATTTGAGGGCTTTTTATTCCTTGTTTCTCATCATAGATTTGCATAAACTTCTTTTCTTTTTCAGTAAAACTTCTTTCTCCATCCATGTAAAAAGCTTCTGGAGAGGAATTTTCCATCTCTTTTACAAAGTCTTTATATTCTTTGGTAAGAGGTGTGATATATTTATCTTTTAGTGATAATTTCTGCTCTATTTCGATGTTTTGACTCTGCGAAGAACTCTGTTTAGTTGTCTGTTCTTTTTCAGCTTCATTGATAATTCTTTCGAAGTGTTCTTGTGTCTTTTTTATCCCCTCTTGAGAAATTGTTTTTTCTCCTACTTCCTCTATAAGATTTATCGCCTCTCGAACCCCCATCTCTTTCACCATGTTCTTTTCCTCTGGTGTCAAATTTTTATATTCTTGAAGTCTTTCTTTATCAAGTTCAGTTTGAGTTTTTCCATGGTTAGAAAAAACCATTTTTCCTATAAAATTCTGTACATTCTCTTGTTGAGTTTCCTTAACCTCAGGATTTTGGCTTTTTATTCTATTTACCAGATTCTCTTTAAACTCATCAAGATTTATATTCTTCTCAAAAATATTATCAATTTGTAAAGACTTTAGTTTTTCAAAATCATTTTTCAACCCCCAATCTTCTACTTTTCTATCAATGAAATCTGTTATTTTTTCGCCAATTTTATATGGAGGTATATCCTCAAATTTAGCTTTCAAAATAGTTTCAGGTATTCCCTTTTCACGATTGCTTAATTGAGTTTCATAGTTTTCAATATCCGCTCTTATCTGTCTAATAGTTTCGGAATTATCAGCTGTTTGTTCTCCATTAATTTCTCCTTTCAGATTTTGAATTTTTTCTTGGACTTGCTCATTAGTAAGCCCTACTATGTTTTTTCTATTTTTAAAATCCTCTATTTCGGATATATCATTATCAAATATCCTTTCATTTTTTAGATGTTCAACTATATTATTGTATTTGCCAAGATGTAATTTTTCTAATAAATCAAATTCATTATTAATTTTTCCATTAACCTTATCTATCAAATACTCTTTTACTTCTGCAAAAACATTTTCGTTTTGTGGTCTCGTAGTTTGTTCCATATTTTGTTGTTTTTTGTGAATCGTAATTATTAGCTAATATTACCTTCTAAACCCTCTTTTTCGCTCTTGTTCCTGTTCCTGTTGTTCCTCTCTCTCTTGGTTTGCATCTTGATACCTGTCAGGGTCATTTACTCCCAGCTGAATATCTGATTTCTCCTGTTTTTGAGCTTGTTCTCGGTTTGGTGTAGTATCATCAATTGTATTAATCGTTTTAGACACGATATTTATATCATTGCTGATTTCTTTAGCGATTTCTGGGAAATTGTCCATTTTATCCAGCAGAAAATCTTTAAGTTTTTGCAACTCATTTTTGTATCGGTTGGTTTCCTCTATATTTTTTCTTTCTGCAATAATCTGCGTAAGTTCTCTACTGTTTTTTACTAAATCAAATTCTACGATTTGATTTAGTTTTTCATCATACATAAATGCCTTTTTTTCAAATCCTAAAACATCATTGGCACTATTTTTCTTTTCAATAGAGGAATAAGAAATGCCTTTTTCGGCTTCATTAAGAATATCTGAAATAGCTCTATCTCTTTGAAAAATATTGACTTCAAGGCGTGTGTTTTCATCTTTTAACTGAAATACAACCCTATCTTTTCCATTATCAGCAACGAGGCTTTCTCCTTTTAAAAATTTCTGAATATCATCATTTGAAAGTTTTTTAGAAAAAGTATTATCCGCTCCAATAATTCCAAATTCTTTTAAATCATCTGTTGGTAGGTTATTATAATTCATAATATGCTGAGATTAAATTATTTGCTTTTATTATATCATTTAAAAATTGAGTAGGATTGATAAATTTCCCATATTCTTTTACTGCAAAATGTAGATGCGGTCCAGTAGAGTTTCCAGAATTTCCACTTTTCCCAATAATATACCCTGCTTTGACAACTTCTCCTGTTCTGTAATATATTTGTGAAAGGTGTAAATAAGAGGTTTCAAATCGGTTGGAATGTCTTACTTTTATGTAATTTCCGCCTCCATTTTTATCCCAACCAGCTTCTGAAACTACGCCATCTAAGACTGTGTATACATTTTCATAATTTGCTCCTAAGTCTATTCCGTTGTGCATTTTCTGTCCTCCAAAAATTGGATGATAACGAACACCAAAGGGCGAAGTAATCAGCATTTTATCCAAAGGCATTGCTATTTTCTTAATTGTATTCTCGGAAATAAAATTGTATTTTTTAATGTTCTTATGGTTTGTTTCAGATTCTTTTTTTGCAATTTTGTTTTGAAAATTTTGAATTAAAGAGTCTTCTATTTTTTTGAAATTAAGTTTTTTATTATTTTCTTTTTTGCCTAAATCAATAATTAGAGCTTTTAGAGAGTTCAATTCTTTTTTTAGGTCTGCTTTTGTTGTGAAAAGTCTTTTTTTCTTTGGTTTTGTAACTTGTTTTTGTGGTGTTTCGTTTTGTGTTGCAGAAGGAAAAGATTCATTTAAAAACTCTTTATTTTCCTTTTCTTGATAGGTATAAGTGAGTGTGTTAAACTGCCCAAAACAGGTTGTTGTTAAGAGAAAAAAGAATAATCTAATAAAGTAATTCATTTCCTATCTTTTCCTACAAAAGTGACTATTACTCATCAGAATTACAAGGATTTAAGGGAGGGTTGAACTATTTTGAACTATTTTGAACTATTTTGTACCATCGGTTCAAAAAATCTATAAAAAACTTTATAAAAAATCCTCTAACTGAGTTATAGTCGGAGGATTTTTCGGAAATAAAGTATAAAAACAATCAAGAATATAGGCTAAGGATTCATATTTTCTTTGATAATAAGTTCTACCTCTTTGGTTATTCTACGGTAGTTTGCCATTAGTGTTTCTTCTTTTCGGTCTTTTCCAGTTTTATCAATGAAAGAATAATAAGTAAGCATTTTTACATAGTTTTCTTCCTCTTCTTTAATGGCTTTCATATCTAAATTGATTTTCCCACTTATTGCTGATGATTTGTATTCTTCAGAATTATTTTCTTCACTTCCTGCTATCATTCCTACCATTTCTCCTGTACGGAGTGCTGCGATTTTTCCAGCAGGAATCATATTATCCATTTTTTCATTGATAGAAGTGGTAGTTCCTTGATTAGAAATGGATTGAGAGTAAGTTTTCTGTTTTATTTTACCAAACATTTTTTCAAGCCAGTCCAAAGTGTTTTTATCACGAGCTGAACCAGAGAGAATATTCCCAATAATTGCAGAAATAGTGTCTGCTACTTCTTTTTTATAGAACTGCCGAAGCTGTGGAATTTCTTGCAGACCAAGAACAACGGCAACTTTGTTACTTCGTGCAGTGGCAATAACATTATCAATTTTATGAATGTAAATGGTTGGAAACTCATCTGCAATCACGCCACTTGGGTAATTTCCTTTGGAGTTAATAAGTTTTAATGTTCTATTTAAAACAGAAGAATAAAGAGCTGAATTAATATCCTGCGTGGCTGGGTCAGATGCCAAAATGATGGTTGAAGGGTTTTCTTTATCTGAAATCTTCAACTGAATTTCATCTCCAGAAAATACCCAAAAACTCTCTTTGGTAGCAAGACGAGAGAGAAATATTTTGAGTGTTCCGACCTGTCCTTCGAGCTGGTCAAAGGCTTTATTATCATAAGCAGATTTAAAGGGCGATAGTAATGAGGTCAATTCCTCATGTTGAAATAAAGTAGTAAAAATTTCTTCATAGCTTCTATTCATAAAAGACAGAAGGTGTGGAAGTGTTGAAAAACGCCCATTTTCATAAGTTGCAAAGTAATAAATACAGGATGAGAGGAAGTTGATTGCCGATTGGGTAAAGAACTGCTCTGAACCACCGCCACCACTTGAACCTCCTTTTTGCAATGCAGAAACCATTGATTCAGCCATTTCTTGGGCTTCTGCAAGAGTCTGAATGTATTCTTTTTTAAAAGGATTTACCCTTTTGGATTTTTCTACATCATTCAAATTGATAACGAAAAAGTCGTGTTTATAATCTTTGTCTTTTTGTTTTTTTAAAAGATATTGATAATAAGCAATTTGGGCAAGGTCAGGAAATTTAAAATCATAGATGCAGAGACAAAAACCCTTACTCATCATCTGCCGAATGGCAGGATTAATGATACCGAATGACTTACCAGACCCAGGTGTCCCCAGCACCATAGTCCCACGAAAAGGATTGATATTTATCCAGCCTTTATTGGTCTTTCGGTTGTGTCGGAATAAATATGGAATATTTACAGAAGTGGGGGTTTCTACAAGTTCTTGGTTTTGGGCAAAAGATTCCTCCTCTACATTCCAACGGTCTTGCCCCATTTTTTGTTGCATATATTTTGAAATACTGTCAGCTCCCATTTGGGTAATAACAGCACCAACCAAAGAGAGTAATGCATATCCTACTTGATAAGGATTTATTTTTGGCAAAGTATGAATACTGGCTTCCTTAACAAAAGCTAATGAACCGATAATCATCAGTAATCCCAAGATGATAGGCAAAATAATCTCTTTGGTAACATTTAGGTCTCTTTTCTTTTTGGCTTTTGTTCCTATGGCAACGAGTGTAATGAGGATAATGGTAGAAATTTTTGCATTGATAGGAGGAAAGAATATTCCCATTTTGCCAAAATTTCGCAATAAATCAGAAAGCACAAAAATCTTTGCATCTTGAAAAAATAGCGTTAGGCAATCCATTACAACTACTGTATAGACCATTTTCTGGATAAATCCATAGATTTTTATTTGGTGCTGTTGTTCTTGCATTTTAATTGATTTTAATTTTCAATGAATGACTAATTAAAAAGTATCAGCATTTAGTATATCTGAATATTTTACGACCATTTCAATAGTTCTTCCTGATAGTTGCTCTTCCAATAGTCTTATTTTCATAACTTTACTATTAGGGTAAGTAAATTTCTTAAAGACATAAATATTTCTAAAATTCTTTTTAATGACTTTATTATGATAGAATTGATAAATTGGTTTCATTTCTATATTTTGGTTATTGGTGGCTTTATATATTTTTTTATCATCAAGTGAAAATTTAATTCCTTCCACATCATAATTAAGATTGGATTTATTTTTGAAATTAACATCAAGGAATATGTAATCTCCCATCACATAAACATTATTAAGCTCAATGGTAAGTTTTAGAGAATTTACTTTTCTCAAAGGTCTTTGAGTATCTCGCTGAATAATATCTAATGAAAAATTTCTTAATTCAAGGTTTGAAAAACTCATTTTAGGAAACTCCAAAGGTTGCATATCTTCTGGCTGGATTTGGATATTGGTTTGAGAATTAAATACCAAAGGGTTTCTAAAAACGGCTTTATACTGAGCCATGAAAGACTGCCCTACAATAGTAATAATCCCTATCTGTTCTCCGCTATAAAAACTATTTCGTTTCTGTTTTATCACTTTTACAGAATCTTGTTCCTGTTTATTGGTAATCTTGATTCTTGCGATATTTTCAGAAGGTAAATCTCCTATAAGTTCATCGGTAGATAAATCTACAAACTGAATGGGTTCAGGGGATATAAAATGTATATTTACTCCTTCGGTCATATTAAGTTCAGGAAGGTCACGAACTGTTTGTTCTTTCTTTTCAGTTTGAGCAAAAAGAGAAGAAGCAGAAAAAACACACCCAAATAAAATTGCTTTAATACTAATTGTCTTCATATTTTTCAAATTCTTTTTCGTTAATTAAATAGATATAAGAGTTATATTTTAATTTTGCCTTATTCTTTCTGATAAGGTTTGCTATTGTTTGTGATGCAGAAGAGAAAGCTTTGGATAAAAAGCTTGTGAAAAACCCTTGGTTGGAATTATCCAACGATGTTCCCTGCACCGAATTTTGTCCAAGTTCTCTCATCATATCTCTAAATGCACTTTCAGGAACATAGAGTCCTTTCATTCCATCTACATCATAAACAGAGAGGTTGATAGGCAGGATTTCCCCATTATTAAGAATAGAAATCACATTGAGATTAACTCTCTGCATAGAAAATCCTGATATCTGCCCATAAATCATAGTCCCTTTATTTATTTTATGTTTTCCTACATAGATGTCTTCCAGTAGTCGGAAACGAATTCTACTACCAAGGTAACCCTTTGAGTTTTCATCTATTACGGCTTTCACAAAATTACTTTCACTTTCTTTGGTAATAGAATTGAAGCTTTTGTTCAGACCATTTTTTGAAACTTTCAGTGTGCTATTAAGAAAAGCTTTCATTTTAGCTTTATCATGTTTTAATTTTTCTTTAGCCTTTACTTGTGCCTGATACTCTGGGTCTTTAGACTTTTCTAATGAATCCATAAACAACATCTGCTTTCGCAATGTCTTTACTGGGTCATCTTCTTCTTTTTGTTGAGGAAAAGAATAATTATTTGAAGCTGAAGCCGAAGAATTATAACCATTTCCTGTACCACTTGCTCCCTCATTCAGCATACGGATAATTTCTGCTGAACGCTGAAAATCTCTTTCATCTCTTGCCCTCGTATCTCTCGGTTCATAGTAAGATGTTCTTCCAGAAAATCCTCCTTGTGCCATGTTTTTTTTCCTTGCATCTTCAAGGGAATCAATGTATCTTTTTTGTTTATAATTCAGATTATCAGAGTAGTTCAATAGACTGTCCTCTTCGGTCTCTAATCCATCAAGCATTGTTCTGCTGTCCCCATTGGCAAAAAACTCATCATAAGCATCGTTTTTGGTTAAAATACTATCTTTTGTTTCCCCTAATGAAAGATTAAGCTCCTGCTGTGGTTCAGCAACTTCTTCATCTGCCATTAGACTTTCTACCTGATAAGCTCCAAATAAAACAAAAGGAAGAGTAATAAGTGGAATAATGTATTTCGGCTGTTTAAAATTTATTTTTTTAAGGTTCATTTTTCAGTTTTTTATATTCGTTATATAAATACTCTATTCTCATGCTGTCATTTTTTGTAAGACTTTTCATTTTTTCTTTTTCTTGAAAGGAATGAAGTTCTTTCATTACTTTTTCCAATCGTGCTTCTTTCAGATGAAATTTTTCTTTTTCCTTATCACTTTGGGTGTAAAAATTAGGAATATTTGTAAAAGTGATTTTAGGTGGAAAATAAATTTCTCTTACTACGGCAAAAATTCCAGATAGAACCAAAAATACTAAAAAGCAAATCAGAATTTTTTTAGGTCGGTTTTGTTCATTAGCCCAAGATAAAAGGCTGTCTATTCTCTCTTTCATAGCTTAAAATCCATTGTATTTTGATTCACTTGATATTTCAGAATTGTCTATAATTTTCCAGTTTTTCAGCATAACTCCATGTGGATTATTGGGAGTCCTTAATACATCATCAAAATTACCTTCTGTTATTAATTTCCTAATAATAATTGCAGACCTTCTGTTGATTACTTGTCTTCCAAAGAATACAAATCTCTTATTAGCAACATCTAAACGGATAGAATCTGCATTTACAGTAATCATAGAACTTGATGAAACAAGTTGATTATAAAATCCCTTTTCCCTTAAGTTGGTGTATTCTTTTTTTCCTGTATCATCAATAAGATAGAGAGATTTTTCTACATTTTGCTTAATGTATTCATCATCAGGAGCAAGAGTAAAAAACAACCTATGAAAAAGTTCCACTTGAGATTTGTATTCCACTGGGCGGTTTAGAAGTTCATCAGTCTGTTTTACCAAAATCGGAACTCCATTATCCAAGATGTAAATAGATTTTCTGGAATCTTCTACAATTTTATATGAGAAAACCAACCCTGCAACAACAATTACTATCGATGCTAAAATGACAGAAATATAAACTGCTTTGTTTATCTTTATTTTTTGTTCTATACTTTTTACTAACATAATTTATATGGTTTCGAATTGTGATTTACTATTTTTTATCTTTATCTTCTCCTTTTCCTAACTTATAAAGAGCCTGCGCTCCAGCTACATACTTTCCTGCACTTTGTTTCATTTTAGTCATTACACCTGCTCCGCCAGCTGAAACAATGCTGTCTGCAATAGTTGGGGTCATCAGAACACCAATTCCTGTAACGATGTAAGCTACCACAGTAAATAGTGTAACATGTAACATTCCATTTCCATTGATAAAAGCAGCTATGGTCGCAGAATCAACATTACCTGCACTATTTATCATTAATTCATATCGGTCTATTTCCATAGTGTAAGCAGAAATGATAAGCTGTTGTCCAATGTTGATAATGGTAAATGCGACAAATGTATATAGGTTGATATTGATAAACTTTGAAACCCAACTTGTAAGTGAACTTTCAAAGCCTGGAATAAGAGCCATGCCAATGGCTATCGGTCCAAGAACAATTAGAATATAACTCCAAATTTTTTGAATAAAGAAAACAAGATAAGTACAGACTCTGAGAATAGATAAACCAATAGCTTCCATCAGTTCTGCTCCCCATCTTTGGAATTTAAAATTCATTCTTATAAACCATTCTTCTACAGGAGTTTGTATTTTATCCCAACCTTCTTTAATACTATCAGTTACCTTATCAATAAAACCTTTCTCTTTCAAATTATCCAATTCCTTTTGTTTTGCTTTTTCTTCAGCTTCTTTTTTAATCAAATAATCCAAAAGTTGATTTTGTTTTTGAAATCGTTTAACACGGAGTGTGTTAGCCTCTCTTTCTATTCTCTCAAACATAGTTTGTGAAGGTGTAGAAACTACTCTGAATGGACTTTGAACAAAAGAATAAAAACTTGTCCAATGTAATAAAATCAGTCCTATAAAGAATGGTTTTAACATTGGGGTTATTTCCCATTCTCGGTCTCCTGCCTGCATCTGCCATCCCATATAAGATAAATAAAATGTAGCTCCTATTCCTCCTATAAGTCTCCCTAAAAAGGATACTTTACTTGCTTCAGCACTAATGCTTGTGTCCAATCTATTGAATGATTTAAAAAACCATTGTTCAAAAGCTCCATCTCCTTTTAAAAATTGTAAAAGTTTATTGGAATCATCTGCACTGGGTGTTGTTTGTCCTAATATCACTATTGGTAGTAGGCATAATATAAGGCAAACTAAAAATATAAGATATTTTGTTTTCATTAGTATTGGTCTTTATATTGGTTCATAATTTCTTGTACGATTTCTACATCGGTTCTTGTAATGTATTTTTTTCTTCCTTTTCTGAATTTATCAAGAGCATTTTTATAATCTAAATACAATTCTCCTTTTGTATTATAAGAGAATAGTTCAGCTTTGAATTTTCTCCACCCCATAAGAGTTTCATGATACATCAAGAATCTTTTTCCTCTGGGCATATCCATTGTTCTTGATTTATGGTATTTATCTTTCAGTAAATCCAAAATTTCCTGTAATCTATCTATCCCTCCTGAAAATTTCAGAGTTTCATAAATTTCTTGGTTATCAAAACCCCACTCTCTGAAATTCTGTGGTTGTTCAGGGAAAGATTTAAGAGGATTCAGCATTCTTTTATAATATAAAACCCATAATGGGTCTGCATCTACAGTTTCGGAAGTCCAATGAGCAAAATCCTGTACATTTCTTTTATAAATACTGTCTGACTCTGCTTTTATTTTTTCAGCTTCTTGTTTTTGAACTTCCAGCTCTAACAATCTTTGGACTTCAAGACCTGTGGGTTTCAAAGGGCGTATATCCTGCCCATTTTTGTAATCTTGATTCCTTTTCGGTGACCACATTCCCCAAACTGTAGCATAAGCAAAGTTAGTCTGAACACCCAAAAACCATTTTCCATAAGGTCGCCAATCTCCCCATCTCTCAAAAACCATTCTTTTGTGTTGAGACACAATGGCATTATCATTTAGTCTATTTTGAGCATTTATACTGATGCAGAAAAGAAAAACAGCATAAATTAGTTTTTGATATTTCATATACTTTAATATTTAAGATATTGATATTTTCTCATAATGTCTTCTACAATAGATTTATCCATATTAACATACCATCCAAGATGTGGAATTTGATAAATATATGGTGTATCCTTTCCTCTTTCTAACATCAAATTGATATACATCACATTGGCGTGTAATATTCTAACTCTGTCAAATATCCTGCTGATTAAAACTTCTCTATCATATGGGTCTATAAGTAAATCACTATCTTCTCTTAATATTTCCTCTTTGAGTTCCTTCTGTATCATTAGGATTTCTTGCACGATACGATGATAATGGTCTGTGAGAAGTATAGCATATTGTGGGTATTTTGCTGTGAGTTTTAACATTTTCCCACTGTTTTCACCTACTTCCCCAAGATATTTGTAGAGATATTTAAGCTGTTTCCCTTGTTTTATCGTTTGGTTTACTTTACTTAATTTATCATATATAAACTCCTGTATAGCAACTACTTGTGTTATTTTCTTGTTTATATCATCATAGAGTTGTTTTTGTTTCTCATAGGACTTAAGAAAACCTTCATTACTTGTAAGTCTTACCGCTTGATTTTTAGTAAGTTGAGCAATCAGCTTATCATTTATAACTACTGTCTGACCTCTTGCAGATATTACATTTAAAATCAAACAGAAAAATATAATCCTTTTCATATCAGAAAGTTTTTATATTATCAATAATCTCTTCTACAATTTGCCTGTCTGCATTTACATAATAACTGAGCATAGCTTTATTTCTCTCAAATTTTTCTTTTGCATTTCTAATCATCATAAGCATGTAAAAAGATTGGCTATTAAGTCTTTCCACTTCTGAGAGTGCATAATCTATTAAGATTTTTCTTTCAGCTTTTTCTATTTGATTGATTGCTCCATAGGAAACAACAATTCCTGTAATGAGTCTTACCACCATTTGAAGCTCATCTACAAATTCTACCTGCTTCGGCAGAGCAATAATCAAGGTATAAGGTGCAGTTCTTATTTCTTGGATAATCTTTATTTGATTTTCTTTAATTTCTTTTGCCTCTTGTGAAATTACTATTCCAGCAGGAATAGCCTGTAATGCAAAATCAATAATTCTTAACCTGTCTTGAATTTTCTTTGTTGTATCTTTAAATTTTGACCATTGTTTTTTATTGACTACTTCTGCACCTAAATTGATATTCTGCTTTTTTTTCATTTCTTGTTGTCTCTCATTCTCCTGCATAGAATGGCGAATTTCTTGATTCATCATAGGGAAAGACACATTTTCTTCTTCCCAAGGTGGTTTTGGTTTTCCTCCTGATGATGTTAATACTAAATAACCTGCAAGAAATACTGCTGAAAAAAGAAATTTTCTCATAATGATTCGGTTTTAAAAATTATGTTTATATCTATCCATTATATTTCTGACAATATCTTTATCTGTATTGATATAGCCTTGAAAAGGGTTAATAGCTCTCCAAAATCCCAATCTTTTAGCTCTTTCTAAATCTAAACTAATGGTCGCCAGCCAGACTTTTAACATCTTTACTTTTGTAGAAATATCATAAATCAGCTTATATCTATCCCCAGCAGTTGCAAGATTTAGTTCCCCTGATTTTAGAAGCTCACTCACTTCGGTGGACATTTTGAGAATTTGTCTGTATGTATATTCCGTAGTTTTTGCTCCGAAAACAGCATATTCAGGATTTTGTTTTACAAATTTTCCAATCTCTGAGGAATACATAGCACAATCTTTTAGGTCTTCATAAATTTCTTTGACTTGTAATCCGTTTTGGAGAGTTCCTGAAACTTCACTCAATCCCTTTAAGATTTTTTCTTGAATATTATTAACTACTACCATTTGAGTTCCAACCCAAGCCTGTGCTTTTTGGAGTTTATTTTGTTGTGCTATGGTTTCGTTTTGTTTGTCTTTTAGATTGTCTGAATACAGCTTTAAGGCAGCAGTAGTTACTACATCTACATAAGTGTTTTGAGCTGATAAAAAACTTCCCAAAAACACTAAACTCAAATAATATTTTTTCATATTTATATGCTATTTACAAGGTTCTCAAAAGTTTTTTCTTTTTCTAATTCTAATTGTTTCCTGTCAAAATGTTTTTCTTCCAATTCTTCATTGATTTGAGCTACTTTTTCTTGGATAATTTTAATTGGATTTTCTCCTTTGTGTTTTCGCTTAATGTGATTGTAATATTTTAAAACTTTTTCATCAATTGGCTTTTTGTATAGATTGACAAGAGGGACTAAATTATCCAGAGGAGCTATTTTCTTTAAATCAGCCACGATGCGTTCTAATGCCGAATCATAATTTCCAACTGCTTTTGCATAATACTCTACGGCTGATTTTTCAGGTTTCTCAGTAGTATAGGTTAGATATTGCTCCAAAGAAACTTCATTACCATAGACTTCGCCTCTTCCCCCTCGTTTTAGATAAAATTCTTTAAATCGGCTTCTACCATATTTATTGTTTAGGTTATTGATTGTCCAAATTTTATTTTGTTCCACTTGATTTAGCGAAAGAATATCAGCAATTGCTCCAAAATTATCTTTGAATTTGGATTGGTCAAGCAAAATGAAAGTATCTGAATTAGAAATAATAGAATCCTTAACTACTACATTACCAATAATATCGTTGAGTTCTTGGGTTACTACAATAGTTTCCCCCCAGAACTTACGCACTGTTTTGTATAGATAAAGAATGTATCCTCCCATTAATTTAGAGGCGATAGCTTTCCATGCCTCTTCTATAATCAAAGCTTTTCTTCTATCGTTTCTCAATCTCATCTTTTGGATAAAAGTATCCATAATGATAAGTGTAACAATAGGAAATAGAGTAGGGTTGTCTTTAACATTATCAATCTCAAAGACAATAAACGGCTCATCAAACAAGGTGCTGTCTGCACTTTCGTTGAGTGTTGTTCCGTATCTTCCCCCTTTATAGAAATCTTTTAAGACAAAGAGAAAAGTCCTCAAGTTGAATTCTTTTTCTGTAATGTTGTATTTTTTATTTTTCAGATAAATAGGCAAAAATCTATCACAGTATTCATAGAAACTATTGAAAGACAATTCCGAAACTTCTAATTTTTCATCTAACTCTTTTATTCTTTTTATCAAAGCAAATCTAAATGCCTCATTCCATTCCTCTGTGGTTTTAGGATTTTTGAGAACTTCTTGTGGAGTTATAATGGCTAATTTGGTTTCATTATATTCCTTTCTTCTTTCTTCATCTGTCAAAGTTTCATAAGCTTCATACACCCTATGAAACATCTCCTTGTTATAATCAGGATTATTTATATTTTTATCAGGGTGGTAAAAGTTGATTAATTTTCTTCCTTTTCTTTTAATCTCATCAGTAGGAGCATCAAACGAAACCCCTAATATCTCATAATAGGTTTTATTGCTTTCCAGTTCTTCTTCAAAATCCTCTAAAATATCCTCTCTGCTAATATTATATTTTTCCAAATGGAGTAAAAGCTCTTCATCAGATACCTGTTCATACCATGCTCTGCCTCTATTAAAAAATTGATGATAGTAAGACATCAGAGTATTGTCTAAAATAGATTTTTGCTCTTTGCTCATTGTAGCATCTGCCCCCTGCCAAATCATAAAAATCAGATTGGTCAAAAATTCTATTTTCTCAATATTAAATTCCTTTTCGTTCATCACAAAAGGATTCATGGTAATAGGTTTTTCTTCGGTATATTTGATATACTTCCCACCTTTATAGCTACAAGTTCCAGAATAGGAATCTCCTGTATCTACAATCACAACATCATAATTATAAAGTAAATACTGCTCAACGATATTGTTCATCAAGAATGATTTACCAGACCCTGAAGGTCCGAGAACAAATTTATTTCTGTTATTCATTCTTCCAGTTTTCATAGGTAAATCAGATAAGTCTACTTTTAAGGGAACTCCTTGTCTGTCAGTAAATCTTAAATAAATATTGGATTCTTCACTTATGGGGAAACTCTCCTTAAAAAAAAAACAAAGCGAAGCTTCACTTGTAGTGGTAAATAAATCATACCCTTTTAACTCAACTGCATTGCCAGGTATCGCACACCTAAACAATTCCAGTTGGTTATAAGCATTTTTTGAAACGATAATTCCTTTGGTAAATAATTTACTTTCTATCATAGACTGGGTTCTCTCCATTTCTTCCTGTGTTTCAGTCGCAAAAACAATGGAAAAATGAGCATCTACAATCAGCTGTCCATCTACGGCAATATTGTGAAGCAGAGTTTCTATTTCTTCTGCCACTATCATATTTGAAGGTGCAGATTTTGCTACACCCTCATGTTTTTTCTTTTTCTTGTCAAGTTCTCTTTGTTTAGGTGCTTGTTCTGGAATAGAAATAATTTGATTATAGATAACCATATGGTAGTCTTCCAATTCATTGATAAAAGAAAAATTATCAACGGCTGTTTCCGATGCTGTACCATTTCCACCTAAAATAGAATAGGGCTCTATCTGGCTCGGAAGTTCAATATTTTCCACATCTACAAAACTAATAACCTTTCCATATCTATTTCCAAATCTTAAATTAGTATTGGTAGATTTAATGTTATCAAAGGTAGGAATGTCGGATAAATTCATTGATAAAACCCCTCCAATATAATATTCCCAGTCTTTTTCAAATAAAAATTGTGGTTCGCAATGGAATTGAGAGAGAAGCATATGCACTTTTTGGCATTTGTCTCGTAATTCTTTATATCTTTTATCTGAAAAATTGTAGTTGTTTTTTTTCTTTGAGTTGTCCACAACATCAGTAAATAAAAGCAGGGTATCAATCGTTTTATAAATTCTTCCCTCAAAATGTTCAGAGTACTTTTGTTGTAAAAATTGAGTAGATTTTTCTGCAGAGTATCTTTGTTTTCTAAAAATATCTAATTTTTGAATAATATGGTTTTCGCCAATAATAGAAATTACTTGATTGAGTATTGTATGAAAATCAGTATAGGAATTAGGGTCAGCAGAATATTGTTCTACCGCATTCTTTATCTTAATCCCAATGACAGGATTTCCGTATTTACCGATTAAAACATCAAAATTCCAATTATGTTCTTTGCCATAATCATAACCTATGAAAGGAATATCAAAAATTTTATTTTTCATTTTTATTTTTAGATTTGAATTTCTTTATGTTGAATCTTTTAGGAAAAATATGCAGTTCATCATTGTTTTTAGTTTTATTGTAAAGCCCTTTGGAGTCTTGTATTTTAAACATTCCCCAAAATCCTAATGCTCCAATACCAAGACCTAAAAGCGTTCCCCAAATTCCCATAAAAGAGCCTAAAACTCCTGATAAAACAAGACCTAAGGCTACACAGCCCATAGCATAGTAAATGTATTTATCCTTTAATCCGAATAAAACAAGGGGTTTTTTCAACCCCTTGTATAAGTAGAAGCCCATTTTAACTCAATCCGAAGAAAGACCCTACGAATGTAGGCACGATAGTTAAAAATAAACAAGCTCCACCCCAACCAAGGATTTCTTTATTCACATCTTGGTCTCCGTTCTGCCACTTATTGTAGATTCTAAGACCTCCAATAAGCCCAACGATACCACCAACAAACTGAATAAAAGTTTTTAGAGGTGTCCAGTACTTCTTAATCTCATTACCAGCTGTGGTAAAAGCACCTGCACCACCACCTCCCGCTTGTGCAAAAGCAGGAGTTGTAGAAAGTAGCAGTAATGCTAAGATTAAAACTCTTTCTCTCTTCACACCTTTGAAGTTCGCTAATTTTAGCCCCTTCAATCTTTGGAATTTTCCAGTCATAATTGAAAAAATTTAAAAATGTTAAAAAATTATTTGGTTTCGGATTTACTAAGAATGAATGTGATAAACTTTTTGTCCATCATAATTGGCAACCATTTTTACTTTTGTATTAATATGGTTTAGTATATCTTTTATTTTTAAATTAGATATAGGTTTATCGGCAATTGATGGATTTTTATTTTCAGTTTGCACCTCTGGTTCTATCTTGTTTTCTGCAATTTCCATTTCTTCCTCCTCTAATTTATTTTCATCTTCATATTTGCTTTTTAGTTTTTCTATGTCTTGATTTTCATCAGTTGCAGAAAGAAAAGGTTCTTGAGTTTCCTCATAGGATTTAGGTGTCCTTATGTTTTCTACATCTTCTATTCCTACAACCACAGGTGTTTCCTTGTTCTGTTGTGCAAAATCAGAAATAGAATAGTTCTGTTCGCTGTTTTCTGCCTCTACAACTTTTTCTTTTTTTAAGAATAAATCATAAATAACCATTCCCACATAATACAGGAAATACAATCCTAAAATGATAGGTATAAATTTCATTAGTCTTCTTTTTTATTTTTAAGTTCTATTACTTGTGCTATCAATCTCCTAAACTCTCTTTTGCCAAGTGCATACCTCATTCCCAAATCAATAATTTCATTCATATCTATACTAAATGTGTTAAATTTCCCTAGCTCAATATGAAGCTCATTATCTATTGCGACAGTTCGCTCTTGTCGGTTGCTTTTTTCTTGCTCCCAATCTTTTATAAAATCATCTATATTGATGTCGTTATATTTTCTTTCCAGATGAATAGAAAATGGCAGTTTATATTGTGGCATTGATATAATTTATTAGTTCATCAAAACTTGGTTTTACAGAATGTCTCTGCTCATAAGTGAGTTTTCTTGTATTGATGTTTTGTAAGCAGTTTCGTTTATACACAGGTTTTTCTAAAATCTTTCCATACTTTGAAATCTCCTCATCCATTCCTTCTTGATTGAGATAATTATATCCCTTATCATATTTTGAGCGAATAAATATCATCTGTGCTTCACTCTCTATCACTGATAAAAGCTCTATAAATACCAAAGTAGATTTTGCAGAAACATCTGAATATTCAAAAGGAATTACAATGTAATCACTCATTATCAGCAGAGAAGTATATTTATCATCAAGTGTTCCTGCAAGGTCAAACAAATAGATTTCCTCACTTTCTTTCATATCCATGATAGCTTCAAAATCTATTGGTTTATCATTCTCACCGATTGATTTTACTTCATACAATTTTGGAATGTCCAATGCTTCATCTTCTTCCCATTTATGATAAAATGATTTTTGAAAATCAAAATCAAAAACATTTATTTTCTTGTCTTGCAGAGCAAGATAATTTGCAAAGGCTATAGCAAGAGTAGTTTTTCCTGCACCTCCTTTTTGTGTTCCAAAAGTTATTATCATCTTATCTTCGTTTTTTTCGTTTTCGTTTTCTTTCTTCTTCAGTAGGGTCAAGACCTTTCCCTGAACTTTTCATTATTTCAAACAAGAATTCATTTATCACTTTAGATAATTTATCATCTTGAATATTTTTAGTAGAAACCTGTTCGGTCTGTGGGTTTATAAAATTTTGATACGGAGTTTGTCCGACAAGGCTTTTCAATTCGTGTATATGATGATATTGTTTATGAGTGATGTAATGCTTACCATCTTCTCCTTCAAATATGGAAATGTCTGTGTTTGGTTTAGAGTGTCTTATCACTTGGAAAGTTTCTTCTCGGACTTTTTTATATTCCTCCATATCTTTTCGGTTTTTATTCTCAAAAATCATAAATTCCTTAATCCCCCTTGCTTCATCGTTTTTAGAGTGATGATGGAAATAATTCAATAACTCTTTTTTATATTGAGCATTAAAAACATTATAATCTTTAATTTGCTCAAAAATTCGTTTATCTAATTTTTCCTTTGTGAAATCAAATATTTCATTCATCTTCATTATTTCACTTCCTTTGAATACTTTCTGTGTTTTATGGTCTATCAAAGAATATCCAAAAGGCTGTTGTCCATCTTTGTGATGAAAAACAATATCAATCCCAAACATTTCTCTCATCTTATGTTGCAGTTCACTTTCAAACTCTATTTTAGGTGTGGCATTTCGCTTGGTCTGGTCATCTTCTATTCCCTCTGCTTCTCGGTTATCTATTACCTTAAAAATCTTGTTTGAGTAAACTTCTTTGTATTTATTCAAAAAAGCCTTGATTTGATTTGCTCTTTTAGAATCTGATTTAGAATTAAAAACTATCTGATTATCAAAAATAGTTTTCTGTTTTACTCCATTTTTCAAAATATCAAAAGCAGTATCATTTTCTCTATTTTTGATAAATTTAAATCCACTTCTTTCCAGTAAAAGTTCCAACTGTTTTGCTGTACTGTATTTGTATTTTAAAAGCTTTTCTAACTCTTTATCCAAATCTACCCCTTGTAACTCAGCTAAAACTTTTTGTAAAGCTCTTTGAGATTTTAGTTTTTCAAAACTATCATCCATTTTCTTTCCTGTCGTTTTATCAACTCTTGTAGAAACTAAATGAATATGATTATTCTCCGTGTCATTATGAAAAACAATGATATAAGGTTGATTTTCATATCCCATTTCTTTCATAAAATGTTTTCCAATCTCTGTCAGCTCTTCTTTGGAATGATTTTGAAACTTGGTAGAAATAGTAGCATGAAATTGAGGCTTTTTTACCTTATCGCTTTTGGAAATAGCTTTGAAATAATTTCTCACTTCTTCCTGTTTGCTTTTTTCATCAATTCCATCTGGAAAGTTTTGCATCAGCATGAGTTCCCCAGCTCCACTTTCCCTTTTCTTGTCATTGTATTTCACTCCATGAAAATCACTACTCGCTGAACTTAAAATCTTTACTATCATTTGCTATAAAATGGTAGATTTTCTTAAAAATCAGATTTTGCTCTTGTTTCAATTTTATCACTTCTGTCAAATCATTCCCAAACTGAAGCATCTGCTCCTTTGTCATAAATTTTTGAGAATTAATGAACTTTGCCTGTTGATTGATATTATTCTCCACTTTGGCAAATAGGTTTCCCTGTTTTTCAATGAACTCTAATGCTTTTTTTCGCTCATTATCCCAAGCCCTGCCTTCCACAGAATTGATGATGAGACTTGTTAATGTTATCCCCTTTTCTTTGCAGAATCTTTTCCATTCTTCTTTTTTAGATTTTTCTATCCTAAAAATTATGTTTTCTTTCTGCATTTTGAGGTTTGTCTTTTGGCAAAGTTTCAACTTAATTTTATGACAAACAAGGATTTAGGGGAGGGTTGAACTATTTTGAACTATTTTGAACTATTTTGTACCATCTGCTGAAAAAAAACTAAAAAAATCTCTTCATCTCAAATCAGATAAATTTAAAATCCTTTGAAAAAGAAAAATGAGTTCCGAAATTTTTCTAATCCTTTTTTCTCAAAAAAGGCAAGATGGTCTTTGTCTAAAACTTGAAAAAGTTGTATATACAAAGACACATCTTGCACCTCTCATTTCGGTTAGCTCTCAGATATTTTGTTTTTTGGTAAAGGAATTTTATTAGAACAACTTAAAACTTTGATTTTCAATGTCTATTTTTTGTAAAATAGATTTTAAGCTCTGAAAAAAGGATTTTTTTATTAAAAAAAAGAATTGCAGAAAAAGAAATTTTTATTCCTCTCCATATACTCATAATATATTCACACAATATATATACTCAATATATATAGTATAAATGGATTTTTTTATTGAAAATATATTAAAAATCTTATAATCAATATATTAACAAAATTAACCCTGCGTTATTTTTCACAGGTAGGAGAAAACCTTGCATTATTTTTTACAGGTAAATGGGGGAGGCTCTGTCTTATTTTTTGCAGGTAGGAGAAAACCTTGCATTATTTTTTACAGGTA
>CAUQVP010000002.1:0-54359 GCA_963521545.1 uncultured Flavobacteriaceae bacterium | reverse complement strand
TACAGCTTACGATATCCTGAATATCAGCATCAGATTTTTCTGTATAAAAAGTTTCATTTTGGGCTAAAATTTTGACATCGTATTTTTCTGCAAACTGGAGCAAAGTCTGGTTCACATGCTCCTCTTCATACAGACCATGATTCTGAATTTGCACATAGAAATCCTCGCCAAATTCCTCTTTCCACCACTTGAAAAGCTCTTCCCCTTTCTGCTCCCCAAAATTTAAAATCGCATCTGGAATATCACCAGAAATCCCAGAAGTAACCGCGATGAGCCCCTCTTTATACTGCGAAATCATCTGTCGGGAAATCCGCGGAACACCGAAATAAAACCCTTTAACAAAACCTATACTTGAGAGTTTTGCCAAGTTTTTATAACCTGTAAAATTCTTCGCCAGCAGCACCATATTTGTCCTTCTGTCTGGGTCATCTTTGGTAAACTGCTTCTGTTCAGGTCTGTCCGAGATATAAAACTCACACCCCAAAACAGGAATTATCGTTTTCTGCTGTGGTTCTTTTTCAGAAAATTCTACGCCTTCTTCCTCGGCTTTTTGTTTTTGTTCAATGTATTCTTGATGAGCTTTTTTAACCTTGGAATTATAATTTTCCACTTCGGAAATAAACTTAAAAGCCCCCATCATATTCCCCAAATCCACCATTCCCACAGCTGGGAAATTATCGGATTTGGCTCTATTTATCAAATCTTCTATGGAAGTGGTCGATTGTAAAGATGAAAAAATACTATGATTATGGAAATTAAAGTAATCCCCAATTTCCACCTCATCCGTATCCCCGAAATCTACCGTTTTTTTCTTCTTGTTAAAATCCTCTACCTGCCGTCTGATAACGATTGCAAAAGGCTTGATGGGATTAGGGTGAAGATTTTGGTAGGCTTCCAGCTGCTCTTGAGAAATTTTAAGATTTTCTGCTGGGATAATGCCGATACGCATCATCTCAAAGAAAACCTGAGCCGTAGCATTCACATCGGCAGCGGCGTTATGGGCTTCATCAAATTTTTTACCGTAGAGTTTTTCGTAAAGTTCCTCTAATTTTGGTGATTTGTATCTTCCGTTTTTCCCTCCGCTCAGCTGACAGAAATCCGTTCCCAGCTCCATAGTATCGGCAGAAGGCGTTTTTTCTAATGTATTTCCTTTCCCTTTTCGGAAAAGCTCTGCACCTACGATTTTATAGTCAAAATCTATATTGTGCCCTGCCACTACTTTGGTTTTCTTGAGCACTTCAGTGAACTCCTCCAAAACTTCCTGTAAGTCCCTTCCCTGTTCCTGCGCCATTTTAGTGGAAATCCCGTGAATTCTGGTCGCATTGAAGGGGATATCATAGCCCTCTGGCTTTATGATATAGTCCTGATTCTCTATCAGTTCGCCGTTTTCATCATGCAGCTGCCAAGCGATCTGCACCATTCTAGGCCAGTTGTCAGAATCTGATAGAGGAGCATTAAAGTTCTGAGGTAATCCCGTAGTTTCGGTGTCAAAAATGAGGTACATTCAGTAAAAAAATTTGGTGTAAAAATAGAAAGAATTTTAGTATAAATTCAACTTTTGAATCAAAATAATTTTGACTTATATTTTTCTATACACTTCTTCAAAAGGAAGTCTTGTTCTATCTCCCCAAACGCCCTTTTCTTCGCGGATTCCACAGGTTACGACCATATTGATTTCTGCACCATAGGGCAGTTTGAGCAGTTTTTTGACTCTTAAACTGTCAAAGCCTTCTAATGGGCAGGTGTCATAGCCCTGCTCCGCCATTGCCAGCATAAAAGTCTGAGCAACCAGCCCACAACTTTTATGCACCACTACGCGCATATCCGCCTCCGAAACCTGCCTCATCATAGGGCGAAAAAGTCCAATTCCCAGCGCTGTTATTTTTCGGGCTATTCCTAAAATTCCAAAAAAAACGAGAATAGATAATTGGAAGTAATTTTTCGTAATACATTCTCCACTTTTTTATGCGTTTTTCTTGTTTTTCCACTGGGCTGGTTCTCCTGATGTTTTCTATTTCTAAACGAAAAACTTCTTTCTCCCGCTTACGATGCAAATCCTGCCGAGTCACGAAAACCACCATCTCCTGCGCTGTATCTGCCGAATTCTGCTCCAAACACGCAGAGGCTAATTTTTTGAGCACATCTTTGTCCGTGATATGGTACATTTCATAGAGCTGCATATTGGAACTTGTAGGCGCCAGCTGTGCTAACCTTAAGCAATGAACCACTTTTTCTGTATTAATTAATTTTGTGTCACTATAGTATCGCACAGAGCGTCTATAATTGAGAATTTGTTCTAAATTCATGATTAAAATTTTTCGTTAAAGATAAAAAAACTGAACAAGTTTTTCTCTTATTCATCAAAAATTCCCTCCCAGAAAACTCCGAAAGGGAATAAATGAAACATATTCTATCTTAATTTTAGAATTTCAAATTTTTAAATCTCTCAAAAGCCGCTCTTTCCAGCATCTCTCTGTCATCTGGGTGAGCTATGGAAATAAGCGCTTTTGCTCTCTGCTGGAAGTTTTTCCCATGCAGATCCACCACACCATATTCTGTAGCCACATAGTGCATATGCCCTCTGGTAGTCACCACTCCTGCTCCTTCTTTTAGGAAAGGAACGATTCTCGGCACGCCTTTTTTAGTTCTGGCAGTAATCGCCAAGATAGGTTTTCCACCATCGCTCAGCGCTGCTCCTCTCATGAAATCCACCTGCCCGCCGATACCGCTGTATTGGTAAGAACCTATACTATCAGAGCATGCCTGACCAGTAAGGTCTAATTCTATCGCACTATTGATAGACACTGCTTTAGGGTTTCTACGGATAACACGCGGGTCATTAGTATAATCCACATCTAGGAACGCAAAAGCTGGGTTATCATTCACAAAATCATATAGCTTCTTTGTCCCGAAAGCAAAGCTCGTTACTGATTTATGCGGGTGAGTTGTTTTATACTTGTTATTCACCACACCAGATTTTATCAAATCTACTACTCCATCGCTAAGCATCTCTGTGTGAATACCCAAGTCTTTATGATTATTAAGACACTTCAAAACCGCATCTGGAATAGTCCCAATTCCCATCTGCAACACAGAACGGTCTTCGATGATTTCAGCAATATTTCTACCAATCTGTAATTCTTCCTCTTCTATCTTCGCGCCGTAATCTACTGTAAGCAGTTCTGTTTCGTGCCATACCATTTTGTCAATCTGGCTCATGTGGATTACGCTGTCTCCGTGAGTTCTCGGCATTTTAGGGTTTACCTGAGCGATGACATATTTTGCTGTATCTACTGCTGCTCTGGTTACATCCACAGAAAGCCCAAGCGTACAATATCCGTGCTCATCTGGTGGAGAAACCTGAATAATCGCTACATCTAGCGGCATTCTATTATTTCTAAACAAATCAGGAATATCTCCTAGGAAAATAGGAATAAAACTTCCTCTTCCACTGTTTACATTCTCTCTAACAGCCGTAGAGACAAACATCACATTAAAACGGAAACTATCTTCGTATTCTGGTTTTGTGATTTCTATATCGCCTTGTATCGTGATACAGGTAACTTCTACATTTTTTAATTCATTTGCTCGTTTTGCTAACTCGTTTACTAAATAATTAGGCGTACAAGCACTTCCTTGTAAAAAAATTCTATCATTACTTTTTATCAATGACAGAGCTTCTTCTGCTGAACAATACATATTATTTTTCTAATGTTTTTGTGACAAAATAATTTTTTATCAAATTATACTTACTTTAAATTTTCGGCAAATATAAAAATTTTTTCGCTTAGAAAATATCCCTATTTTTAGCCATTTATTTTCATGATAAAATTTAGTTTATTATTCTTTTATTCTAAGAATAATTTGCGTATTTTTGTAGAACTATATATTTTAATTATAACATTTTCAAATTATGAAAGTATTGATAATCGGAAATGGTGGAAGGGAATCTGCCATCGCATGGAAACTAAAAAATGACCCAAGAATTACCCAATTTTACTTTGCAAAAGGAAACGCCTCTACAGAGAAATTAGGAAAAACAGTTTACGAAACGGAAATAGCAGACCTTGTGAAGTTTGCTAAAAAAGAAGATATAGAACTTACTATCGTAGGGCCAGAGGCTCCGCTGGTAGAGGGCATCGTGGATGAATTTAACAAAGAAGGATTGAGAATTTTCGGAGCTAAAAAAGCGGCTGCATTACTAGAAGGCAGCAAAGCTTATTCTAAAAAATTCATGCAGGACTACGGCATCAGAACTGCTAAAGCGAAGATTTTTGATTCTTACAATGATGCTGTTGCTTATGTGAAAACTCAGGCTTTCCCATTGGTAGTAAAAGCGAGCGGTCTGGCAAGTGGAAAAGGCGTGGTGATCTGTAAAGATTTAGCTGAGGCAGAAACTACCATTCACGATTTCATGATTAGAAAAATCCATGGAGATGCAGGAATCAGAATCATTGTAGAGGAATTCTTGAAAGGTTTCGAGGCTTCTGTGATTGCTTTCTCTAATGGCGAAAAATTCTTCCCTTGCATCGCGGTGAAGGATTATAAAAAATTAGGAAACGGCGACAAAGGCCCTAACACAGGCGGAATGGGAACAGTTGCTCCAAATCCAGAATTCACAGCTGCCCACATGGAAGATTTCGTTCAAAATATTATGAATCCTACCATCAAAGGAATTCACGATAACATGCTGAAATTCAAAGGATTTATTTTCTTCGGACTTTTGGTTTCTAATAACGAATGCTACCTATTAGAATACAACATGCGTCTGGGCGACCCTGAAACTCAGGCAATTATGCCGCTTTTAGAAAACAATCTTTTAGATGCTATCAATGATTGTATCGATGGAAAAGACATAGAACTTAAATTTTCAGATAAAAAATCTGTTTGCCTAGTGTTAGCTTCTGGCGGGTATCCTCGTGATTTCGAAAAAGGACTGGAAATCAAAGGAATAGACAAAGTTAAAAACAGTGAAGTTTTCTTTGCTGGTGCTACATACCAAGGAAGCAGAATCGTAACAGATGGTGGAAGAGTGCTGAATTTAGTTGCTACTGGTGACACTTATGAAGAAGCTAGACAAAAGGTTTATGAAGATGCTGATGCTGTCAATTTTGACTATGCATATCACAGAGAAGATATTGGTTTAGTTAAATAATTTTCAGCAAAAAACTATATCAATATCAATATGAATAATGGAATCATTGTCCTTGATTTCGGGTCTCAGTACAATCAGCTGATTAGCCGAAGAGTACGAGAAATGCAGGTGTATTCGGAAATTATTCCTTATAACACTCCCATCGACGAAATCAAGGCTAAAAAACCTGCTGGAATCATACTTTCGGGCGGGCCGTCTTCCGTAAATGCAGAAGATGCACATTTGGTAGATAAAGAAATTTTTAATCTCGGAATTCCTATTTTAGGAATCTGCTATGGAATGCAGCTTACGGCGCATCTCCTCGGTGGAAAGGTAGAAAAAGGCACCAAAGGAGAATACGGAAAATCTCATTTGGAGATTGTAAAACCTTGCGCTCTTTTCGAGGGAGTGAGCCAAAATTCTATCGTTTGGATGAGCCACTTTGACGAAGTAAAGGAGCTTCCAAAGGATTTTGAAATCAATGCTAAATCAGGCGTGATTGCGGCCATTTCCAACGAGGCTAAAAACTTCTATGCCGTGCAGTTCCACCCAGAAGTGACTCACAGTGAGGAGGGTGGAAAAATGCTGGAGAATTTTGTGTTTAAAATTTGTAAGGCAGAAAGAAACTGGAAATTAACCAATTACATAGAAAAAACTGTCAGCGAAATCAAAGAAAAAGTCGGAAATCAAAAAGTGATTTTAGGACTTTCTGGCGGTGTGGATTCTTCCGTAGCTGCTGTACTTATCCATAAAGCGATAGGCGACCAGCTGACTTGTATCTTCGTGGATACAGGACTTCTCAGAAAAGATGAAGCGAAAAAAGTAATGCAGAACTATGGGGAACATTTCCATATGAATATCAAATGCATAGACGCTTCTGAAAGATTTTTGGCTAAATTAAAAGGAATATCTGACCCTGAGCAGAAAAGAAAAATCATCGGAAATGAATTTATAGAAGTTTTCGATGAAGAATCTTCAAAAATAGAAGGTGCAAAATTCTTAGCACAAGGGACTATTTATCCCGATGTGATAGAATCTCAGTCCATCAAAGGCCCTTCGGCAGTGATAAAGTCCCACCACAATGTGGGCGGACTTCCAGAGGATATGAAATTTGAACTTTTAGAACCTCTACGCGAACTTTTCAAGGATGAAGTAAGAAAAGTAGGTGAAGAATTGGGTATCCCAAGCCACCTTGTCCATCGCCATCCGTTCCCTGGTCCAGGGCTGGGAATCAGAGTTTTAGGTGAAGTAGATGCAAAGAAAGTGAGAATTCTTCAGGAGGCAGACGATATTTTCATCGAAGAACTCTACAAACACGAGCTTTATGACAAAGTCAGCCAAGCGTTCGTAGTGCTTCTTCCTGTGAAATCTGTGGGCGTAATGGGCGATGAGAGAACTTACGAATACACCGCAGTAGTCCGCTCTGCGAATACCATAGACTTTATGACTGCGACATGGAGCAAACTTCCTTACGAGTTTTTGGAATTGATATCCAACCGCATCATAAACGAAGTAAAAGGCATCAATCGTGTGGCTTACGATATTTCCAGCAAGCCGCCTGCAACCATAGAATGGGAATAATTTTAATAAAAAATATCTTTACGCTTTGTAAAGATATTTTTTTGTTTTAAAGTTCAAACTCTTCTCCTAATTCAGGAAGGAAAAGCTCTATTTTTCGCTGTTGAAAAACTTCCTTCGCCTGTTCGTGATTTATCTTAATCGGCGGAAAAGTATCAAAATGACAACCTATCACTTTTGGTGTTTTTATCAACTCTGAAGAAGCAAAAGCAGCCTGCTCTGCATCCATCGTATAATGCCCGCCAACTGGCAGAATAGCACAATCTATCTTACCAAAAAGCTGCGGCAAAATTCCCATTTCAGAGATAACTCCTGTATCGCCAGCAAAATACACACATTTTCCATCAAATTTTAAAACATATCCCGCAGGATGCCCACCATATGTCCCATCTGGAAAACTAGAAGTATGAGATGCCGGAACCATACTGATTTTCAGGCCTTCTATCATTGTAGAGCCTCCTATATTGATATCTATAGAGTGAGGATGCCCGAAATATCCGCATATCTCTGGCTGAGCGATAATCTGCACCTCTGGATGGTTTTTGATAACCTCAGCCACATCTGCCGTATGGTCTCCATGGGCATGAGTAATCAGCACATAATCAATCTTCTGCGAGCTGATATCAAATCCAGATTTTTCCTTTTGGAAATTATAAAATGGGTCTGTGAAGATATTTTTACCTTTATACGAAAACAAAAAACAATTTTGTCCTAAAAATTTCACTTTCATAATCTTATATTTTTTTAATTTTTTCTAAAAATAATTTAATCCCAAAGCCACCAAAACTGCCATCATAAGGGTAATTATCCCTACTTGTTTCAGGAATGGGTCTAGCTCATTAGGTGATTTTACTTTCATGATATTTCGACGGAGTGCAGTCATTGGAAAAAATAAAATCATGACAATAAAAGCGTAATATTTTCCCTGTGCATGCAGATTGTTTTTCATTAAGAAAACAAGAATAAAAATCAGCGGCAACTGCATAAGAACAATCTGATAAATCATCGCATATCTAAATCCCAGCCACTGCGCAACCGTTTTTTTTCCTGCCTTTTGGTCGCTTTCCATATCCCTCATATTATTGAGATTCAGCACCGATACGGACAGCATACCTACCGCAGAAGCAGGAAGCAAAATATCCCAATTCCATGTTTTAGTAAAAAGAAAATAGCTACCGCATACGGACACCAATCCAAAAAAAATAAAAACCATAATATCCCCCAAACCTAAGTATCCATAAGGTTTCTTGCCAATTGTATAGCTTATCGCTGCCCAGATACTCATCATCCCCAAACCGATAAAACCCCAAAACTCCGTAATAAAATCAGGAAAAAACGCCAGATAAAGTAAAGCCGCTGTCGCTATCGCAGACAAAACCGCAAACAAAATCACTACTTTTTTCATTTGTTCTGCTGAAATTTTCCCTGATGCCACCGCTCTGCTCTCTGCTTTTTCATCACGGAAATCGTCTGTTCCCTTTGTCCCATCGCCATAATCATTAGAAAAATTGGACAAAATCTGATAAAGCATCGTAACAAGCAAAGCCAAAAGAAAAACTCTATAATCCCAAAATCCACCTTCCTGAACCAATCGCCAGCGGGCAATAAAAGCCCCCATAATAATGCCGCTTACGGATAGCGGCAATGTTCTCAACCGCGCCGCCTGGAGCCAAATAAATATTCCTTTCTTCATACCTTAATCACTGAAAATAAATCTTTATTTATTTCCTTTTTTCATCTAAAATTTGTGTAAAGATAATCATTTGTGATTAAAAAATAATCGTTAGATTTGCCAAGGTTTATACTGATTATGAAATCACTCAATGAAGAAAACTATCTAAAAGCTATTTTCCATCTTATTGACAAAGATGACACTTTCACAGTCAATGAGTTAAGCAAAATGCTCAACATAAAAATGCCCAGCGTAAACAGCATGATGAAAAAATTTTCTCAGAAAAACTGGGTCATCTACGAAAGCTACAAACCTATAAAAATCACAGCATTAGGAAAAAAAGAAGCCGCTCATATGGTGAGAAAACATAGGCTGACCGAAATGTTTTTAGTAGAAAAAATGGGCTTCGGCTGGGAGGTAGTTCATGAAATTGCAGAACAGCTGGAACACATCCATTCAGAGATTTTCTTTGATAAAATGGATGAACTTCTGAACTACCCAAAAGTAGATCCACACGGCGAACCTATTCCTGACAAACAGGGAAACATCATTCAGCAAAACCTGACAAAACTAAGCGAGTGTAAAGCAGGAAACTCTGCCATTCTTTCGGCGGTAATAGATTCCTCAGATGAGTTTTTGACTTACCTGAATCATAGAAGTCTGAGTTTAAATTCTGAGCTGAAAATTTTAGAAGTGGAGAAATTCGACCAATCGATGAAAATAGAGTTTGATGGAAAAACCGAAACGCTCAGCAAAATGGTTTGTGATAAAATTTTAGTGCAGAAAATCTAACAAACAAAAAGAGACGCCCCAAAAGCATCTCTTTTTTTATCTATTATTTTTTAAGAATTGGTGTCAAAACCTTGGTTTTTCCATCTATATTTTTAGGATTTTCTACTCCTAAAATATAATTGATAAATGGATAAATGTGTATATTTTCAAAAGGTTTTATTTCGTTATTTTCCTTGATTTTATTCCCAAAAGCATAAAAAATTGCCATCATTTCTGGTGTCACATACGGGTCATATCCATGAGTTCCCCAGATGCCTTTTCTATTTGCTAAAAAGTCTTTCTCGCTTTTTACCATATAGTACGGCGCATCGGTAATAATCAAAATATCGCCTATATTTTTGTGGTTTCTATAATGCCATTTTTTCGGTGTTTCCTCTTTTTTATACACTTTCACATGGCTGTTCCCTACGAAATATTGTTTTATTTCTTGATAAATTTCCTCTCTTTGATTTTTATTTTTTAGATAAACTTGGCAGTGCATACCATTGTTTATCATATCGGCTCTGTCTTTTAACTTATTTTCAAGGTTTTCGGTGATGATTATTTTCCCTTTTTCACTTGTCATATCTATCATTCCGTGGTCAGCCGTGATGATGGTAGTGATAGGCAGGTCTAGATTTTCCACCCCCTGCATGATTTGCCCCAAAAGCTCATCTGCCAGCTGTAATTCTTGTTTCAGTTTTTCGGAATTTGTCCCTGTCTGATGTCCCGCTGTATCGACAAACTCAAAATAAAGTGTTACAAATCGTGGTCTTTCTGCTTCTGGCAACCTAAACCAATTCATCACCTGCTCCACCCTTTCGGTATAAGGCACATTAGAATCATATTGTTTCCAGTAAGTAGGATATTCGCCTTGTATAGGCGCCTCTGAGCCCACCCAGAAATAGGAAGCGGTCTTCATTTGATGCTTCTGAAGCCATTGCCACTGCGGCATTCCTCCATAGAAATTAGGATTTTGTACGGCTTCTCTATTTGGGATAGAATAGATTTTGTCCTCTGCTGGAGAATAAAACATATTATCTACTAGCCCATGGTTCCCTGGGTACATTCCCGTAATTATAGTATAGTGATTAGGGAAAGTTTTACTAGGAAAACTAGGAATTACTCCTTTTGCATAGGAGGATTTTTGTTTGAGTTTTTTAAAGTTTTCTAAGTTGAATTTTTCAGGATAATCATACCTAAATCCATCAAAAGAAACCAACAAAACATATTGTTTCTCTGATGGCTTATTTACCAGCGCATTATTTTTACAAGAAGTTAGAAAAAAAAGACTAATCCAGATGAATAAAATTTTCTTCATTGTTAAATTTAAATTTCCACAAAGGTAAAAAGTTTTAAGTAAATTTGTGACAAATAAAATTATTATCATGAATTTCAGAATAGAAAAAGACACTATGGGAGAGGTGCAGGTCCCAGCCGAAAAATACTGGGGAGCACAGACTGAGCGCTCTAGAAACAATTTTAAAATCGGTGAAGAAGGCTCCATGCCTAGCGAAATCATAGAAGCATTTGCATACCTAAAAAAAGCCGCTGCCTATGCCAACTGTGATTTGGGCGTACTTCCTTTGGAAAAGCGAGATTTGATAGCCCAAGTCTGTGATGAAATTCTATCTGTAAAACTTTCCGACCAGTTCCCTTTGGTTATCTGGCAGACAGGCTCTGGAACTCAGTCAAACATGAATATAAATGAAGTAATCTCCAACAGAGCTCATGTCTTAAACGGCGGAACTTTGGGCGAAAAATCTTCTATTCATCCCAATGATGATGTGAATAAATCCCAATCTTCCAATGATACTTTCCCCACTGCTATGCATATCGCGGCGTACAAAAAATTGGTAGAAAAAACCTTTCCTGCAGTGGAACGACTGAGAGACTCTTTAGCTAAAAAATCAGAAGATTTCAAAGACATCATCAAAGTAGGAAGAACCCACCTAATGGATGCCACTCCCCTAACCCTTGGACAGGAATTTTCTGGGTATGCAGCACAGCTGGATTACGGACTAAAAGCCTTATCAAACACTCTGGAACACCTTAGAGAGCTGGCGCTGGGAGGGACTGCCGTGGGAACAGGATTAAACGCTCCAAAAAACTACGACACAAAAGTCGCAAAATACATTTCTGAATTTACTGGGCTTCCGTTCATCACGGCTCCAAATAAATTTGAGGCGCTTGCTGCCCATGATGCCATCGTAGAAAGCCATGGCGCACTGAAACAAATCGCTGTTTCACTATTTAAAATAGCCCAAGATATCAGAATGATGGCTTCTGGGCCTAGAAGTGGTATTGGAGAAATTTTCATCCCAGAAAACGAACCAGGCTCTTCCATCATGCCAGGGAAAGTAAATCCCACTCAGCCAGAGGCAGTTACTATGGTTTGCGCGCAAATTCTTGGAAACGATACCACTATCTCTTTTGCGGGAACACAGGGACATTTTGAGCTGAATGTTTTCAAACCTGTGATGGCTTACAATTTTCTACAATCGGCGCAGCTTCTCGCAGATGCTTGTATTTCGTTCGATGAACACTGTGTATCGGGAATTACACCTAACAAACTAAAAATCAAGAGTTTATTAGAAAATTCACTGATGCTTGTCACAGCACTAAATCCTCACATCGGCTACGAAAATGCCGCAAAAATCGCTAAATCCGCTTATAACAACGGAACAAGCCTAAGAGAAGAGGCTATAAATTCGGGAATGCTGACTGGCGAAGAATTTGACAACTGGGTAAATCCCAAGGATATGATTTAAATTTCTTTTAAAATTAAAATTAAAATTAAACTATAAAAATCCATAAAACCAATTAGTTTTATGGATTTTTGTTTTAAATATTTTTCTTCCAAATCTATTCTGAAAGTCCAACCAAAGAACCTTTTGCATAAAACTCTAACAACTTGACTTGGTATAAATAATTATATTTCGCCTGTGCTGCCGAACCTTGGGCATTTACATAATTGTTTCTCGCTGTATTTAGGTCGTAGATAGATGATTTCCCTGCCTGATAGCTCTTTTCCATGAAATCCAGCGCCAGTTTTGAGCTTTTCTCTGCTTCCACCGCAGATTTATAAACTTCAAAATTATTTTCTGCCGTGTATTCTGCCTTTTGGATATTTTGTAAAAGTTCTTGTTTTTGCTGCTGCAGGTTGTTTTTGGCTATATCTTCATTTATTTTAGCCTGTTCTACTTGTATTTTTGTAATTCCTTTGTTAAAAATAGGAATGTTTGCGCTAAGTCCTATTTGCTGACCAAAATTATCCTTATACTGCTGACCGAAATTTCTACCACCATCATTATTAAACGAATTGAAATAAAATGTCCCAACGCCCGCACTGGCTGTAATGGACGGAAGGAAACCCGTATTTGCTATTTTTGTCTGCATTTCAGAGGCTTTTATTCTCGCTTCTGCTCCCTTTATCTGAGGATGCCAGCTGTAAGCCTTTTCCAAAACTTCACTTACCAAAAAATCCGTTTTTTCTACATTTTCTGCCACATCCCAGCCCGCTACATCAAAGTCCTTATAATCTTCCAACTGAAGCAGTAAAGCCAATGAAAACAGCGCATTTTTAGTATTTACTTCCGCCGATTTCATGTTTTGGTATTCCCTTGCCATAGAGGCGTTTGCTTCCGCTAAAACCGTTTGGGAAGTTGTCCCTACTTTGGTGGTTATTTGGGCTTTTTCATAGACTTTTTGTGCGTTTTCATAGGCGGATTTATTGATATTTTCCACTTCTCTATTCAGCAGAATATTCAAATACTGCTGGGCTATCTGAAGGGAAATATCGCTTTTTATCTTTTCCAAATCATAGGCGCTGGCTTCTACTTCGTACTGAGATTTTTGAATTTGTTTTTCGAGTCGGCTTCCGTTGTAGAGGGTCACACTTGCACCGATGTTCACAGAATTATTAAAATTATCATTCCTGCGGTGGTTCCCGAAAACATCTTGATTTTGCCCAAAATTAGCCGTATTGCTCACCGTTGCCGAAACGCTCGGAATACGCTCTTTTTTAGCCGTTTTTAGATTATTTTCCTGATTGGTTTTTTCCAGTCTGCTCTGTTTGATATGCAGATTATGTTCAAAAGCGTAATGTATACACTCTTGTAATGTCCACTTTTTCTGAGCATTGACCACAGAAAAAGAAAAGAAAAAAACAAGGAAAATAATTTTATAAAGTTTCATATTTTTATTTTATACTACTCAGTATCACATCATTATAATGAACCAATTCTGGAATAGCAGCACAGTCCATATTGATGATTTGAACATTATTTTTATCAAGTGTAGCAAACAAATCATTCTGCTTATTCATAGGAACGAATCCAAAATGATAATATTTCTTTTTATTGTTTTTTATATCATTTTGGGCTTGTTTTTCAAATTCTATGTATTTATCGTTATTTTTATTAGACTGATAATAAAAATATCCTATAAATGAAACAGCTACAACGATTACAGTTAATACAATATATTTTATTTTCATAATATGATTTAATCTGTTTTTCATTTAACTCAACGATACACTTTGTTTCTCCCACATTCTTTTGTATACAGAATCTTAAAAAATTTTTATTATATTATGCTTTATAAGAGCATTTTTTTAGAACTTAGAGTTCATTTATAAAAAGTAATATTTTAAAGAAAATAAACCTATTATCATTTTACTTGAAATACATCTAAATTTACTGATGGAGACACAAATAATATTTTCTGCCATGATTCCCCTTTTTTTCTAGAAAATCCTCCCTTTAAAAGTCCTCCACTAACATATATATGCCCATCGAAGTAATCTAAAATTTTAAAACCAATAAAAAAAGTTCCCTTTAGGTTTATTTCTTTATCCTCTACATTAATTCTTAATTCATTATTAATAATTGTTGATTTATCTAAAACAACTATTAATTTTTCTTTTAAAATGGATTCATTGGGAATGCCATTTTTTTCATTATATATATTAACTTCTATTCTTACTGGGGTTTTTGTAACAAACTGTGCTATGTTTATATTAATACTTCTAATTCTTATTTCTTTATTTGTTGTTAGTTTTGTAGCGAATTCTTTATATAATGAATCCTTATTTCTGTTTGGGTATATAGCAAAAACTATTTTTTGAGATTTAGATCTTAATCCTATATTTTTATTTTTATTTTTTTGAATAACCACCTCAGGAATAACTTTAATAGTATCCTTATTTTGAGTTTCTACATTATATTTTTCTATAATTTGTGCTTTTACACATCCTCCACCAAATCCTATAGATATCAATATTAGTGCCCTATAACATAAAAATATTATCCCATTCATTTTTTTATCTTTGTTTATAATACTAAGCAATGTCATTCCAATTCCACCAAATCCATTAATTAGACCTATATCTGGTGCATATTTATATTGTTTTTGTAATATGTATAACTATAAAAGTTCTCTATTTTATAATCTTATGTTAATTTTTCTTCACTTGCCAGCCGTCCATAGATTTCGCCTATTTTGAATACTATAAAAAGAAAAATATTACCATTATACACACCGCCCTCCACTGTCCTTCAGGAAGATAAGAAATTAGTTTTTCAAATGTTTCTCGCACTATTTTATCATTTTCTTATGGCGAATATCAGAATTTTTCTTGTAAAAAACTATTTTTTGTTTAAGATTTTTATTATTTAATGAATATTTATCACAAATTTACTAAATTTGTCAGAAATGATGCTGCTATTTAAATAATTTCATATGGTTTTTATTAAAGATTTACAAAAATCCTACGATATTGGAAAATCCAAACTTCATGTTTTGAAGGGAATCAATCTGGATATTTCAGAGGGAGAGTTCGTGTCCATCATGGGTTCTTCAGGTTCTGGAAAATCCACCCTGCTGAACATCATTGGGATTTTGGATCAAAAAGACAGCGGAATCTACGAGCTGGACGGCATTCCCATAGAGCACCTCAACGAGGCCAAAGCCGCAGAATACCGCTCTAGGTTTTTAGGATTTGTATTTCAGTCATTTAACCTCATCAGCTATAAAACTGCTTTGGAAAATGTAGCGCTTCCGCTCTATTATCAAAATGTAAGCAGAAAAGAACGAAACCAAAGAGCCCTAGATTATCTAGAAAAAGTAGGACTTGCAGACTGGGCAAACCGCCTGCCAAACGAGCTTTCGGGAGGACAGAAACAAAGAGTAGCCATCGCCAGAGCCCTCATCACTGACCCGAGAATTATCCTCGCTGATGAGCCTACAGGAGCTTTGGACAGCAAAACCACCCACGACATTATGAAACTTCTGCAGGAAATCAACAACCAAGGAAAAACCATCATCATTGTAACCCACGAGCCCGATGTAGCAGCGCAGACAAAGAGAAATGTCTTCCTAAAAGACGGCATCATAGAGAGCGATGAAGTCATAGAACAATTTGTTTTATAAACATATTTTTAAATAAAAACCAACAAAAAAATGTTTGATTTAGACCGCTGGCAGGAGATTTTTAGTTCTATTCGGAGCAATATGCTTCGGACAGTGCTTTCTGGTTTTACGGTAGCGCTGGGACTTTACATTTTCATTGTTCTTTTTGGAATCGGGACTGGTCTAAAAAACGCCTTTAATGACGGTTTCAGAAGCGCACAAAACCTGATTTCTATTTCCTCTGGGCGGACTTCCCTTGCCTATGCTGGACTTCAGGCGGATAGGCTCATTAGTTTTAATAATAATGATTTAGAGGCAGTTACCACTGAAAACAAAAAAAACATAGAATATTCCTCACCGATATATTCCACCTTTTGGACAGTGAAATACGGCAAAGAAAGCGGCAGCTACGGCATAAATGGAGCTGGTGAAGAGGAAGTCTACATCAAAAACAGAACGGTTTTGGATGGGCGGTATCTTTCGCCTGCGGATATCAAAGAAAATAGAAATGTAGCAGTCATCGGTAAAATGGTGCATCGCGACCTCATCAAAAACGGAAATCCCATCGGTAAAGAACTGGATATCAATGGAACTGTATTCAAAGTCATCGGTGTTTTTTCTGATAACCAAGGTGACTGGGCAGAGCGAAGCATCAGTATTCCCATTACCACCATGCAGCAACTTAAAAAAAGTTCTGATACCATTTCTGAAATTTCTCTAACCTACAATATGGAACTCTCTCCTGATGAGGCGATACAATTCGGAGAGGAACTAAAAAACCAGCTTCAGGAGCGAAAAAAAGTTTCACCAGAGGACGAACAGGCGATTTGGGTTTTCAATAATGCTGAAAATACCAAAAACGGAACCATGTTCCTGAGTGTAATCATCATCATCGTAGGTTTTATAGGAATCGGGACGCTTGTTGCAGGGATTATCGGCATTAGCAACATCATGGTTTACATCGTAAAAGAGCGAACATTGGAAATAGGAATACGAAAAGCCATAGGAGCAAGGCCTATAAGCATCGTGATTCTTATCTTACAAGAAAGCATTGTAATTACGGTTTTATCGGGGATTATTGGAGTTATTTTAGGGGTTCTTTCGCTGAGGCTGATTGGCAATAATTTACGAGAATATTTCATTTTAGACCCAAATGTAGGCTGGGGAGCGATATTTTCAGCATTTGTTTGTTTAGTCATTTCAGGAGCGGTGGCAGGCTTTGTCCCAGCATACCGAGCTTCAAAAATCAAACCAATAGAAGCGCTGAGAGGCTGATGTTAATTCATTAAAAAAGAAGCAAAATGAATATTATTTTCAAAAAAGATACTTGGCAGGAAATTTATTATTCACTGAGAAATAATAAACTTCGGACTTTCCTTACTATGATTGGCGTGGGCTGGGGAATGTTCCTGTATGTCACGCTTTTAGGAGCAGCCAAGGGAATGGAAAACGGCTTCAACAAGTTGTTTTCAAGTTTTGCTACAAATAGTATTTTCCTCTGGGGACAAGAAACTTCTATCCCTTATGACGGCTTTCCAAAGGGCAGAACTATAGACCCGCACCTTTCGGATATAGAATATTTAAAAAAGAAAATCCCTGAAATAGACTATATCGCTCCGCAAAATTCAAAGGGAAATTTTGGTTCAGCAGGAGTGTTGATGACCAGAGGAGGGAAAAGCATCACCTACAGCCTAAATGGCGACTACCCTATCGGAAATAAAATCTCTGAAAAAAAGCTGATATACGGAAGATACCTGAATGATTCTGATGTATCTGAAAACAAAAATGTAGTGGTCATCGGTGAGCAGATTTACAAAACACTTTTCAAGGCGGAGGAAAATCCTATCGGAAAATCTATCAATATAAAAGGCGTTTTTTTCAATGTAATAGGAGTTTTCAGAATGAAAAGAAAAGTGGGAATAGAGAGCGACCAAACCGCTATAATTCCGCTTTCTACTTTTACTCAGTTGTTTAACGAAGGCGACAAAGTCGGCGTTTTATCCATTGTTTCTAAACCTGATGCAGATGTGAGCATCGTGGAAGAAAAAGTAAAATCCGAACTAAAAACCAAATACAGAGTTTCGCCCGAAGACACCAATGCTTTTGGGGCTTTTAACCTTGGGAAAGAATTTAAGAAACTCACAGGTTTCCTTGACGGCATGCAGCTTTTGACCATCATCGTGGGGACGCTTACCATCATCGCTGGGGTCATTGCGATATCCAACATCCTGCTCATCACTGTGAAAGAAAGAACCAAAGAAATAGGAATCCGCCGAGCTTTGGGAGCGAAACCCTCCGAGGTGAGAAACCAAATTTTGCTGGAAAGTGTGGTCATCACTTTATCCTCTGGTCTGGCTGGATTTATGCTGGGAATGCTGGTTCTGATGCTTTTAAGCCTTGCCACCCAAAACCAAGATGACATTCCGTTTTACAATCCTACCGTTAATTACGGAAATGTATTCGGAGCAATGGCAATAATGGTTTTCCTCGGACTGATAATAGGCATGATTCCCGCGCAAAGAGCCATAAGCATCCGCCCGATAGATGCATTAAGAAGTGAATAATAAAATTGAATTTTAAATATAAAAAATAATGAAAAAGATAATTTATGCCATTCTTGGATTAGTTGCTGTTGCTCTACTGGGATCAACTGTAATGTATTTGATAAAATCCAATTCTGATGAGAGCAAAGAATTTCTTACAAGAAAGCCCACTGTACAAGACATGGAGGACAAAGTGATGGCGACTGGAAAAATCGTTCCGAAAGAAGAAATAGAAATAAAGCCCAATATTTCTGGGATTATTGACCAAATTCTTGTGAAAGAAGGCGACAAGGTGGCAGCAGGACAGCTCATCGCCACGCTCAGAATCGTTCCCAGTGTAGCTGATGTGAACAATGCACAGCAACAGGTAAGCAACGCCCAACTTCAAATAAACAATGCAAGAACCAATCTTGCCAATCAAAAACAGCAGTTTGCGATGCAGGAAAGCCTTTATAAACAAGGCGTTATCTCCAAACAAGAGTTTCTAACCTCTCAACAGCAACTCTACAGTGCTGAACAAAATGTGAAAAATGCTCAACAGCAATTTTCCACTGCACAAAAAAACTTGCAAATTGCCAGAACTGGCGCTACTCCTGAGCTACAAAGTATGGCTACAACTCAAATTCGTTCCAAAGCAAGCGGCACCGTCCTAGAAGTTCCTGTGAAAATAGGAAATCAAGTGATAGAGGCCAATTCCTTCAATGCGGGAACTACGATTTGCTCCATCGCAGACCTAAATTCACTCATTTTTGAAGGAAAAATAGATGAAGCGCAGGCAGGAAAAATAAAAGAAGGCATGAACATGAATGTAATAATAGGCGCCCTCCAGAACAAGTCTTTCTCAGGGAAAGTGACTCTCATCGCACCAAAAGGAACAGAAGAAAGCGGAACTATAAAATTCCCTATAAAAGGCGATGTGTTTAACCCTAATAATGAATACATTCGCGCAGGATTCTCTGCAAATGGAGAAATTATCCTCAGTTCGCAGAAAAACGCCCTTCTTTTAGATGAATCCCTTATCCAATACGAAAAAGTGAACGGAAAAGATGTCCCTTTTGTGGAAGTAAAACAGGGTAATGGTTCATTTAAAAAGGCTTTTGTAAAATTAGGCGCGAGCGATGGTATCAATGTGCAGGTGCTTTCTGGAATTGACAAAAATTCTGAAATAAAAGTCTGGAACCCTTCCGATAAAGACAAAGAAGAACTGAAAGAAAAGAATAAATAAAACATGAAAAACCAAAATTTCATTTGCCCTCATTGCAGTAAAAAGCAACAAATAAAAAAACTTCTTCTCCTTTCTAATTTTAGTAAATGGAATTGTCCTTTTTGTGGAATGGAGATTGCACCCCAAAAAAAGAGCGCTGTACACGGAGCTGTATATGGAATTCTTGGTGCGCTTTCCACCGCTGTTCCAGCAAATTATTATTTATACATGCTAAATTACAGCCTTCTCAAAAGCATACTGATAGCTCTTGGCTGTGGAATTATTTGTTATACACTGATTATCACTTATCTATACAAAACCATAAAGCTAAATTAACCAAAAAGAGAAAATATAAAACTTTCTTGGTTAAAAAAGTTTATACTTTCAATTTTATTTGTTACATTTGCGGACTTAAAAAAATATTAACAGGGACGAGTTCCCACTAAATCAATTTTAATTATGTCAGTAAAAATTAGATTACAAAGACACGGAAAAAAAGGAAAACCTTTCTTTCACATTGTGGTAGCAGATTCTAGAGCAAGAAGAGATGGTAGATTCATCGCAAAACTTGGAACTTACAATCCTATCACTAATCCAGCAACTATCGAACTAGATGTGGATGCTGCGGTAAAATGGTTGAACAATGGTGCTCAGCCTACAGACACTGCTAGAGCTATCCTTTCTTACAAAGGTGCTCTTTACAAAAAACACCTTCAAGGAGGAGTTGCTAAAGGAGCTTTCAGTGAAGCTGAAGCTGAAAAAAGATTTAACACTTGGTTAGCTGAAAAAGAAGCTAAAATCCAAGGTAAAAAAGATGGTTTAGCAAAATCTAAAGATGATGCTAAAAAAGCTGCTTTAGAAGCTGAAAACAAAGCTAATGAAGCAAGAATCAACGCTAAAAAACAAGCTGAAGAAGAAGCAAAAGTTGCTGCTGAGGCTGCTGAAGCACCAGTAGAAGAAGCTCCTGCTGTAGAAGCAGAAGGAGATGCACCTGCTGAAGAAACTGAAGCTTAAAAAGAACTTACCGATGCAGAAAGAAGATTGCTATTTTTTAGGCAAAATTACTCGTAAGCACGGTCTTTCGGGGAATCTGATTTTAAAATTAGATACAGACCAACCCGAAATTTATAAAAAATTGGAATCAATATTCGTTGAAATCAACGGACTATTGGTTCCGTTTTTTATTGAAAAAATCATTTGGAGTAAACAAGATTCTCTCAATATTCTTTTCAAAAACTCCTCTGAAGCACTGGTAGAACAACTTATTGGCAAGAATGTATTTCTTCCGCTTTCTACTCTTCCAAAACTGAGCGGAAATCAGTTTTATTATCACGAAGTTATTGGTTTTGAAGTTTTAGAAAAAGATGGAAAAACCTGCGGAAACATTGTTTCTGTAAATGACCAAACCGCTCAGCATTATTTCATTTTAGACTTGGCTAAGAAAGAAATCATCATTCCTATCGTAAAGGAATGGATTTTAGAAGTGAACAGAGATGAAAAATTCATCAAAATGGAACTTCCAGAAGGGCTGATGGATGTTTTTCTTAACTAAAAAAGCCCCTTTTTAAGGAGCTAATCTTGATGTTTTCCATTTACCATCTTGGAACTGATACACTATTCTGTCATGCAGACGGTTAGGTCTTCCCTGCCAAAATTCTATTTCATACGGCTTGGCAAGATATCCGCCCCAGTGCGGTGGTCGTGTCACTTCTTTCCCTTCAAATTCTTTTTCTAAATCTTGTAATTTTTGGGCTAAATAGGCTTTGTTAGGGATTTCTTCGCCTTGTTCAGAAGCCCACGCACCTAATCTGCTTCCTCTCGGTCTGGATGCGAAATATTCATCCGACATCTCTGGCGAAACTTTTTCCAGTCTTGCTTTTATCATTACCTGGCGCTCTAGAGCCGGCCAAAAGAAATAGAGACAGGCCACCTTGTTCTTGTCAATAGATTTCCCTTTTTTACTATTATAATTGGTATAAAACACAAAACCTTCTTTGCTGTAACTTTTCAGAAGCATCGCTCTGGTTCTAGGGCAGCCATCATCATCTATCGTAGAGAGAATCATGGCATTAGCCTCAAAAATATCAGGATGTTTGTCCGCATCTGCGAACCATTCCTTGAAATGTTCCATAGGATTTTCCTTTACTTCGTGGTCATGAAGCTCGAACTGCTCGTAGACTTGGCGTTTGTCATGTAAGTTTTCCATATTTTAATATTTACAATTTATACTACAAAGGTAAGATTTAATTCCTACTCTTTGGGATAGGATTTAATGTTTTTTATTTGTAAAAAACGCTTTAAATCATTTTAAATTCTTAAATTTAGCCCATTAATTTAATTTTTTACTAAAAATGAAACGACTATTTTTATTAGCTGCCTTCATTCTGAGTTTTATTCCAGCAAAAGCTGATGAAGGAATGTGGCTTATGATGCTTATCAAAAGGCTGAATGGCGTAGATATGCAGAAACAGGGTCTGAAACTGACTCCAGAGGAAATCTATTCAGTAAACAATTCTAGTTTGAAAGATGCCATCGTAAGTTTTGGTGGTTTTTGTACTGGGGAAATCGTGTCCAAAGAAGGACTTATCTTTACCAACCACCACTGTGGATATGGTTCTATCGCTGCGCTTTCTACTCCACAGAAAGACCACTTGACTAATGGTTTTTGGGCGATGAATAAAAAAGAAGAACTTCACGCTAAAGACCTGTATGTGAGATTCTTAGTAAGAATGGGAGATGCTACGGAAAGAATAAACTCCAAGCTGAACAACCAAATGTCTGCAAGCCAGAGACAAGACATTATCAATCAAGAATTTAAAGCAATCGAAAAAGAAAATAGCGAAAACGGAAAATACACTGTAGTGGTTCGTTCTTTCTTTAACGGAAATGAGTTCTATTATTTTGTTTATCAAGACTATAAAGATATCAGATTAGTAGGAACGCCTACTAACTCTATCGGGAAATTCGGTGGTGATACAGACAACTGGGAATGGCCAAGACACACAGGAGATTTTGCGGTTTTCAGAGTGTATGCAGATGCGAACGGAAACCCAGCAGAATACTCTCCAAACAATGTTCCACTAAAACCTAAACACCACTTGCCTGTTTCTCTAAAAGGTATCAAACCTAATGATTTCACAATGATTATGGGATACCCAGGGAGAACGAACAGATATTTGACTTCTTATGGAATCAACCAATTGATTACCAAGGATTATCCAGCTTGGGTAGATGCTTCTAAAGCAGCTATGGATGTGATGAAAAAATACATGGACAAAGACCAAGCTATCCGTTTGGACTACGCAAGTTCTTATTCCAGCACGGCTAACTACTGGAAAAATAGAGCTGGAACGATAGAAGCTGTTTTGAAAAACAAAACTATCAACGCGAAACAAGATTTGGAAAAAGTATTCCAAGCGTGGGCTGATAAGCCAGAAAACAAAGCAACCTATGGTAATGTTCTAAAAGAAATAGAAGAATACTACACAAAAACTAACGAAAGAAATGTAGAGCTGAACTATCTAAGACTGATGAGCAGAAGAGCAGCTTACATCAATATGCCATATGTATTAGGAAACAAATTGGCTGTTTATGCTGACCAAGATACTAACGGACAGGCTGCTATGAAAGCAAAACTAATCAAAGAAGTGGAAAGCATCTACGAAGACTTTCATCCACAAGTAGAAGCTGACCTTTTCGTGACACTGCTTACACTTTATAAAAACAAAGTAGATGCGAAACACCAGCTGCCTATCATCAGATTTAGTAATCCAAATGAAATTTCTCTTAATGGTATTTTTGCTTCTAAGGAAAATGTTTTGAACTTCATCAACAATCCTAAAAAACAAAAATTAGAGGAAGACCCATTATATCAGTTCTCTTCTATTTTAGTAACTGAAGCTCAGATGAATGCAAATAAACACAACCAAGATGAAGAGAAATTCGCAGAAAACACAAGACTTTTCTTGGACGGACTTAGAAAATCTCACCCTAACAAGAAATTCTACCCTGATGCTAACTCTACTATGAGACTTACTTATGGTTCTGTGGATAAACTGCCTTTCAGAAAAGACAGAAAATACCACGGCGTGAAAGACAACTACTACACAGACCTTACAGGAATGGTAGCTAAATACAAAAAAGGTGATGAGGAATTTGACCTTCCGCAAAGACTTCTTGACCTTTATAAAAAGAAAGACTACGGACAATACAAAGACAAAAAAGGATACCTTCCAGTGAACTTCCTTTCTAATAATGATATCACAGGAGGAAACTCTGGTTCGCCTATCATCAATGCTGAAGGACACCTTATCGGTCTTGCTTTCGATGGAAACAGCGAGGCGCTGAGTGGAGATATTGTTTTCGAACCAGCTCTACAAAGAACCATCAATGTAGATGCTCGTTTTGTGCTTTGGGTAATTGACAAATACGCTGGTGCTAAACACCTCATCGATGAAATGACAATCGTGAAATAGTTTTTTCATGATAAATATAAAAATCTACGGGAAATTTTCTCGTAGATTTTTTTGTGTATTTTTGCGGAAATAATGAGCTGAAATTGGATTTAGATTTTTATAAAAAACAGGCACAAGCCAAACAAAAAGAGCATAAAAAATTCTTAGACAGTCTGAAAAAGAAACCGCCTAAGAACTTGGACTACATCACTTTGGAAACTCACGAAGAAGTTTTCGATGAGATAGATTGTCTGAGCTGTGCCAACTGCTGTAAAACCACAGGGCCGCTCTTTACAGAAAAAGACATCGAACGGATTTCTAAACATTTACGCCTTTCTCTTGCTGATTTTGAGAAGAAATATCTTCGCGTAGATGAGGACAATGACAAGGTACTGCAATGCCTGCCCTGCCCTTTTCTCGCAGAGGATAACACCTGCCTTATCTACGATATACGCCCGAAAGCCTGCCGCGAATATCCACATACCGACCGCAAGAAAATCTACCAAATCAATCATCTCACGATTAAGAACACCATCATCTGTCCTGCTGCCTATCTCTTCGTGGAGAAGATGATGAAAAAAATCCAAAAATAATACTTCCTTAAATTTTATCAATGATAACTATTGATATAGTTTATGTATTCAATTTTTCATTTAAATTTTTTATTGTATATTTGTCGCCTAAAATTTACACTTATGACACATAGAATTTTACTATTAGGTTTATTTTTAGGAGGGATATCCATAAATGCCCAAGTTATTAATGAAACAAAAGCTGCTGGTAAAACAGGACAAAAAGTAGGAATCAATACCACTATTCCTACAAGAACACTAACTATAAAAAACTCTACTGCTAATGATGGAAAACCTCTTCTTAGGCTGGTAGATGCACCTATATATAGCAAGAATGTTGATTCTGATATGGATGCTGACTTAGGTGGAAATACAGCAAATTCTACCAACTACACAGATTATAGACCTCTTGTAGTAGATAAAGTAGGAGATGTATACAAAGGACTTCCTATCAATAATATGAGTATCCTTACCCTTACTATTAGTAATGTAAATGGAGACTATATTAGAAAGTTTGATACAGGAATTGATTATAAAAAATATGCTGTAGCCATTATGAATGCTATATTCAAAATGCCAGATCCTGGAGCTGGTAAAATAGTAATGATGAGAGCTGGTAATGGGGTTATTCCTAGTGTAGATTTCGGTGGTGGTAAGTATGGTGTTACAACTGCCCCTGCTACAGTACTATTAAAGAAAACCCAACTTACTAATAACTGGGAAATATATGCAGATTATCCTAACATAGGATCCTATGAATTTTCTTTAGGAAGTACTAGTGCTGGAAATGTAGTAAATGGTACTTGGGTAATTACTTTATTGGTAGGTAAAAGAGATGCTGTTAATTTCACAGAGCTTAACTTTAATCAAGGAGGTTCTGCTGAAGGAATAGGAAATAGTAATACAACTTATGCGACCCAATTACAAAATTTCCTACAAAAATTAGAATAAAAAACATTGAAAATAAAAAACACTCTCCATTCAGAGGGTGTTTTTTTGTATAGAATATTAAACTAAAATCCTTATTTTTGCATAAATTTTTTAACGATGGCAAAGCAAGAAGATGTTTTTAAGAAAGTGATTTCTCACGCCAAGGAGTACGGATTTATTTTCCCTTCCAGTGAGATTTATGACGGACTTTCTGCAATATACGACTACGGACAAAATGGTATAGAACTTAAAAACAACATCAAACAATATTGGTGGAAAGCGATGATTCAACTCAATGAAAACATTGTAGGGCTGGACAGTGCTATCTTTATGCACCCTACCATTTGGAAAGCGAGCGGGCATGTGGATGCCTTCAACGACCCACTGATAGACAACAAAGACAGCAAAAAGCGTTTTCGCGCCGATGTCTTGATAGAAGACTACTGCGCCAAACTAGAAGACAAAGCCCAAAAAGAAATAGAAAAGGCTAAAAAACGCTTCGGTGAGGCTTTTGATGAGACGCAATTCGTTTCCACTAATCCAAAAGTATTAGAATACCGCGAAAAACAAAAAACCATTCTTTCCCGAATGGCTAAATCGCTGGACAATAACGACCTTGCTGATGTAAAAGCCCTGATAGAAGAGCTGGAAATAGCTGACCCAGACACAGGCTCCAAAAACTGGACAGAAGTAAGACAGTTTAACCTGATGTTCGGGACTAAATTAGGTGCTGCTGCCGAAAACGCGATGGACCTTTACCTTCGTCCAGAAACAGCGCAAGGGATTTTTGTGAATTACCTCAATGTTCAGAAAACTTCACGCCACAAACTTCCTTTCGGGATTGCACAGATTGGTAAAGCGTTTAGAAATGAGATTGTTGCGAGACAGTTTATTTTCAGAATGAGAGAATTTGAACAAATGGAAATGCAGTTTTTCGTACCGCCAGGAACGGAACTAAAATTCTATGAAGAATGGAAACAAAAGAGACTAAACTGGCACCTTGCCCTTGGTCTTGGTGAAGAAAACTACAAATTCCACGACCACGAAAAACTGGCTCACTATGCCAATGCAGCGGCAGATATAGAATTCAGATTCCCATTTGGGTTTAAAGAATTGGAAGGAATTCATTCCAGAACGGATTTTGACCTTTCTGCTCACGAAAGATATTCAGGGAAAAAATTACAATATTTTGACCCAGAAAGAAACGAAAGCTATGTTCCGTATGTGGTGGAAACTTCAGTAGGATTAGACCGATTGTTCTTAGCTCTATTCTCTCACTGCCTGAAAGATGAAGTTTTAGAAGATGGTTCAGAGAGAACGGTATTGTCCTTGCCGCCTGCCCTAGCCCCTGTAAAAGCAGCTATCTTACCGCTGATGAAAAAAGATGGAATGGGAGAATATGCGGAAAAAATATTCAATGATTTGAAATATGATTTCAATCTTATCTATGAAGACAAAGACAGCATTGGTAAGCGATACAGAAGACAGGATGCCATAGGAACGCCTTTCTGTATTACCATAGACCATGACACCCTGACTGACCACACGGTAACGATAAGACACCGCGATACTATGGAGCAGGAGCGTGTAGCGGTTTCTAAACTGAGACAAATCATAGACAACAAGGTGAATTTCAGAAACTTACTTAGTAAGATTTAATAATAAAAAAAGCAGGAAATATTTCCTGCTTTTTGTTTTTAAATATTTGAATATTAAAATTCTATTTTGCTTTCATCTATGACCAATGAACCTCCGAGCCGGTCTATGTCATACATGTATTTTTCCAAAACTTTTTCGGTTGTTCCTCTCAGTCCTCTCGCTCCCAAACCTTTTTCCATCGTTTCTTTTACTATTTTTTGTAAAGCGCCTTCGGTGAAACTCAGCTCCACTCCATCTAGTCTGAATAGTTCTATAAACTGGTTGATAATGGAGTTTTTAGGCTCGCTTAGGATTCTCAGCATAGTTGCTTCATCTAGTTTATCCAAATGAGTCACGATAGGAAAACGCCCCAAAAGTTCTGGGATAAGACCAAAATTCCTCAAATCCGTAGCATCCAATTTGTCTAAAATATAGGAATCATCTTCCACCTTATTCGTCTTCTCCGAGCTGAAACCTATCGCCTGCTTGTTCATTCTTCGTTCAATGATTTCTTTGATACCATCAAACGCTCCTCCTGCGATGAATAGGATGTTCTGAGTATTTACCTGAATGTATTTTTGGTCTGGGTGCTTTCTCCCTCCTTGTGGCGGCACATTTACGATGCTTCCCTCCAAAAGTTTCAAAAGTCCCTGCTGAACGCCTTCCCCAGATACATCACGAGTCAAACTCGGGTTGTCTGATTTTCTAGCGATTTTATCTATTTCATCTATAAAAACGATGCCTCTTTCGGCTTTTTCCACATCATAGTCAGACACCATCAGCAGTCTGGACAGAATACTTTCCACATCTTCCCCTACATAGCCCGCCTCTGTAAGAACCGTAGCATCTACGATACAGAAAGGAACTTCCAGCTGTCTGGCGATAGTTTTAGCCAAGAGCGTTTTTCCTGTTCCTGTCTCTCCCACCATGATGATGTTAGATTTCTCTATCTCTACAGATTTATTTTCATCTGCATTGTGAGCCAGTCTTTTGTAATGATTATAAACCGCTATCGAAAGCTGTTTTTTCGCTTGGTCCTGCCCTATTACATATTCATCCAAAAATTCCTTGATTTCTCTCGGTTTCTTTAGCTGAGCCGAAGTTTTTACAGATGAATGATTTTTATTTTCTTGCTCGTCAGTCTCTTTCACTATGGTGTGAGCCTGCTCTATACAGTAGTTGCAAATAAACCCATTCTGACCAGAGACCAAAACAGATACCTCATTCTTATTTCTTCCACAAAAGGAACATTGGTTAGGATTCATCTAATTCTTTTTTGTTTTTATGAATAAATAAACTCCAATAAGAATTTATTGAAGTTTGTAATTTTAGTGATTATTGCCCTATTATTGCTTTTTGAATTTCTCTGAATTCCTCTTCTGTGAATCTCAGTTTTTCATTAGTAAAATTCAAATCTTTGATTTCATTGATAGGAACGAGGTGAATATGTGTGTGCGGAACTTCTAGCCCTACTACAGCTACGCCCACTTTCACACACGGAATCGCAGCCTTTACCTTTTTAGCTACTTCTTGCGCGAATGCCCAGAGCCTTTTATGCTCCTCTGCTTCCATATCAAAAATAAAATCCACTTCTTTTTTAGGAATTACCAATGTATGCCCTTTGGCTATCGGCATGATATCTAAAAACGCCAAATGATGCTCGTCCTCTGCTATCTTGTAGCACGGAATTTCGCCATTGATTATTTTTGTGAAAATTGAAGCCATTTTATTGAGTATTAAGGTTTTACTATTTGTTTATTTAATTTAGCTAAAAGACTAAATCGTAATTTCTAAAACTTCAAACGAAAGTTTGTTCCCATTAGGAAGCACTATTTCTGCTACTTCGCCAACAGCCTTCCCTAAAAGCCCTTTGGCAATAGGAGTATTGACAGATATTTTATTAGCCTTCAGATCACTCTCATTATCAGGAACTAATGTGAATTTCTGCTCGGCTTTAGTCGTGTTATTTTTTAGTCTTACAGTGGTAAGGATAGATACTTTAGAAGTGTCTATCTGGTTTTCTTCTATGATTTTAGAATTTGCTATTATATCCTGTAATTTGGATATTTTGAGCTCCAAAAGCCCTTGCGCTTCCTTTGCTGCATCATACTCAGCATTTTCAGAAAGGTCTCCTTTGTCTCTTGCTTCTGCAATCTGTTGAGTGATTTTTGGTCTCTCTATTGATTCCAACTGCTCTAGCTCGGCCTTCATTTTTGCTAAGCCCTCTTTTGTAACATAATTCATGATTTTTTTCTTTTATTTGTGTTAAATAAATAATAAAATATCCGACCTTTGCCGGATACTTTTAAATTTTAACTAACTTTACTTGGACAAAGATAAAAAAAATTTTCTTATTATGAAAATATTTAGCGTATTAAAAGCCTTTTTTATTTTATTAGTTTTCAGTTTGTTATCCCTTGTTATTTCCTGTGAAAGTAGAGCCGAGACCGTGAGCTGCTTTCCCAGCCAGATTATCAATGTTCAGCTGAATCTTAACCTTCCTGCTTATGCTATTGATTTGAATACGAAAGGCTGGATTTACATCAATGAACAGCAGAGCGGTACGCGCGGACTGATTTTAGTAAAAACAGGAACTGGCTTCAAGGTGTATGACCGAAATGCGCCACACCTCTGCCCTGATACGAATACTACGCTGATAGTTCAAGACAGAATCAAAATCGTCTGCCCAAAAGACGGCGCCGAATGGATTTTACAAGATGGAACACCTATAAAAGGAACTGGACTTCCTCCTAAATCTTATGATTATAGTTACAATGCCGCTACGGGTGATCTTTTAATCCATTATTAAACCTATGAAAATCGTAATCCAAAGAGTATCAGAAGCTTCTGTAAAAGTAAATAACGAAATCACAGGCGAAATCTCCAAAGGGCTTTTGCTACTTGTAGGCGTGGAAGAAGAAGACAATCAAGAAGATGCAGAATGGCTCGCAAAGAAAATCGTTGATTTGAGGATTTTCAGTGATAAGGAAGGGAAAATGAATCTCTCGGTAAAAGATATAAGTGGAGAAATACTGTGTGTAAGCCAGTTCACGCTGCTTGCCGATTACAAAAAAGGAAATCGTCCATCTTTTATAAAAGCCGCAAGACCAGAAAAAGCTGTTCCTCTGTTTGAGTACTTCAAAGGCCTCATCAAGAAATCAGGTTTAAAAACCGAGAGTGGAATTTTCGGCGCAGATATGAAAGTCTCTCTCCTCAATGACGGCCCTGTAACGATAGTGATGGACAGCAAAACGAAAAGTTAGGATTTTTTTTACTTAAATATTTTCTCCATAAAAAGACCAAAAACAAAACCAGCCACAAGTCCCATAAGTGAATAAATTAAGAAATGTTTAATGAATATTTCAGATGATAGAATATTGGCTATCATTCCGCTGAGTGGTTCTTCTAATAAAGCTGTATCTGTATAGGAAACTACTCCATCTACAACGGAAAAGCCCATCCCAAAAAGCATTCCCACCACTGAAAATATACTTTTCTTTTTCATATCCAATAAATATTTAAGTTGTAAATAAAACAAACCTTCCCAAATTTGAGAAGGTTTATTTTGTTATTATAATTTCGGACCTGCATTTACTAATGCTTTTCCTTCTTCTGTGTCTGTATATTGTTCAAAGTATTTGATATACTTTCCTGCTAAATCTTTAGCCTTAGTTTCCCACTGAGATGCATCAGCGTAAGTGTCTCTTGGGTCAAGAATTTCAGAAGGAACATTCGGCAATGCTGTTGGGAAAGTAAGTCCTAAAATTGGGATTTTATTCGTTTCCGCTTTATCGATAGAACCATCTAAAATAGCATCTATGATAGCTCTGGTATCTTTCAGCGAAATTCTTTTCCCTGTTCCATTCCAGCCTGTATTTACTAAATAAGCTTTTGCTCCATGTTCTTTCATTTTAGAAACTAAAGTTTTAGAATACATCGTAGGGTGAAGCGATAAAAATGCCTCTCCGAACGCTGGTGAGAAAGATGGCAACGGCTCTGTAACGCCTCTCTCCGTTCCTGCCATTTTAGAAGTGTATCCACATAGGAAGTGATATTGTGCCTGTTCATCTGTAAGGATAGAAACAGGAGGAAGCACCCCAAATGCATCAGCAGAAAGATAAATAACTTTCTTCGCGTGTCCTGCTTTTGATGGTAAAACAATCTTACTAATGTGATAGATAGGGTAAGAAACTCTGGTGTTTTCCGTGATAGAACCATCGCTGTAGTCCACCTCGCCGTTATCCTTTACCACTACATTTTCAAGAAGTGCATCTCTTTTTATCGCCCCAAAAATATCTGGTTCTTTTTCAGCAGAAAGGTCTATTACCTTCGCATAACAGCCTCCCTCGTAGTTGAACACGCCATTGTTATCCCAACCGTGCTCATCATCACCGATAAGGCATCTCTTAGGGTCAGCAGAAAGCGTAGTTTTTCCTGTTCCAGAAAGCCCGAAAAACACTGCTACATCGCCTTTTTCGCCCACATTAGCAGAACAGTGCATAGATGCCATCCCTTTCAGTGGAAGGTAGTAGTTCATCATAGAGAACATTCCCTTTTTCATCTCGCCTCCGTACCAAGTTCCTCCGATAATCTGAGTTTTTTCTGTAAGGTTAAACATCACAAAGTTCTCTGAATTAAGCCCTTGTTCTTTCCAGTTCGGGTTAGTCACCTTAGAACCATTGATTACCAAGAAATCTGGCTCTCCGTAATGTTCCAAATCATAGTGAGAAGGGCGGATAAACATATTGGTAACGAAATGCGCCTGCCAAGCCACCTCCATCACGAATCTCACTTTCAGTCTCGTGTCTGGATTGGTCCCGCAGAAAGTATCCACCACATAGATTTTTTTATTTTCAAAGGAATCAGTTACTATTTTCTTTAAATCACCAAAAATCTCAGGCGTCGTAGGCAAGTTTATTTTACCATCCCACCAAATCGTATTTTCCGTAGTTTGGTCTTTTACGATGTATCTATCCTTTGGCGAACGCCCTGTGAAAACACCTGTCTTCACAGCAACAGCACCTGAATTTGTTAAAATTCCTTTCTCAAAACCTTCGTTTTCTGGCGACATTTCATCTTGGAAAAGTTGTTCGTAGGTAGGATTATACACAATCTCCTTAACTCCCTTAATTCCATGTTTTTCTAAATAGTTTTTAATCTGTTCCATGTTAAATATTTTATATAAATTAACTATACGCAAATGTATTGATATTTTTAAGTATTTCCTATGATTTAGCTCAGTTTTACTTAATTATTTCGTTCCAGTCAAAAAAAGTATGAAACCCATATCCGTGAAAAAAGTTTTCATATCCTTGAAATTTCCTTGTCATCACAAAATCTCCTCCCCACGCCCCAAGGCTTTTCACAAAAACGGGGCAGTCAGGGAAATACTGCTGTTTGACTTTAGTAAGTCCCAAAAATTCTGAAACTTTTTTTTCGTGAATTTCCATTAAATCAGAAAATTCATCGATGTTTTTACAGTACAAAACTTTTTCCGTCAAATCCGAAAACTCACCAACTATTTCCTTTGATTTGGGTTTGGATTTATAAAGTTTTATGCCTTCACGGCTGTCTTGTTTTTGATTGAGATGGACAAATATCAATTCTTCCTTAAATTCTGGATTAAAATCCACTTGTTTTATCTCTCTATTTTTCCAATTTAACTGATACAAAATAGGCGTTCCCTCCATTGCTACCGCTATATCATAACCGCTTCCACCAAGGGAAATTTCATTCAGCTCAAAAGCATTTACCCCAGCCCATTTGGCAAGATTTGCCATCAGCGTAGAACTACTCCCCCAGCCGAAATTAGCAGGAAATTCTAGATTGGTCTTGATGAAATAGGATTTCTTATCTTGTAAATGAGATGATGAAAGGCTTTGAATATTTCTAAGAACATTCATAATGAATTCAGCATTTTCGGGAAGATTAGTTTTTATAATTCTCCAATTGAGATAATCAATTTCTGCACTCATCCAAAGCTGCCCGCTATGATAAGCCTCCCAAAAAACAAGAGCCTTGCCATCATTTTTTTCTTCTACACAGAGATTTTGTCCTGATTTGGTAGGAACAGCCAATGCTGTTGCTCCATCCAGCACGAAATATTCTGAAGTGAGAAGTAGTTTGCCGTGTGAAAAAAAACTTTCCATAAAACAAAGGTAAATAATATTTATAAACAAATTGCTATCCTCGGAATATCCAAGAATAGCAATATTTTTTACAGATTACAAAATCCGTTATATCCCTGATGAAACCATAATACTAGGCGATATTTTCTTTATCAATCCTTGTAATGTTTTCCCTGGTCCCACTTCCACAAAATGGTCAGCGCCATCTTTTACCATATTTTGTATCGTTTGTGTCCATTTTACAGGACCTGTCAACTGTGCTATCAGATTCTTTTTTATTTCCTCTGGGTCTGTCACAGGAGTCGTTGTTACATTCTGATAAATCGGAAGAATAGGGTTATTAAACTTAACTCCTTCTATTGCTTGTGCTAATTTTTCTTGCGCTGGCTGCATCAAAGGAGAGTGAAAAGCTCCATTCACAGGTAATAAAAGGGCTCTTTTCGCACCAGCTGCTTTTAGGGCTTCGCACGCCTTTTCCACTGCTGGTGTTTCACCAGAAATTACCAATTGCCCAGGGCAGTTATAGTTTGCAGGAACTACCAGTCCATCTATCTCTGCACAAATTTTTTCTACTTTATCATCATCTAGCCCAAGCACCGCCGCCATAGAGGAAGGATTGATATCACAAGCCTCCTGCATAGCCAAAGCTCTTTGATAAACCAGCTCCAGCCCATCTTTAAACGATAAAACTCCATTCGCTACCAAAGCAGAGAACTCACCCAAAGAGTGTCCTGCCACCATTCCCGCACCTATTGTATCGATTGCCTTTACAATAGCTACAGAATGAATAAATATAGCTGGCTGAGTTATTTTGGTTTTCTTTAAATCCTCTTCTGTCCCATCAAACATCACTGACAAAATATCAAATCCCAATATATCATTAGCAGAATTCATCAAATCTCTAATCTCCTTACGGTAATCATAAAGATCCTTACCCATCCCCACAAACTGAGATCCTTGTCCAGGAAACACTAATGCTTTCATATTTTTGAAAAATCTAAATCTATTTTATTATTAAAAAACTAAGGAACCAACCTCACTACTCTAAATCCAGTATTCACAAAAGCCCCATTCTTTTTGTTTCGGATATACTCAAACTTGGTAGCCAACTGAGTCTGAACCTTACTCATATTTCTTAGGACTTCGCCTTTTGATTCCCTTGCCAACATATCACTAACCACATCAAAACCTATAATGGTATATTTGGATGGTGTTCTACAATATTCTTTTTTAAACTCAGCCAAAACTTCCTTCTCAAAATCTCCATCTGTATTTATTTTTCTATCCATCAAATAAACCAAATTGGCTTTACTTAAAGGATCTACATTCTTCTCAAAATCAGGGTGATAATACATACTAAACGCCTTGATTCCTTCTGTTTGTTTGCCTAGTTCTATTATTTTCTTCGCAAATCCTGCTCCCACAGCATTATTATCATTTGCTAAAATAACTACCGCTGGCAGGCTTTGTCCTGTTACCATATTCTGCTCCAGTTCTATTCCAGATGGAGAACTAACCACCGAAATTTCAGTTTTAGACAGCTCTTTTGCTAACTGCTCTTTAAGGAAAATAACTTCTGGATTATTTTCTTCACCTACAATAAATACTTTTTCTTTTGAATGAGCATTTTTGACCTCACGAACGATTCTCTCTGCATACACTCTATTCCCTGGCTCTACAATCACCAAATTATTGTATTTATACATCTCCTCTGTATGGGCAAATGGAGCCACCACAGGAATTTTTTCATTCTTCACATATTCAAGAACTTCTATCACATTTGACTTAAAGAATGGCCCTATAATCAAATCTGTATTGGTCTTGTTAATCTGCGCCAAATTATTCTTGAAAGAATTCTCATTTTCAGCATCTATCACATTGATACTTACTTTTTTACCATCTCTCATTCCTCGTTGTGCAGCAAGTTTAGCACCGATTAGGAAGTCCGCAGAAAGCGTTCTATATTTAGTGTCATTAGTATCAAACCCAAAAGGCAAAATCAAAGCAATACTAAATACATCATCATCAGCTTTTACATATTGTCTATTCACCTTCTTGATATTCAGCACCATTCCTTGCTTTATTCCATTAGGAAGTCCTCCGTTCATTTCGGCAAGCTGGTCATATGTGATATTATATTTATTCACAATCCCAAATGCACTTTCGCCTTTTTTAACCTCGTGAGTTACATATTCCTCTACAGAATAAGTTTTGGTTTTCACCTCTTTTGGAGGCGTATTTTTTTCCTCTTTAGGTTTTGTATTTTTCTCAGAAGTTTCTTTCGTATTCGTCGCTACATTTTTAGAAGATGCTGTATTTTTCACTATGATAACATCTCCAGACCTAAGTCCTCTCTGCTCCAATCCTGAATTTAATGCAAACAACTCACTCTGCGAAATATTAAACTTCCTTGTAATTCCGTAATATGTATCTTTTGGCTGAACCACATACGCTCCATCTTCTGAAGCCAACATTTGAGTTTTTTTCTCCTCCTCTCTATCCTTTTTAGGCGTATCTACCACCTCCTGCTGAGCGGCTTTATCGCCATACTTTCTGATTTTATCTTCTGGCAGTACAAGTGCCTCGCCCACTTTCATATGACTTTCCAAATTAGGATTCAGCCTTCTCAGTTCTTCTTCAGAGATTTTGTATTGTCTGGTTATACCGTAAATAGTCTGTTTTGGCTGAAGATAAATTTTACCCAATTTCTGATTGGATTTCTTTTCAGTAGACTTTTTATCTTCCTTTTTTTCCTCCTTTTTCTCTTCTGTTTTTTGAGTGTTTTTTTGCTTATTAGGAATAATCAAAACATCTCCTATATCTATTTTTCCATCCTTTATTTTAGGATTTTGCTTGATAAGTTCATCTACGCTGACACCATATTTTTTAGCAATAGTAGTGGGATTTTCTTTAGCCACCACAGTATGCTTCTTCTGCTGCCCAGATAATACCGCAAATGCTGTTCCTAGTATGGTTAAAAATATTTTTTTCATCTGATTTTAAGTATTGTTGTTATATAACAATTAGACCACAAAAATACATCTTTATAATTAAATGCACGAAATAATTAGCACCGAGTTTTCCACATCCATTTTTTGATAGCATTCCTCTATCCACACTCTTCCCTTCTGTGCATAAAACACACTGAAATTCAGCACTCTCTCCTGCCAAACAGCATTAGGATGAACATCTAAATACAGCTGTCTTAGTTGCATATATTTTTCATATTGTTTTATTTTTTCTGCTCGCAAAAGTCTCTTTTTCATTCGGTTATAAGATTTCAACTGGCGAGTTTCCTCCGCTTCCACCAAATTTCTAAAAGTCTTATCCGTAAGTGAAGATTTTTCTTTCAACAGCCCGAAAGATTTCTTCAGTTCCTCTTCTTTTTCTGTAAGAATCTCCAAAAGCTCTGACTCAAAAAGCAATTTTTCCTTGATAATCTCCGCATAATCCATGAAAAATTCATCTATCCCAAGCCCCATTTTCTGGATTTTATTTGCTGTTTTTTCAGTCAAGAAAAGCATTGAATTTCTCGGAATTAAAATCGGAAAAGGAACTTGCACACGTCGGAAATATTCTTTCAGTTCCAGCCAATACATAACCTCTGCATTTCCGCCTATATAGGCTATATTGGGAAGTATTTTTTCCTGATAAACAGGGCGCATCACTGCATTTGGGCTGAATTTTTCTGTATAATTTTCCAGTTCCGCTAAAATTTCCTCCTCTGTGAAAAAAATATCCCTATCCACCACATGATATTTTTCTCCATCAAACTCTATTCTGTCCCGAGTTTCAGAAAGATAAAACAAATTGATTTCCCTTGGGTTCACCTGCACTTTTCCATATTTTTTTGTCAGATTTTCTACGGATTGGTGCGTTTCTTTTTTCAGTGAATTATTTTTCAATTCATCAGCAAAAATCCCTTTTATTTGCTCTTTCAGCCCTCGGTCATCTCCATCTATCATCAGCAGCCCTCGGTCAGCAAAGAGTTTATTCACCAGCGTTTTGGTAGCTTTTGCCAGTGTATTTCCCTCTGCATAAGCCTCTTTCATCCAGTCTATCAGCTCCTTACCAAAATCATTATATTTAAATTCTTTTTCAAATTCTTCTATGAAATTGTTTTTCTCAACCTTTATTCTACCAACTGCTCCTCCTGATTTCCCATCGATGCTATAAATGTGATTTTGAGTTTTAAAATGATTTATTTCCTCAAAATCGTGGTCTTCCGTAGCCATCCAAAATATAGGAACGAATTTTTTCCCTTGAATATTTTGGTTCAGAAAATCTGTCGTTTTTATCGTCTGCAAAATTTTATAAACGAAAAACGCAGGCCCTGTGAATAGATTCAGCTGATGCCCTGTAACGATGGTAAAGGTATTCTCCTGCGAAAGAGCTTGCAGATTTTCTTTCTGTTTATCAGATAATTGCAGATTTCCTAATTGTTTTTCCAAAACCTCACAAAGAATTTTTCTCTGCTCTTTGGAATAACTTTTTTCCTTAAACTCCACCTGTTTCTGGACATTTTCCAAAGAAAATCTATGTGAAGCATATTCCTCATCTGCGAAAAAATCCTTAATAAGGCTGGGAATGCTGTATATGTCTTTTAAAAATATCTCCTTTTTGTTCATTTTACCTTTATTTTAGTGGAATAAATACCATACCAAACCTAAATTCAGCCTAAAATCCGCCACTGGATAAAACGGCGCTGCGTAGGACTGATTTTTCATGAAAGTAGTGTTAAGATGTTGTGCTTCAGCGTAAATCATCATCCGTTTTACTTTCATATTAAAATAAACATCCACCAATGGTCTTCCTCCGATGGAATGCGAATCTGTGGAAGGCAGGATAAATTCATTAAGTATCGGAAAATACCGCTGAGAAGCGAATTTTGAGAAATAATATGCCTTGATTCCCGTCTGAATTTCTGCCGCTTTTTTGAATATTTTGGATTGATAATAAACATTGGCTCTACCTATAAACTCTGGCAACGGAAGCAAATCTTTATTACTTAAAACATTCTGAACCAACACTTTAGCGTTAAAATTAAATTTACGATAAGTAAATGTAGCCTCTCCTCCTACCTGCGATATATTCACCGATGAAGTGCTCTGCTGAGGCATCGCCGAAGAATCAAAATACGCCAGCTGCCCTATTCTAAAATAGTTCGCAAACAGCTTAGTATCAAACCATTTAAGATTTAAATCCGCTCCTATTTCCAAAACATTTTGGTTCTTAAAATCAGAATATTTAAAATTATAATCTTGATAAAAAGAAGTGTTCATCAAGTAATTGAACGATGGAGCGGCCGATTTGAACTTCACATGCCCGCTGATGGAATAACCCTCAATAGGCTCAAAAGTCAAATGATTTTCTGAATTTAGATAATTTCCAAAAGCTTTTCCGTTAGAAATTTCCAAATCCGAATTTAGATTGATTTTATCCCAAAGTTTTATTTTAAGATTTCCTACCAAACCTAAGCGATTTTCCTGAAATTTAGAATCTTCTTGCACTCCACTGATTATCAACGGATAAAACGACCTATAACTGATTTTTTGATAACGAACTCCCGCTTCTGCTCTAAAAGCTTCATTATCAAAAAGTAAGCTCACCGTATTGCTGAATTTAGTTGATTTCCTCTTATTATTGGTAGGATAATCCGTAATTAACGAGGATGAATAATAGTTCTCTGTGCCATCCTGCGTGTAGAAATATTTATTGGTTTGATAAAAAATCGTATGGCTCAGCTTAAAAGGAAATTTCTCCAAATCGAAAGGCGCAAAATAATGACTGAAATAAAACCTCCTTACCGCCATTCTGGTGTAGGTATTATGCAAGTTTACCGCAAGGTTTTTCCTGCTGTTAAACCGAGAATCTCCACTTGTAAAATTCTCCAAATTAGCAATTCCGCCATTCTCTTCATTAGAAATATTCTGATGAATAAAATGCGCAAACGCCTCATATTTAGATTTTTTAGAAAGATAATGTGCAGAGAAAATAGTATTATTAGAAGATGCTATTTCCCTCTGATACAGCCCCTCTGACCGCAATCCCATATACTCTATCGCAAAATTAAACCTTTTGCCAATATTCTGAGTATAAGTAGTTTGCAGAGTTCCGCCACTGCTCATCCCATTATGATAATAGAATGCCGTAGTGGGACTTTTCACATCGTAATATTTTATATCCTTAATTCCCAGTATAAAGAACGATTTTCTTGTAGGCAGCAATGCTAAATCCTGCTCTGCATCAGTCCTATAAACCAAATTCTGAAACCCTTCTCCAATATTCGCAAACTGGATTTTCCCAAAATTATCTCTATTATTATACTGAGTAAATTGGTAAGATTTCCCAATAGTAAAAACAGTATCAAACGCTTTTCGCTGAGAAAACTGTGTGAAAAACTGATAGTCATCAATCGTTGGGCTAAAAATCTGTATAGAATCCTTCTCTCCATTGTCCACCACAACGGAATCACTCACTGGCAAATCATCTGTCTGCGCCTTTAAAAGGCTTCCCAGCAATACTAATATAAAAAAAATGTACCTCATAAAGTTTTTATGAGGTACAAATATAATAATTTAGATATTATTAATTATCATATCCAGGGTTGGATACTACTAGAGTTCCACTAACATTCGTTTCTGTATCTGGTATAGGCATTGCTAAAAGCTGATCACCTACATTTCTACTACTTTCTAGAACCCCGCTACTATTATAATAAGGTATAGCATCTCCCCATCTAAGTAAATCCCAATATCTGAATCCTTCCCCTATTAACTCTCTCACTCTTTCGTTTTTTATATCACTTAATGTCAATGAAGTAGCAGCCGCTAATCCTCTATTTTGTCTTATCAAGTTATAATATACTAAAGCAGTTGCTGTGTTCCCAGTCTGTAATGCTGCTTCTGCTCCATTAAGAAGAACCTCTTCATATCTGATAACCCTGATGTTACCTATTCCTTTTACGCTTGGGAATTTTTGAACCAAAAAGTTCGTATCATTTCCTTCTCCATCTTTAAAAAGATTAAGCCTTGCATCTCCTGTAGCATATAATGCCTTTGCTGAAGACAACACTTGTAACTGACCATAACCATCTGGGTTCAATAAATAATCGTAAGCATTTACTCCTAAAGCTCCATTCAAACCTACAGCCAATTCAAAGATGCTATTTTCTGCATTTTCTTTACCAAAAGAACTTACTAAATCTCCTGATGCGACTACACTATATTTCCCCGAAGTATGAATTTCTGAAACAAGAGTTGCTACCCTTGCATAATCTCCTTTATACAGATAATACCTTGTCATCAATGCTTTTACAGCTAAAGGTGAAATAAATGTCTTATCTGAAGTATCAGTTGTAGAACCTATATTATTCAATGCAGCTTGAAAATCAGCTTCAATTTGAGCTTCTGTTTCAGCGATTGTTGCTCTTGCAGCCATTCCATTTGGATTATAAACTGTAGGTAACACAACACCTAAAGTTCCTCCTGAATATTTTTGACCATACAATCTAAGCAAATCAAAAGTTGCCAACGCTCTTGCTGCATAAGCTTGCCCTTTAAGATTTTTCACTTTATTTGCAATAGTCGCTGAATTACTTGATTTACCCCAAGTAAGATTTTCAGAAGTATTAATAACAATATTAGCATCCGCAATTGCTCCATAAAGAGCTTTCCATGTTGATCTCGCTTCAGAACTAGAAGACTTGATTGTATAATCAGTATAGGTTGTCAATCTATCTGTTGCTAGATTATTATATATTTCATCCGATCTAACTTCTGCATATGCTCTATAAAAAGATCCCAAATAGTATGTATTTCTCATCTTTGCATATGTCCCTCTTACAAACGACTCCAACTGTTCTACTGAAGTAAGAGGTTCTGCTTGTTCAGATTGAAAAAATCTTGTTTCTGTAAAGTCATCACTACAAGATGTTAAAACCAATCCATTAACTGCTACTGCCACTAACGCAGTATATATTATTTTCTTCATCTCTATCTTTTATTAAAAATTAATATTTACTCCTAAACTATATGTTTTCATTGGTGGTATCTGGAATGTAACATACCCATTCACCTGCAAATCTGGATCATACTTAAAGTTTTTATCAAAATTATGTGTCCAAATATTATCTCCCAATAAATATATTTGCAAACCTCTCAAACCTGTTCTTTCTAATAATTCAGATTTAATATTGTACGCAAGTTTAAGAGTTCTCAATCTCATATAATCTCCTTTATACAAATATCTAGTAGAAGGCTGGTGTGCCGAATTATTACCTTTTCCATAAATAGGCTTAGGATTTAATGCATTAGGGTTCTCTGGAGTCCAATAATCTAATTGAGACTTATACCCTGGATAAAGATGTGTTCTCAACCCATCACTTTGCACTAAATATGCATAAGAATCATATACTTTATTACCAAATCCAAAGCTCAATTGTGCATCTAAAGAAAATCCTTTATATGAAAGTTTTGTAGTAACCCCTCCATAAAGTGTTGATAAAGGAGAACCTTGAACCGCTCTTTGCGCTTCATTATAGTTAGATGTTGTTTCTCCATCTACCCCATTTTTATACCATAGTGGGTTACCATTAGTAGGATCTACCCCTGCCCATTTTCTTAAATAAAATGCATTAGCAGCCTCTCCTTCTCTTAAAGTTCTAGTTTCACTAAGTACGATTTCTTTACCTCCATATAGTTTAGTAATAGAATTATTAAGTGTACTCAAATTAACACCCATATCCCAATTAAATCCATTACCAGCATTTTTGATAATTTTAGCATCTACTGTAAACTCAAACCCCGCATTTTTCATCTCCCCTATATTTATATACTTGGTTGGATTACCGCTTGATCCAGTGTATGCCCCTTGAGCAGGAGATAAAGGAATATCAAATATCATATCTTTGGTTATCTTATGGAAATAAGCAACTCCAAGATTAAGTCTATTATTAAACAATCCTAAATCAAAACCAGCATTAAATGGAGACAATGTTTCCCATTTAAGATCCTTATTATCTACACCTGATGGATATGCAGCTGCTAGATCATTGTAATTTGTTGTATATACATAAGTAGCATAAGGAGACACATTTGCTAAATTTCCTACTTTACCATAAGATGCAGAAAACTTCAACTGAGATATTGTATTATTATCTTTAAGAGCCTCCAATCTAGCTAAATCCACCCCTACACCTGCAGACCAGAAATATCCTGTTTTATTATCTGCCCAGAAGTTAGAAAGCCTATCTTGTCTCCCTGATACATCCAATAATACTAATTTATCATAGTCATAATGTAAAGTTACTGCATATCCACCTCTAGAATCGATAGATCTTACTCCATAAGCAGTACGAGGAATAACAAAGTTATTCAATGTCTCCAAACGAGAAGTACCTACAACATCTCCTCTTCCTCCAATAGTTCTTCTATCTGATCTATAAGCTTCTTGTATTAAACTAGCTGAAAAATTGTTTCTATCACCAATCTTGAAGTCATAAGATAGTATATTCTGCACATTAAAGTTAAAATATCTAGAAGCATAACTAATCGCATAACCATTTAAGTTACGACCATCTCCATGTAAAGGACTTGAATAATTATCTTCTTCTATATTTATAAGTTCTGGAGCAAACACAAACTTATACTTTAAGTTCTTCAAGATGCTATAATCAACCTGCAAATTCGCAAAAACTCTCGCTGTTTTTGCAGTCATATAGTTTAAGTCTTGTAACGCTACTACATTAAAAAGGTTGTTAGATAATCTACCATTACTTCCTCCCAAATAATAAGAACCATTTTCATTTCTCACAGGATCTGTTGGTCGAAGGAAATATGCCCCAAAAACAGGGTTAGCAAACTGTGTTTCCTGCCCTACTGTTTGTGTCTTTCCATATGACAATTGCAAATCTGTAGCAATAGTTAATTTATCTGTTGCTTTATAGTTAATTTTGTTTGTATTCGAAATACGATTAAACCCAGTATTCTTAACTACTCCATTTTGATCAAGATACCCTATGGATGAGAAATAAGTCAATTTATCATTTCCACCAGATACAGAGAAATTAAGTTTATGAAAATATGCTCCACCTGTTTTTTCAGCTTCTTTTCTCCAATCTGTATTGATAGATCTTGAATCATAAATTGATTGCAACACAGCTCCATTTCGCCCCAAAGTTTTTGAATTCAATGCACTTATAAGAGCATCATTCGAAGTGTATGTTGGAAATCTATTACGATACCCAGCATATAACAAATCCAACCATTCACCTGTTGAAAGTGTTTCTTCCCCTTTAACAGCTCTATAAGCTACTCCCATTTCGTTATTAAAAGAGAATCTAGCTTTTCCTTTTCTACCTGATTTAGTAGTTATGATAACCACACCTGTTCCCGCATCTGCTCCATATACAGCCGTAGAAACAGCGTCTTTAAGAACCGTTACACTTTCTATATCCGCTTCATTAAAGTTAGCCAAAATGTTTGCCGTAGTAGTATTTGATGTAAGGTCTCCTTGGGCTACCCTTACCCCATCTATAATATAAATTGGATTATTTCTACCATTAATAGATGCAACCCCTCTAATTCGCAAATCAGCTGCCCCCCCAGGCTGCCCTGTACTCATACCCCCTTGTACACCTGCTACTTTTCCAGAAAAAGCCTTATCCACAGACGCCGATGCAACATTTGCTATATCCTGTCCTCCAACTTTCCCTATAGACCCTGTAGCTTCTTTTACAGCAACCTTTCTACCAAAACCTACTAAAACTACCTCATCTATTGTTTTCTCTTTTCCAGAAGTAGTATCCTTCTTAACTTCTTGTGCAACTAATGCTTGTCCTGTGAAGAACAATACACCAGCTGTTAGAACTTTCAATTTCACATTCATTTTTAACAAAATTTAATAACCATTGAGCAAAGGTGTTAAATATTTTTTAAACAACCAAATGTTTTTATGTTTTTTTTGTTATTTTTTTGAGGTTTTGTTAAAAATATCCGAAATTCATCATTTTAAATAAACTAAATATTAAATTTTTGATAAAGTTATCTTAATTTTTCCTAAATTTGCATCTAGTATGGATTTAGCTTTTTACATATACAGTTATTTACAGGAGCAAAAACCAAGGGTAGAAGTTCCTGATTTTGGGATTTTTAGACTTGAAAAGGAGCATGCTGTTGTGGATGCAGAATCTTCTAAAATTCTCCCTCCAAGTGAGCATATCTATTTTGAAGACAATACCACTGTCTTTGATTCCAGCCTAGCCCATTATATAGCAGAAAAAACAGGTGAGAATCTATTCATTATACAATCTGAAATAAGAGATACTGTGCGTGAATGGATAAGACTACTTATGCTCCAAAAAAAATTAAATCTTAAATACCTCGGGGAGCTTTCCCTTAAAGAAATAGATATCATACGGGAAGAAACTAAAATTCCACAATCTATGGAGTTTTTTGGGCTGGAAGAAGTTAATCTATCTGAAATTTCTCCTGCACCAACCGCTAAAGAAGAACCAACCCAAAAGCAAGAATCCACAAAAACAGAACCACAAAAACAAGAAAAATCAAACAATGGTATCTGGTGGGTATTATTATTCATTGTTCTTGCTGTTGCTGGACTTGTATTTCTATATTATAATTATGGAAAAGCGGATAAATCTGCTGATGACAGTGCAAAACAAGACTCTATCCAATCCGTACAAACTGAAATTCCACAAGCTGTATCACCTTCCACAGCAGATTCTATAACGATTGACAGTGTACAAATAGAATACTAAATGAAAATCTTGCTTTTAGATAAAAATCATCCACTCATCACAGAACAACTCTCTGAGAAAGGTTTTGTTTTGGAAGAGGATTTTTCATCAAGCTACAAGCAGGTTTTAGAAAAAATCCTTCTTTATGAGGGTGTCATCATCCGAAGCCGAATTCCGCTGGATGCTCATTTTTTAGAAAAAGCAAAAAATCTAAAATTCATCGCACGAGTAGGCGCTGGAATGGAAAATATAGACACCTCCAAAGCCCAAGAACTCGGCATAAAACTCATCAACTCTCCCGAAGGGAACAAAGATGCTGTTGCAGAACATGTTATAGGAATGCTTCTTGTGCTGATGAATCGCCTTTTTATTTCCTCTAATGAAGTCAAAAAGGGAATTTGGCTCAGAGAAGAGAACCGAGGAGAAGAAATTTTGGGTAAAACTTTCGGAATTATCGGTTATGGGAACATGGGAAAAGCCCTAGCCAAAAGACTTTCGGGATTTGGTTGTAAGACTATTTTCTACGATATCAAACCTAATCTTTCTGATGAGTTTGCCACACAAGTAAGCCTTCAAGAATTACAAGAAAACGCCGATATTCTCAGCCTTCACACGCCGCTTACAGAGGACACACTATACATGATAAATGAGGAATTTATCTCCAAAATGAAGAAAAATTTCTACTTCATCAATACCGCAAGAGGCAAAAACCTAAAAACTTCTGCGCTTGTAAATGCTTTGAAATCTGGTAAAATAAAAGGCGCTTGCTTGGATGTTTTGGAATACGAAAAAACTTCTTTTGAAAAGTTGGAAACGAAAAACGAGGATTTGGAATATCTTCTAAATTCAGAAAAAGTTATCATAACACCGCACATCGCAGGCTGGACTCACGAAAGCAAAATAAAATTAGCCCAAGTCATCGTGGATAAAATCTTAGCTTTCACTGCTGAAAATTAGAATCATTTAACATAGATTTAACGATAATTATTATTCATTTTTCTTGTTTTTATCCTATTTTGCGCGAAAATTTCAAAACAAAGATGAAAATAAATCTATCCCACATAGGATTTCTTGCATTTTTTCTATTTTTTTCGTGTTCAAAAAAAGAATCCACAACGACCAGCAATGGATATTATTCAGCTTCAAATCTTCCTAATTTCAGTAATGTAGATGTAGATAATGTCTTCAAGGGAGAAAAATTAAAACTGGAAAACCAGCAAAAAATCGTAAATTCCCTTAACCAATATTACGAAAACATTTGGAACAGCACCGATATGAGCGGTGGAGTTTTGGTAGCGCACGGAGACAATATTCTTTTAGAAAAATACAAAGGCTTCGGCAGGGAGAATAACCAAATGCCTATTAACAAAGACACTCCGCTCCATTTGGCTTCTATAAGCAAACCCATCACCGCTATGGCAGTTTTAAAACTGGTGGAAGCGAAAAAAATCAGCCTTGAGCAAAAAGTAAAATCCATTTTCCCGAATTTCCCGTATGCTGATGTAACGATTCAGCACCTGCTCACCCACCGCAGTGGCCTTCCTAAATACGAGCATTTCTTAGAAGAAAATGAAATAAAACCTAAAAATAAATTCTTCACCAATCAAGAAATTTTTGACCTCGTTGCTAAACACAAACCAGAACTTGCCAGACAGACTGATACTGGTTTTATGTATAATAATTTCAACTACGCTATTCTGGCGCTTATCATCGAAAAAATCACAGGAAAAACCTATCCAGAGGCGATGAAAGAAATGGTTTTCACACCTTTAAAAATGAAAAACACTTTTGTTTTTGAGGAAAAACACATCAATTCTGCTTCGCAGTCTTTTTACCAAAGAAGCAGCAGACTTTATCCTTTAAACGAATATGATTTGATTTACGGAGATAAAAATATCTACACCACTCCACGCGATTTGTTCAATTTTTCAAAAGCGATGTTTTCAAAAGATTTTCTCCCAAAAGAACTGATGGAAAAGGTTTTCGAGCCATACAGCAACGAGAAAAAGGGCGTGAATAACTATGGTCTTGGATTTAGATTAAAAATATTTGATGAAGGGAAAAAACAGACCTATCACAACGGCTGGTGGCACGGCTCTAACACGGTTTTCATCCATCTGAGAAAATCCAAAACCACCATCATCGCTCTGAGCAACAAATATTCCCGAAAAATATACGGAACGATGCTTCTTTCCACGCTCTTTGAAGATTTTCCTTTTGAAATTGATAAAGTGATAAATCCAGATGCCGAGACTGCAGATTCCACAGAGGTTTTTGCAGAAGATACTGAAAGAGCGAAAACTCCCAAAAAGAAACTAAAGAAAACTTCTATGGATAGCCTAAAAGCGACAAAAACAGAGGAAACCATACAGAAAACTTCAGAATCTACAGAGGAGGAAGATTAAATTTAAAAAACTTATTTTTGTTTCATGAAAAAGATTTTGTTTGTTGCTATTTTTATAGTTCTTCTGAGCGCCTGTGCAAGAGTAGGCTCTCCCGAAGGCGGTGCAAAAGACACCACTCCACCTAAGTTCCTGAAATCCAATATAGATACGAGCAAAGTGAATGTTCCCACCAGCACTAGGGAGCTTCGGCTGTATTTTGATGAATATATTAACTTAAAGGAAACGAACAAAAATCTCATCATTTCGCCACCGATTAAAAAGATAAAAAAAATAATCCCTTCTAACCTTGCAAACAAATACATTTCCATAACATGGGATGAAGATTTGAAGGAAAATACCACTTATAATTTCAACTTTGGAAATGCAATCGTAGATAATAATGAGGGAAATGTGCTGCCTTACTTTAATTTTGCTTTTTCTACAGGAAAGGAACTTGACAACCTGTACATCAGCGGAACTATAACCGATGCTCTGCTCATCCCTGGCAAAACCTCCAAACACGGAATTGTAGTGGGACTCTATGCGGATAGTGCCGATTTCAAACAAAAACCAAATTACATCACAAAAGCTGATGAAGACGGCTATTTTGAGCTAAACTACCTAAGCAAAGGGAAATACAGTATCATCGCTTTTGAAGATGAAAACGAAAACTCTGTGTATGATGCAGGTAAAGAAAAAGTAGGATTCTTAAAGGAAAAAATAGATTTAAGCCAAAATTTATCTGGTCTGAAAATGAAAATCTACCCTTCTGAAAAAAATATCAGATACAAAGAAACTACGCCTGTGAGCGGAGGAATGCTGATGGTTTTCGAAGGAAATCCAAAGAAAGTAGAAGTAAAAAGTATCAGCAATGAACTTACTGATTATCAAGCAACTCACACCGAAAAATCTGATTCTGTGATGGTCTGGGTAGGAAAACAAAACGCCCTAAACAACAAAACTCTCACGCCGCTAAAAATAAGCTATAATGCTGATGGTAAGGAAGATACCATTTCTGTTTCGTACAAAACTAACGAAAAAGATGAACTGACCTTAGCCAATAGCAAAGGCGGGCAGCTTCCTCCTGAAAAAGATTTTGTCATTACTGCTAATATGGCTTTGAAAGAGATAAATCCTGCTTTGTGGGCGCTGAAAAGCGACAGCATTAACCAAAAATTTGAGGCTAGAATTTCTGAAAAAAATCCAAAGGAAATCATCATTTCATCGGACTTTAAAACTGGAAAAAAATACTCGCTGAGCGTCCCGAAAGGAAGCGTTCAAGGATATTATTTCCAAAATCCAAAGGTTTATATTTTCAATTTTGAAGCTGATAAAGCCGAAAATTACGGAAGTTTAACCCTAAAACTAACGAATCAGCCGAAGTCTTATTTCTGGATACAATTAATTGATAGTGAAGGAAATATAAAATATTCTCAATATACAAACAAGAACGAAATCCGTTTTACGAGCCTTGACCCAGCCATTTATTACGCCCGAATTTTAGTGGATGATAATGGTAACAAATACTGGGACAAAGCCAATTTCTCTGAACAAAAATTCGCTGAAGAAGCCTTTGTTTTCGAAAAGAAACTGGAGGTGAGAAAATTATGGGAAATCGTGGAAAATTGGGTTTTGGAATGATTTTTTCATCACCCCTCGTTCAAATTAAATTTTTAAATTATGAAGAAGTTTAGTCAATTATTTTTAGTTTTAGTTTCAACTTTAAGTTTTGCTCAATGCGAAATCATAGGAAAATCCTCATTAGTAGTAGGAGAAAAAAGCAATTATAGCATAAAAAAAGATGCCCAGTGCAAAGAATGTTACCGATGGACTTCTGAAGGCGGAATCCTAGTAGAAAGCGATAACAGGCTGGATTCTGTAGAAACCATGCCTATAAATGCGGGAAATTCCACATTATCCGTGCAGTATATTTCTGAAAACGGAAATATCACGAAATGCAGTAAAGATATCAGCATTCTCGCTAAGGAAAATTTAGAGGAAACTCCAGCCGAACCCACTAAAAAAGGAGATTGTGATATAGATGTGACAAACTATGAAACGAGAAAAATTTCTAATGACAGATTAGGATTTTTTAGTAATTCCAGCAAAGATTTCAGCTATACTTGGGAGGTGCTTTATAAAAATGGACAAAAACAATATTCCACAGAAAAAGCGCCACAATTCAGCTATTCTAAGGACAACCAAATCGTAACCGTTTCTGTGACTGTGGTTTCTAAATCTTGCTATAAAAAATTCACAAAACCTTATGATGATAATTTTTGGAAGTTTTTCTAAAAATATAAAACAACTGCAATGAAACTATACATCATCAGCGGACTGGGCGCGGACAGAAGCGTATTCGAGAACATCAATTTTCCGTCAGGAATAGAGCTTCATTTCATCGATTGGCTCGTCCCAGAGCAGGATGAGGAGTTTGACCATTATGTGAATAGAATGGCCGAAAGCATCAATCCTGATGAGGATTTTTGTCTGCTCGGCTACTCTTTTGGTGGAATTATCGTGCAGGAAATTCATAAAAAATTTCCAGCTAAAAAAGTCATTATCCTTGCCAGTATAAAATCGCCTTCGGGAAAATCCAAACTGATGGAGATAGGAAAACGCTCTAAACTTTACAAAATAATCCCAACTTCGGCATTTAATGAAAAATCCTACAGTTTTTATTCTTTTGTAAGGCATCTTTTTGACCCAAAAAACCCAAAAGTTTTAAAATATTTTAAGGTCAGAAATCCTTATTATATCAAATGGAGCATAGAAAAAATCCTTGACTGGGATGCGAAGGAAAACCCTGAAATCATACAAATATCCGCGGATAAAGACATCGTTTTTCCTATCAAAAACTCAAATCCGAACTATGTCATCAAAGGTGGAACACACCTCTGCCCTGTCACAAAAGCAAAGGAAATTTCTGCGATTTTGGAAAAAGAATTTGGAGGATTATAAAAATTTTAAAATCAATAAAATAGTGAGCACAGAAAACCAAATCCCAACCCAAGAGTGGCTGGAAAAGTACGAAAAAGTAAAATCTATTCTCGTTCCGCCTTTTTCTTTTGAAGAAATTTACTCACAAAAAGAGGCTTTTGGGAAGAAACTTTTTATCTTAAATATGGGAGAAGTCCATTTTCCTACAGGAGAAATTTTGGTAAGAGACCCTTTGTATTTTCTTCATCGCGACCAGCTTCCTTATTTTCAAAAAGTCCCAACAGGAAAATTTCCGCTTAATACATTGGTTGTAGAAGCGGAGGAAGACGATTACCGTTATGTTTCTACACGAGTGAAATTTAGTGACAAAAAGGCTGTCAGCTACACCGAGGCTTTGGTTGGAGATGAAAATCTGGATGATGATTTGGAAGAAGGAGATTTCTTCGGATTCTTTGCTGATGCAGGGCTGGCAACTATCGTGGATGTAAAAACCCGTGATGCCTACTGTGATTTTCGGGAAAAATGGCATAAAGAACATCCTGAGGAAGCCTATATCTATAGTGGTCTTTTTGCTGAAGAATTTGCAAAAAGCTACAAAGAAAATCCTCAGTTTCAAATAGAATGTGGCGACTGGATTAACTTCAAAATTCCAAATACAGACCTAAGCGTGCCAATGATACAAAGCGGCTTCGGCGATGGGCTATATCCTGTATATTTCGGATATGATGAAAACAACGAAGTCTGCGAAGTTGTTATAGAATACTTTGATTTAGAACTGACTTTTGGGCAGGAAGAAGAATAACTTTATTTTAATCTAAAAAAACTCTCATAGGTTTTAAACCTGTGGGAGTTTTTTTATTTCCGAATCTTCATAATTTTTCACTGCCCGTTCCAGAGTGTTTTTTATTCTCGTTTTCAGTCGGTTTGGTTTATGAACTGTGATATAATCACCAAAGCCTAAAATAACTCGTTCCAACTCAAAATTCAGCTGCACTCTTATCCTAAAATATGTTTCGCCATCTTTTTCTTCCAAAATCTCCTGCGTGTGATGAAACGGCTTTGTTTTCACATATTCTGCATGAATTCCTTTTATCGAGAAAATCACATTCTGCCCTCTTTGTTCGCGTGATGTCGTTACGCCGATCACTTCAGAAAAAAATCTATCGGCATTAAACTCCCGCTCCCGAAAAGGAATATTTTCCTCTATCTGCACGCTTATTATCCTATCAAGCGCAAGGTTCAGAAGTGCATCTCCATACCAGCAGATGAGGAACCAGCGGTTATTATACTCCTTTAATAACTGTGGAAAAACGATGTATTTTTTCTCTTCCCTTGCCTTAAAACTTTTATAAACCACTCCCAGCGTCTTCTTATTCAAAATCGCATTGTACAGAATATCAATATATTCCAAACCTCGGAGCTGTTCATTTTTATCTAAATGAATAATGGACTGCTGCTGCGCAGAATGCACCGTGTTTTCCAATTTCTGAATAACGCCATTCAGATCCTTAAACATAGAAAAATCCTTGAACTGCTTCAAAATCTGCACTGCATTATTCATGGCTTTTAGGTCGTTTTCATTTACTGCAATATTATGAATGCTGTATTCAGAGTCGGTGTATCGGTAATATTTTCTGTCATAGACCTCTATGGGAGCTTCGTAGCCAAATTTCTCGCTGCGCATATTCTGTATATCGAGCTGAATGGTTCTTTTGCTGACATAGGCTTCTTTCCCTTCAAATTCGAAAAGAGCCTCGGAACATTCCTCTATCAAATCATCCAGTGTATATTTTTTATATTTATTTCTAAGGCATCTGTCAATGGTTTTGTAACGGATAAGGGCGTTTTTATTTGAAGACATTTTAATTTTTTTTACAAAATTATCAAACTTTTTTAACTACGCAAAAAGATTGCGCTTTTGTGTATTTACTTTGCATCATCAAAATGAAACATTATGAAAGTTACAGGAAAAAATATTATCAACTGGGGATTCCGCCAAGGGAAATGGTTCGGTGAAGCCTTGAAAACCATCAATGAAAACGAATGGGAAGAAGCTGAGATTTTGGAATATTTAGAACAGTTCAGACTTCCAGACCCTATTCCTCTGAAGAGAACACCTGCTGATTTTGTGGTTAATATTCATCCTGAGAATGAATTAGAAGAAGATAATGTAAGCAAAGTAATCGCTACCATGAAGAAGCTGATGAAAACGCCTACTCTGGAAAAGGGAGCTCTGATGCCTGATGCCTGCCCTACGGGTAAAGAAGGAATCATCCCTGTGGGAGGTGTGGTAGTCGCTAAAAATGCCATACACCCAGGGTTTCATTCGGCGGATATCTGCTGTTCTGTGATGCTGACTGACTTTGGGAAAATAGATCCTAAATTAGTTCTGGATGCCGCCCACGATTCTACTCATTTCGGGTATGGAGGCCGCCCAAGAGGTCAGCAGATAGCGATGAGCAAAGAACTTATAGAGGCTTTTGAAAAGAATTTATTCCTAAAAAAGCCCGAACTCATCAGCACAGCCAGAGACTGTATGGGAACACAGGGAGATGGGAATCACTTCTTATTCATTGGGACTTCCATGAAGACAGGAAATACGATGATGGTCACCCACCACGGTTCCAGAGCTGTGGGCGCAGAACTCTACAAAATGGGACTAAAAACAGCCAACTATTTCCGTAGAGATATTTCGCCTGATACTTTGGAGGAAAATGCGTGGATTCCTTTTGATACAGAAGAAGGACAAGCCTACTGGGAAGCACTGCAAATCGTAAGACAATGGACAAAAGAAAATCATGAAGCGATTCATAATTTGACTTTGAAAAAACTTGGAGTAGAGATGCAGGATAGATTTTGGAACGAACATAATTTCGTTTTCCGAGATGGAGACTTGTTTTATCACGCCAAAGGTGCTACGCCTTTAGATACCAAATTCCTTCCCGAGGACAATGAACTAAGGCTCATCCCGCTAAATATGGCAGAGCCTGTCCTCATAGTAAAAGGAACTACCAACGAGCGAAACATAGGATTTGCGCCACATGGAGCAGGGAGAAATTTCAGTAGAAACGAGCATAAAAGAAACAAAGCCCACCAGACAAATGAGGAAGTTTTTGCGGAGGAAACGGCAGGGCTGGATATTAGATTTTTCTCTAATGAAATAGATATTTCGGAACTACCATCCGCCTACAAAAACGCACAAAATGTAAGAAAACAAATTTTAGAATACAACTTGTGCGAGATAGTAGACGAGGTCATCCCTTACGGATGTATCATGGCTGGAGATGTAGAAAAAAACGCTCCTTGGAGAAAAAAGAAGAAAAATAAAGAATTATAAATAACCGCCACCTATTAAAAATTGAAAATAGCCCAATAGGGAATTGCGGAGCATTTGATGCACGGCTATTTTCATGGTAAGGTCTTCGGACTTGGGGGTTCGAGTCCCTCTTAATCAGCTGCTTTACACAGCCTAAAACAACAAAAGGAGCTACGGAATTTCGGTTCATCAGGGATAAAGTCTGCAAAACGAAGGATACCGTACAATATTGATACTCAATTTGTTTTCCCTTTATTCTTGTCTGCCGCTCCTTTTTAACTTTAAAAATTTAGAAAAAATGGGAATATTTACAAAAACTTACCAAGTGCTGCCTTTTTACATAGGCTTCCTTTTTAGAAACAATACTTTTGAAAAGCAGTTAAATGCAGGTTTTCACAAAATTTATGATTGGAAAGATAGAACCAAACTCTATCAAATTCCTCAAAATTCGCTGCTAATCACGGTGACTAACCAAGAGATTTTGACCAAGGATAACATCGCCCTTAGATTTTCTTTTAATATTATCTATAAGGTGACTGATGGTCTTAAACTACTGGAAAACACCATAATAAACGAATATTACATCTTGAGTGATGCAGAACATAAAATTCAAAACTTAGTTCAAATTTATTTCAGAAAAATGATTTCTCAAATAGAGAGCGAAGCTTTGAACGAAAAAAGAGCCGAATGGATGGATTTAAAACCTGAGGAAATTCAAAGCAAAACGAATGAATTCGGAGTGGAAATAGAAAATATCCAAATTCGGGATATTACTTTTCCGAAGAGTATTCAGGAATTATTTGCAAGGCATTTGGAAGCGAAAATAAGAGCAAAAGCTGATTTAGAAAACGCTAGAACGGCGGTAGCTACTGCCAGAGCCTTGAAAAACGCTTCTGAACTGATGAAAAATGATGAAAACATCAGATTCT
>CAUQVP010000001.1:0-57370 GCA_963521545.1 uncultured Flavobacteriaceae bacterium | reverse complement strand
ATTCCTATTTTTTTAAAAAAATCTTCTACTTTTTTTCTCTCCAACATGATTAAAAATATACTATGACAAATTTAATTATTTTTTTGAATAAAGCATTCTATAAATCATTTCTAATCCTAAATAAAAAAAGAGATTTCCCAAAAGTGAAACCTCTCCTATTATTATAAATTAAAATATAGTCTTTAGAAATCTACAATGAAGCCATTTCTTGGATCTTTTCATTAGTCAATATTCTTTTTGCAAATCTGAATCTCAAGCCCCAATATTTTTCATTTAGGGAAGATATTGTAACTCCTTTAGATGTGGATGCATGGATAAATTTGATTTCTCCTTCTGGTGTAATTTCTTGAACGATACCCACATGTGAGATTCTGCTTCCTCTTGTTTGGAAAAATAGTAAATCCCCTTTTTCTAGTTGTTCTCTTTCTACTCTTTCTCCTTCCTGAGCCTGAGCCGAAGAGATTCTAGGAAGATTTATCCCTGTGGCTGAACCATAAACCGAAAGAACAAATGCAGAGCAATCTATCCCGCTTCTGGTCATCCCGCCAAATCTATATGGTGTCCCAATGTAAGTGTTTGCTTCGCTAAGAATACCATCTATAGTAGAAGATTTTTTCTTTGCCATTTTTCTTGCAGAAACTGTTTTTTCTTCGGTTTTTTCAATGGCTTTATTTGATTCTAGCTCTTTTTTATACTCTTGAGTCAAAGATGTAAAATGAGACTTTTCTTCTGCTAAAACTTCTGGTTTATATGCTGATGGAGTAGCCACTACATAATTGGAAACACAAGACTGAAGAGAAAACAACAATCCTGCCATAAGACTATAAAATAAAACACTTTTTTTCATCAATTGGGATATCTTCATAGTGGTAAACTTTTTGAGTTACTTCTATTTTGAACGGAGCAAAGTTAGAAAAACTCGACAAAAATAAAAATGATTTTTGTCAGTTAGTCCATTTTTTAACAAAACTTTAAAACTAAAATTGCTGTTTTCAGGGAATTTAAGGCTTTTTGGGTGTCTGCATTTTTTTTAAACTTTTTATTAACATTTTATTAACAAAAGCCTGTTTCTATAATTTTGATTTTTCTTATCTTTGCACCCTCAAAATATACATCATATATAATAATGAATTTATCAAAAGAAGTAAAAGCGGGACTTATTGCGGTTTTTGCAATTGTAAGTTTCATGTTATTTTTTCAGTTTTTGAAAGGGAAAAATGTATTTTCTACAGATAATTTTTTCTTTGTGAAATATGACAATGTGGATGGACTAGAACCCTCTAACGCAGTCACTATCAACGGATTGAAAGTCGGCTTAGTAGACCAGATTATTCCTATAACATCTAAAGATGGCAAAATAAGTTTCGTAGTAAGAATTTCTGTGGATGACCAGTATTCTTTCTCTAAAAACTCACCAGTAGAAATCTTTGAACCAAGTTTAATGGGCGGTAAGCAACTGAAAATCAATTTGGTTTATGATAATAAAATTGCAAAAGACGGTGATACATTGGGAGGAAAATTCCAGCTTTCTGCCATCAATGCTATGGCATCCGAAATGGGACCAAAAGTTTCCAGCGTTCTTACAAAAGTAGATTCTACACTGGCTAGCACAAATAAAATCCTAGACGAGCAGAACAGAAGAGAAATAAAACAACTTTTGGCGAATCTAAACGCCACTGTATCAGCTTTCAAAACTACAGCTGACCAAACCAACAGACTTTTGTCTTCTAATGAGCATAAAATAAGTTCTCTACTAGATAATGCAAACCAAACGATGGTTTCCACGAAAAATACAGTAGATAAATTCGGAAAAGTGGCAGATGAAATAGATGCTAAAAAACTTAACCAAGCCATAGAAGAACTCAGCAAAACAGCCAATCAGCTAAACCAAGTAATCGCAGGAATAAACCGAGGAGAAGGCTCTCTAGGAAAACTAATGAAAGACGAAGAGCTTTACAATAATTTAACAAAAACTTCTAACTCACTGAACGAGCTTATAAGCGATTTAAAACAAAACCCAAAGAAATACATCAACATTTCTGTTTTTGGAAAGAAATAAATGACAATTTTATTTGATAATAATAAAGCCCTCTTTCAAGGAGGGCTTTTTATTTACATTATTTTTTTATAATTTTTATAGCTTCTTTAGAGTTATTTATTCGCATCAGATAAATATCAGGTAGCAAATTGCTTATATTTATTTGATTATTTACAAATTTACCCTCTTTCAGCATTTTTCCATTTTTGTCATACAACTGATAAAAATATTCTTTCCCTGGTTCTCCATCTATCATTAGAATATCAGTAACAGGATTCGGATAAGCCTTTAAGGTTTTCTCCTCTTTAAGCATATTCTGAACTGTATTTGCAGCTAATGGTTTGGCTGGTTGTGCTACAGTGTATTTAGGTATAGGTAATCTTGGAATAGCTCCTTCCTGCTTACCATCCGCTGTTGTTTTGATTTTTATACATCTACAATTCATAGCGAAATATGGATCTAAGTAGTTCTCAAACATACTCATTGCTCCATTACCTTTATCTATCACAAGAGCAAGAGGTCTTCCTAACAAAGCTGAGCCCATAGCACTAGTCCAAACTCCCATATGTCTTTCATTAACTTTGGATGTGATAGCATGACCATCAGTCATATTTCTATAGCCTCTAGCACCTGTAAATGGATAATTCCCTATATGATATCCTGCATCTTCAAAAACATATCCAAGAGATTGATTTTGAGGTGACTTTATTGTTCTCCCTTTGTAGAAACCTTCTATTTTATACCATATGTTAAGAAATTCATTTTTTGTTCGATCTCTCTCCTTTCTTCCCCAAGGTGATCTTCCAAAATCTCTAGGAGGAGTTATATCTACATGTGAAGCATCAGGAACTCTCCATCCTTCTGGACAAGGATCAAATGGAGACTTTCTATCTGCTCGACCCCATCTATCAGAAGCAATATTAGCCTCATCTATAAGCCAGTCTGTTCCATTAGTATAAGCTTGCATATTTTTATGAAGAGGAGCCTGTTTACTTGGAATCATAAACACCAGTGGATTTTTAACAGAATAGCTCAAAACCTTACTTACCTTATCAGATATTTTATCTGTTGATACCACATTATTAGCATAATTGTTATATGGTACCACAAATCTACTTTCATAATTACCACTATTCAATTCTGTATAAGATACCTGCCCAGCAGCATTAGTATTCCCTAAATAAATAGAATAAGAAGAACCATCAGGATTGATAAAAGAAGGTATAGGGTCTTTTCTTCCCCATTGGTACTGCATACCTCCAGATACTTTTATTTTACTTAGTTCTTGAATGGATGGAGAATTTGCATTTACTACAGATGGAAAGACATCCAATGCTCCTAAATTTCTATCCATAAATTCAGAGTCTATTACATGGTCATCATTTACATAGTTTATATAGTTATATGCTGCTGTATTAGGCTCAGCAGTAACATATCTTACTGTTTTTACTTCAGAATCTGTTACCCAAATATGCCAAGACCAATACACAGGATTAGCAATACTTCCATTATGTAGAGTAACTACCGCATTTCCACTTTGATTAGGTGTTATTTTTACATTAATAAATGTATTATTTATCTCTGCCAAACTAGCTGGATTGGTTTTTGAAATAGAAACATGCCTAATAAGATCTTTGTTAGTAGTCCAATGCACATTAGCTTTTAAATTATTATAGTTGGTATTTTTTAATATTTGTTTATTATCCAAATGCTCACTATGCACAGAAAATGCTTTGTTAATTGGTATTTTGATAATAGACTCTGTAGTTTTTTTAACTATTTGATAGGTATTAGGATTTTCAAGTCCATCAGTGAATGTAGGATATGCTATTTCATCTCTAAAAAACTCTGTAGGGAAGTCATATTCATTTACCACATATAGAGGATCCTTTATACAGCGCACCCCCATAGCATCAGAAGATGTTCTCTCCCAAAATAGAGGATTATATACATAAAACCCCTTTAATGATGGCATATTTGGATCTGGAATATATTTTTTTTGATTAAGATCTGGTACTATTCTCAAAGCCATTGGATTCACTGTTTTTATATCATCTTTCCACCATCTTCCCATTGTAGCAGTCCAAAGATATGTTTCATGCATATCAGTATATCTTCCACCTTGTGTAGTTCTAGATAACAATCCGGTTCCTGGAAAGACCCCCATATTTTGTCCATTAACAGAAGATAAATCAGCACCCATCTCAGGATACATCTTTATTCCCCTTAGAAAATTAGGTATTCCATCGTTGGTTGGTGTAATCGTATATAATTGGTTATTATTATGCTCTAATGTTTTTGGTCCAAAAGGACTAAGTATCATAGGAATATCTCTATTCTTGCCTCCTAGTGTTGTATTCGCCACCAATACTGAAGGGACTCTCCAACCATTAGGACATGGGTCATACGAAGACTTATCTTGATAAGGTTTCACTAGTTTTTCAAGCCGTGTTTGTGGATTAAAGAATTTACCTTGGGAATTATCTGACCAAAGATTTACTTCTGCTATTGATTTTCCATCATTAAAAGAAGGATTTCCGAACCAATTGACAGGCCACTTACCTACTATATTACCTTCTTTATTACGAGAAATGTAATATGCTTGTTCATTTGAGTTATCATCATTCACATAAATAAGACTCATTGGATTATGAATAGAACGCTGAATATTATCCTTTAATTTCGCTTTAGATAAAGGAATGAAAATCCTAGTTTCATCTATTTTTTTAACCACATTATTATTTTGCGAATTCGCAAGTCCTATTCTTCCCACTGTACCAGAAACCTCATAAAAATCCCATCCTCTAGTTGCTAGCGGAGGAATAGGATCTTTTCTTCCCCATTGGTATAATAGTCCATTATTTCTATTCCATCCTTCTTCTGTAAGGCTGCTAGAAACAGCTCCCAAATTACGATCCATCCATCCCCATTCAGCTTTTGGTATAAGTTCCTCTACACCATTATTTCTAAGTCTTTTAGTTTCATCATAAGCCATATAGTTGGTTCCTTTGCTAGGATCATCTGTAACCCACACATGCCATGACCAGTATATTTTACCATTAACTTTATATACTACTAATGCATTTCCTTCTTTAGCTTTATTAACAGGCACTTTTATCTTTGCAGACTCTCCTGAACCTATAATTTCCAGTTGATAATTAGGCTTTGTTCTTATCAATCCATGTACATCTTCCCAATACACCTCTGCTACTGCCTGCCCATTAGGCACCGCTCCTCCTTCAATATGAAGTCCATTTTTCCACATTTCATAAGCCTTTTTCACTGGGATAAACAATCCACTATTTGAACTTTTATGGTCAAATATGTAACTATTAGGAGCTTTAGTGTAGTCCAGTCCTGCCACTTTCATGTAGTTGTCTATACTTAAACTAGATACTATTTGATTGCCATAATCTACCAACAATTCCACATTGTGATATCCCACACTTTTGAATTTAATAAGTGGATTTTTTTGTTTATCTGTTACATGACTTCCTGCATCTGTAAATGTCCAACTTTGACTAACTGGAGTTCCTGCTGAAATATTAGAAAACTGCACATTCGTTCCAAAATTAACTGTGGTTGCATTTGCTTTAAAATCAGCAGGGGGAGATAAAACAGCCTTTATTCCTACCCCTAATCCCACTTTTGCATTTACATCTATTGATTGTTTATCCAAACCAGAGCTAGTATAAACCTCAACTTTAATATAATATTCCCCTTGTTCCAATTTATAATTGACCACCTCTGGATTTTCAGGATTCAACCATCCTTTAGTTAATCCTGAAGTTCCTATCTGAATAAATTTTGTTCGTGTTATTTGTTTACTATCTTCTGTTCCATCTTGGTTTTTCTTAACTAAATACACCCAATTTCGAGTAAATGCAAGAGCCTTTAGATTTAAAACACCTTCAGTTGGAACTTTAAAAGTTTTACTAATATAAAAACATTTGGTGTGTCTACCTCCACTATTTGTTGTAATCCATCTTGTCACTGGTGTTTTATTATTTAATTCTGCTGACTCCCAACTTCCAAATACAGGATCATTTTTTTTATCCAAATATGGTTTTCTAGTATATGGAATTGTTCTAATAGTCATTTTTTCATCCAAATGTGTCCAGTCTGCATCTTTTTCTCCATTCTCAGACATCAGAGTTCCATCTTCTTTAGTCCCTGTACTCAGATCTATTTCCTTTGCTACTGTATAGGACACTTCTAATGTTCTCACAGATGTAGAGGTAATGCCTTTAGTATCTGTAACTTTTAATTTTACACTATATTTCCCTGGTGAGGAATAAGATACCTTAGGGTTTTTCTCTGTGGATACAGCTGGTACCCCTCCCTGAAATTCCCACTGATAAGATATAGGAGTCCCTATACTCTTATCTACAAAAGCAACCGAATTAGCACCATTAGATGCTACATCAAATTTGGACACAAGACTCTGTCCATAACTGTTGAAAATGACGAAGAAATTCAACAACAATAAAAGTTTTCTCATAAGTAAAATTTTTGTATTTCATTCTTCGAAGTTACTAAATTACAAGTAATTACAATCTACTAAAACAATGATATTTATCAGTTTTAAATTAAAAAGAATATTCAAAATCTTAAGATGCTAATTACATATCTATTCAGAAAACTTGCATTATGAATAAAAAAGAATTACTAAATTTGCCTCCCAAGTTATAATACTTTAATTGTGAAAGCAGAAACTCCCGATAGCATAGAGACAAAAAACCCTAGGATAATGATTTATCCTTCTTCTCGTGTTTTAAAATCAGAGGAAATACAGGTCGTTTCAGAAAGAATAAATGATTTTTTATCGGACTGGACTACGCACGGCGAGCCGCTTTCGGCATCATTTAGAATAGAAAGAAATCAGTTTCTCATCATCTTCATCGATGAAGAAAATGCAAAAGCTGGCGGATGCTCGGTAGATTCGCTTACGAGTATGATAAGAGATATCGACACGGAATTTGGGCTGGATTTTTTGAACAGAATGAAAGTTTCTTACATAGAAAAAGGAGAAACCAAAACTATCAATCTTCTTGATTTCAAAAAAGGAATAAAAAACGGCTCTATTCCACAGAATATAGAAGTTTTTGACTTCGCCAAAGAAACATACAATGACTATTTATCTGGCTTCCTGCTGCCATTAGAAAAAAGCTGGGCTAAAATTTATTTATGAAAAATATAGTTTTTATCATCGGTTTTTTATTCGTTTCCTGCTCCCAAAGCACACAGGTCTACACGCCTGTGGGAGGAATGTCCAATGAAGAAATGGGCGTTTCCAAAAACAGAGCAAAACAGCTGAACACCATGGAAAGAGAACAAATCCAAGAATGGATTTCCAAACAGAAAGAGAAATTCTATCCTACTCAGCTCAACTATTGGAGTAATATAGAAAACCTAGAACAAAGAAAAAAAAAGCAGGACGGAGAGCTGGTTTCGTTCCAATATGAATTGTACGATTTTGATTTACAAAAATTCTACGAAAAACCTAAAACTTATAAAGACGCTCCTCTGGGAAAATTCGAGGAACTGGATGCCATAGAGGATGCCGTTCGGTATCTAAATCCTGATGAAGAAACTACCCTTCTCGTTCCTTCCGTTCTGGCGTACGGCACTTATGGAGATGGCGACCAAATCCCTTACGACATGCCTCTAATCATTAAACTAAAACTTATAAAATAATTTTTTAACATTATGAAAAGAATCTTATTCTTATTGATTTCTGCTTTAATTTTAACAAACTGTAAACCTATTTATAAAAAAATGAATATAGACAAAGCACTTTACGAACAACTTCCTGATGGGGTCTATGCAAAAATGAAAACCTCAAAAGGAGACATGATTATCCAGTTCTTCGACAAGGAAGCTCCCGTTACGGTGGCTAACTTCGTAGGACTTGCACAAGGAACTATAGAAAACAAGGCGAAAGGAAAAGGACAGCCTTACTACGATGGAATCATCTTCCACAGAGTGATTAAAGATTTCATGATCCAAGGTGGTGACCCTACAGGAACTGGAATGGGCGACCCAGGGTACAAATTTGATGATGAAAAAAATGATTTAAGACACGAAGGAAAAGGTTACCTTTCTATGGCAAACTCTGGCCCTAATACAAACGGCTCTCAGTTCTTTATCACAGAAGTGGCTACACCTTGGCTAGATGGAAGACACACTATTTTCGGTAAAGTAATCAGCGGTCTGGAAACTATCGATGCTATCGCAACGGTAGAAAAAGGAGCTCAGGACAAACCAAGAGAAGATGTGGTTATCAAAAAAGTAGAAATCTTCACTAAAGGTGACAGCTACAAATCTTATGATGCTGCAAAAATCTTCAACGAAGGTAAAAATAAAATTCAAGAAAAAAACAGACAAGAGCAGGAGAAAAAATTTGCTTCTCTAAAAGAAGGAATGCAGCAGACTCCATCTGGTTTGTTCTATAAAATAACGAAACAAGGAAACGGAAAACAGCCTCAGAAAGGAGATGTAGTTTCTGTTCACTACGCAGGAAGACTGGTAAACGGACAGGAGTTTGACAACTCTTTCAGAAGAGGAGAACCGATAGAAATTCCTATTGGCGTTGGTCAAGTGATTAAAGGCTGGGACGAAGGAATCATGCTTCTAAAAGAGGGCGATGCAGCTACTCTTCTTATCCCTTCTGAACTGGGCTACGGAGCAAGAGGTGCTGGCGGTGTGATTCCACCTAACGCTTGGCTGATTTTCGATGTAGAATTAGTAAAAGTAAAATAGATTTTTAATAAAAACGAACCTCTTTTGGGTTCGTTTTTATTTTGTAATTTTGTAGAAAATTTAATACTGTGAATCAACATCTAATCATCAGATTATTGTTATTTTTTTGTTTTCTTTTATTATTATCCTCATTTATCGGATTTCACATTATTACTATTTTTTATGTTTTTTCATATTCAATATTGGTCTTTCTATTGAAAGTTATCATCTCAGCAAAAAAATATAGATAATTCTAATACGGCTGTTCATATATTTATATCTTTATTTTTCATCATATCATTAATTATAACCATTTATATGAATATTTAATCATAAATATACTTAAACATATTCTTTTTATTAAAAAAATGACTATCAAACACTTCATTACTGAAATAGAAAAAATAATTCCCTTTGCACAGGCGGAAGACTTTGATAATGTGGGACTTCTCTGCGGAAATCCAGAGCGGGAAATCACAGGCGTTTTAATCTGTCACGATGCCTTGGAAAGCGTTGTAGAGGAAACTGTACAAAAAAACGCAAATGTAATTTTGACCTTTCATCCGATTATTTTTTCAGGATTAAAATCCATCACTGGCAAAAATTATGTAGAAAAAGCCGTCCTGAAAGCGATAGAAAACAAAATCGCCATCATCGCCCTTCATACGGCATTAGACAACCACTATTTCGGTGTGAACCATAGAATTTGCAAAGAATTAGGTTTAGACCAGCTTAAAATTTTAATTCCAAAAAAAGAAAATCTTTTACAGCTAATCACTTATGTTCCTATGGATTATGCCGAGCAGGTCAAAAAAGCTCTATTTGAGGCTGGAGCAGGGAACATCGGTTTTTATGATGAATGCAGTTTCAGCATTGGTGGCGAAGGAACTTTCCGCCCGATAGACGGCGCTAATCCGTTTTTGGGCAAAAAAGGAACGACTGAAAAAGTCAATGAAATCCAGATTTCTGTGATTTTTGAAAAATTCAAAAAAAATCAGATTATTTCCGCCATGAAATTCGCTCATCCTTACGAGGAAGTTGCCTACCAAATCTATGCGATAGAAAACGAAAACCAATATTCTGGTTTGGGAATGTTTGGCGAATTGCCCGAGGAAATGGAGGAAAAAGAATTCCTAAATTTTGTGAAAGAAAAATTTGATTTAAAAATCATCCGCCACAGTGGTTTTACTGGTAAAAAGATAAAAAAAGTGGCTGTTTTAGGTGGCAGCGGAGCCAGCGGAATAAAAAACGCTCTGCAAAACCAATGCGATGCCTACCTCACCGCAGATATGAAATATCACGATTTTTTCATGGCTGAAAATAGAATTTTGCTGTGTGATATCGGGCATTTTGAGTCGGAGCAATTTGTAGTTCAACAATTATATGAAATTTTATCAGAAAAATTCACTACATTTGCAGTTTCAAAATCAAGCATTAATACCAACCCTGTAAATTATTTCTTATAAGTTATGGCTAAGAAAAATATAGAAATCTCTGTTGAAGAAAAACTAAGAACCCTTTATGACCTGCAATATATCGATTCTAGGTTAGATGAAATCCGCAGTACCAGAGGCGAACTGCCGATAGAAGTGGAGGATTTGGAAATCGAAATCGAAGGTCTTAATAAAAGAATTTCGAAGTTAGAAACGGAAATTGAAGATTTCAACAAGGAAATCAGCACTAAAAAAGAGGTGATCAATCATTCTCAAACTTTGATTGAAAAATATAAAACTCAGCAGGATAATGTAAAAAACAATAAAGAATTTGAAGCATTATCAAAAGAAATGGAGTTTCAGGAATTAGAAATCCAGCTGGCTGAGAAAAAAATAAGAGAATTCGAAGCTAAAATCTCACAAAAAAATGAGGTTCTTTCTCAAAACAAAGAAAAAATAGAAGAGCTGGAATCTCACCTAAACTTCAAAAAATCTGAGCTAAACTCACTAATCACAGAAACTCAAAAAGAGGAAGAATTTTTAGTGAAAAAATCTGAGGAATTTGCAGCGCTAATCGATGAAAGACTGCTTTCTTCTTATAGAAGAATCAGAAACAACTCTGCTAACGGGCTTGCTGTAGTAGGTATAGAAAGAGGTGCGCCGAAAGGTTCTTACTTCACGATTCCTGCTCAGAAATTAGTAGAAATAGCACAGAGAAAGAAAATCATCATCGATGAACATAGTGGAAAAATCCTAGTAGATGATGAACTCGTAAGCGAGGAAAATGCTAAAATGGAAGAAATCATTAAATTCTAAATAAAAAAACCGAGAATTTCTCGGTTTTTTTGTTTTTTAACTTACCAAAAGGCTGCAGCCTCTGATATCCGAATGGTCTATTCTTCCCAGAACTTGGAATTTTCCTTTGTGGATTTTCCCTAAATCTTGTGTCGCGATAAAGCTACACGAATGTTTATTCGCCAAGTCTATAATATTGATTGCCCCAGTCCTGCCCTCTTCCATGTAGGAAAACGGGTCTTCTGTATTACGAACCAAAATACGCATCCACGCTGGACACAGATACTCATTATTCCCCAGAGAATACGCCTGCGAAAGGAGTTCCGTCATGGAATATTCGGAGTAGATTTTCTCGGTTTGGAAGCTGTTTTTCAATATTTCCAAAAGCTCATCTTTGGTCATTTCTTCTTTTCTGCCTTTCATGCCGCCCGTTTCTATGATAATCAGCTCTGGATTTTTAGCCAAATCAAAACCTTCGTTTTCCTTACAGAAATCTGCAAAATCCAACAGCGCAAAACTAACCCCAAAGAGAATGATTTTCTTATTATTCAGCTTTTTGAGAAGGTCAAGAAGTTCCCTATGATTATACAAGAAATAGCCATTTTCCTGATGCCCAGATTTTTTCATCAAGAAATCCACCATATAGATTAGCGATGAATTTTGGCGTTCTAAATAACTTGGCAGCAGTCCTAAAAACACGAAATCTTCTGGCTTCCCGATAAACTGCTCAAAACTTTTGTAAATGCTCTCTTCATACAAACCAAAATCTGCAATCCAATGTTTAGAAAGCGTCTGAATATTAGTCGTTCCTGATGACTGGAAATAGTTTTCCTTTTCTTTATTTTTATCTAAAATAGTGTGGTTTTTGAACATTTCTATCGGCAGAAAAGGAATTTCGGAAATTTGAGTGATTTGGTCTGGATTGATATTTAAGAAATCAACAAATTTTCTATAAACCTCCACATTTTCATACTGATAACGAAAAGTTTCCAGACATTTTTCCCTAAAATCCTGCTCCGTTTTTATATCAAAAATTCCTTTCATTTGTCCATTTATTTATATTCCAGCAAGTCAAATTTCTGCCCATCAAAAACACCATAAGTGAAATAAGAAATCCAGTCGCCAAGGTTGATGTAGAGCGAACCTGTTTTATCCAAGTCCAAAACCATCGGCAGGTGGCGATGCCCAAAAACGAAATAATCTATCTTTTCTGTTTTCAGTTTTTCTTTTGCGTAAAGAATCAGAAACTCCTTGTCTTCGCCCAAAAACTGCTTGTCTTCCTCTCCTGAAATCAGTTTGTTTTTCGTGGAAAGATATATCGCTAGCCTCATCGCGATATCTGGGTGAAGCCACTTGAAAAGCCAGCGAGACACAGGATTGGTAAAAACTTTTTTCATTCTCTTGTATCCCTTGTCCCCTGGGCCTAAGCCATCACCATGAGCGAGGAGAAATTTTTTTCCATTAATCTCAAAATATTGTTTCTCAAAAAAAACAGGAATGCCCAGCTCTTTTTGGAAATAGTCTTTCATCCATAAATCATGGTTTCCCACGAAAAAATAAATGTCTATTCCGCTGTCTTTCAGTTCAGCGATTTTTCCTAAAACACGCACAAAACCCTTGGGAACTACATAGTCCCACTCATGCCAAAAATCAAATAAATCCCCCATCAGGAACAGCACCTGACAGTCATGCTTTATCTCATCCAGCCACTGCACGAAACGCTCCTCACGAGGCTTGCTCTCGGCAGGCGTAGGCGCCCCGAAATGCTGGTCAGATGCGAAATAAATTTTCTTTCCTTCTTGGAGTTCTATTTTCATTTTGTTTAATTATTCATTATCCTCCGCAAACCATTCTCCGTAGGAGTTTTCGGTTTCGTGGAGTTTTAGATATACTAACTGCACTTGGCTCGGCAGTCTTTTCTTGATTTTATCAGCGATTTCGTAAAGCATATTTTCGCAAGTAGGCTGATAATCACAGTAAATCACTTTATGCCCTTTCTGCTCCAGTTCTTTCCCTAAATCTTTATGAGGCGACAACGCATTCACCATCAGTCCGTGATCCCATTCATCCACGATTTCTTCTTTCACAATGGCTTTGAGGTCGCCGAAATCAAGCACCATTCCGTTCTTTTCGTTGTTAATATCATCTATCGGTTTTCCCTTTATCGTCACAAAAAGTTTGTAGGAATGCCCGTGTATATTCTTGCATTTTCCATCATATCCGTAGAGGACATGAGCCGTCTCAAAAGTAAAAATTTTAGTTACCCTAATCATAGGGCAAAGATAGTGATAATGATTTAAAACAAAACCCTGTTCATATTATGTATTTTTAACTAATTTATTTTTCTATATTTGCGCATATTTTAACTTTTATCTATGGAACTATTATCATTATCAATGCCAAATTTTGCAGATCCGCAGATTTGGATTAGTTTATTAACATTGACCTTCTTGGAGGTGGTTTTGGGAGTGGATAACATTATTTTCGTTTCCATTTTATCCAATAAACTCCCTGCTCATCAGCAAAATAGAGCCAGAAATATCGGGCTGTTTTTTGCGATGATTTTCCGTGTGGGATTACTATTGACCATCAGCTGGTTAATCGGGCTGAGCGACCCTGTTCTCACATTAGATTGGTTCAATGACCCACAAAACCCAGGGAATGCACTAGCATTAAGCTGGAAAGACATCATTCTACTCTGTGGAGGGCTTTTCCTTATCGTGAAAAGTACGATGGAAATCCACCACAAAATGCAGGGTGATGAGCACGAAGAATCTAAAACATCCAAAGCCTCTGCTGCGATTACGATGGTTATCGTGCAGATTATCTTAGTGGATATGGTGTTCTCGCTGGACTCTATCCTTACAGCAGTGGGACTTGTTGATAATGTGGCGATTATGATTGCAGCTGTGATTATCTCTATGACGATAATGATGCTTTTTGCTGGAAAGGTGAGCAACATCATAAACACTCATCCGAGTTTGCAGATGCTGGCACTTTCTTTCTTGGTTGTAATCGGTGTATTACTCGTTGCGGAAGGTATCCACCAGCACATTAGCAAAAATATTATTTATTCTTGCTTGGCATTCAGTTTAACAGTTGAATTCCTAAACATCAAACTTCGTTCAAAACAAGAAAAACAAAAAAAAGCGGAATAATTTTCCGCTTTTATTCTTAATCTATTAAAAATGGCCGCATACAAATACCCTATCACTTTAGAAGCCGCGCTCAAAGAAGTAACCGAGAAGCGCTTTTGCAAGGGACATCATTACAAGGATGTCACCCTAACCGACGAGATGGTTGAACAGATCGTAAAAATAAAGTCGTTGGTCAATATGGGCTTTATCAATACCGCGATTACTGATGAAGCCCTCCAGTACTTGGCGACATTGCCCAAACTAAAACTCCTTTTCTTAGAGGACAACAAACAAGTTACAGGCGAAGGCTTTAAGTACTTTGCCGACAAACCTATTGACCATATCTCGCTGGATGGTTGTCCCGTAACTGATGAGACGCTAAAAATCGTCTTGCAAGTACCACGCCTAAAGTCTCTTTCGCTAAAGAGAACACGGGTTACTTTTGAAGGACTTATGGCTGTGGCAAACTACAACAAGGTAAGTTTTTACCTTAGCAAGTCTTTTACCGACGAGCAGATAAAAGCCTTTGAACAAGCTCAACGCACGGCAGGAAAGAAGAAACCAACGGCAACCCCTACCGATGATTTGCCCATCGTAAAGCAACTGCTTTTAGATTTCTTTGCTGCAATGACCGAGTGGGAAGCTTTTGCTACCAAGAATGGCGATACCGAAGAAGGCGATCTTTTGGTAAGAGAAAAATGTAAAGTCCTCTTTCAAAAGTATTGTACCGACAAGCGCAGGGCAGGCTATCGCCCTGAAGGAATTAGTTATTCTTTAGATAAAGGTGGTACCTATGGTGAACATCAAATCATTGATAATGAATTGGTAACTAAAAATAAGATATACCTCTACACCCAAGAAGATCATAATACTCAGTTTCGTTTTCTCATCATCAGAAAAGATGGCGAGTGGAAGATAGATGACTGTCAATGGCACGATGGAGGATGGAAAAAATACGGATTGTAATAATGAAAACAGCAAAACAACTTATAGAAGAAGAACTTCAAAAAGTTGTTCATCAACTTAAAGAAGTTTCTCTTTCGGATGAGGAGAAACACGCACTTGTAAGCTATAAAAAGGAACTGGAACAACTATTATTTCTCAAAAAACTTTCGGATACTTATCATTTAGAACCAAAAGATATAGAGAAAGTTATTGTGCTACCTGCACCCTCTATGGCTTTTGCTGATTTTCGGATTGTAGATGATGTAGAAACCGATGAAAGAGAAGATTGGAAAGAATTAGAAATAGAAGGTGAAAAACTTTCTTTAAACGAAGGAGATATTTTGATTAAGAAAAAATGAACACCTTACAAAAACGATTAGCACAAATAGGAACTGAACCTCACGAAAATGGCTTGTGTGACGGGATAGTATATGAAGACACAGAAAACCAATGTTATTGGATCTACAACCACTATTCCTATTGCGAATGGCTCAAGCACTATATGGTGCACTATGCAAGACTTAACTGGGAAGAAGCTACTGAAAAATTAGCTCAAAGTAGCCTGTTTGCAACCTCGCCTAAAAATCTTGAGATTTTTTTATTCTGCATTCCGCACGAGCTTACCTATCACAACGCAATGGAGATAGCCAAGGGAAATATGTATTGGCAGGACGGAACTCCCTCTGACACTAATAATTTTGAGGAAGAACACGACACTTGGTACAAACAAACCAAAGAAAAATATCATCTAAATGAAGAATACGAAATACTTAGTTTTGAAGAAGTATTAAATAAAACAAAATGAGTTACATTACCTTTAAGAGCAAGCTCATAGAACAGAAAGTAAAGCAATATCTGAAAAAGAAACACGCTGACCTTCTTGTAAAAGAAGGGAAGAAAGTATTGGTCAAAGAAGAAGGAGCTCCTTTGATTACCAAAATACTCATTCATAACGATGATTTGCACTCGGAGGACTTAGCCGACTTACAAATGTTCCCCAATATAAAGGAATTAGAGTTGCTATCGGAGAATATTACCGATTTAGAATCCTTACCACCCTTGGAGAAGCTACAAAAACTCTATTTGAATGTCAAGGCAACAGATTATACGCCTCTTGCCAAGTATAAAAAACTGAAAAAAGTAGAGGTTTATGACAGTGGAGTGAGCGATATAACTCCTTTTTGCGAATTATCCAAGCTAAAAGAATTAAAACTATCGTGCAATAAACTCATTTCTTTCGAGGGCATACAACGATTACAAAACCTTACCGAACTTTGGTTGGATAGAAACCAAATCACCGATATATCCCCTTTGGCGTGGTTGCCCAATCTTGAATATTTACAATTAGAGAGGAATCAAATCAGCGATTTATCTCCTCTGAGAGCCCTCAAAAAACTCACTACCTTGCGTTTATATCACAACGAGGTGAAAGACCTTTCTCCTTTGAAGCATTTATCTTTAGAGGAATTGAACTTAGAGCAAAACAAGATAGAAGACCTTAGTGATTTGGTAGGTATGGAGACCCTTAGGAACTTAAAGATATGTTTTAATCCTATAAAAGATGCCTCTCCTTTGCTGAAAATGTCTCATTTAGAGTTTGTTTGTACAGATGCTGAGGATATCTACTTGCCTTTAGAACGTTACCTCGGTAAAATTGTAGTAAGAGAAGTCTTTGGAGGGCAGTACCCTAACTTTGAAGAAGCAGATACCTATATATTTAGTAGAAAAGAATGAAAAAAATGACCTTATTAGCCTCTTTGTTAGCGTTGTTCTCTTGTAAAAGAGCGACAGAAGAGCGTAAAGCCACAGAAGCCTTTGCGATACAATCCCTACTTACCTATGAATATTGTGGGGAAAAGGATGGTTTTCAGTATTTCTTATTGGGGAATAGTTGGGAGCGAACCCTATTCAAAGTAAAAAGTTCAGAAATACATATTGATCCTCAATATACCTTTCGTGCTGACCCTTCTTTTGAACCTAAAATGCCCATTACCCCCGTTGAGCAAGAAAGGGTCTTTGCCGAAATCCCTATGAATGGACAGAAACTCTATTTATACAAAGAAAATATGGTTGTTCGCTATTTTCTCAACTGCTCTGATTTGCATAAAAAAGCAACCGACCAGCCCACTTATTTATACGATGAAATCACCCAAGAAGAAGCCGAAGAACACAGCCAAGAGCGCGCTTATTATATCGGCTATTTCAAAGGAGAACAGCTCATTCGTTATGAAAAAATCTACCAAGGGAAAGTGTTGATGGATAAAAGCTTTAATCATGATTAAAAAAGTAGCTAAAATAATTTAATATATGTACTTTTGTAAAGAATCCTTACAAAAGTTAATAAGATTGATTGATTTTTATAATTTTAAAAAATGGCTATATTTTATCCTGATTTTGAAACAATTTTAATGATGAAAGTTCCTCCAACTAGTGGAGAACTTCACCTGCTCAATTTCCTAAAAAACAATTATAATGATGAATATGAAGTCTATTTTAATCCATACATGAACGGCGATAGACCTGACATTATCATTATGCGGAAAAATGGAGGGGTTTTTATTATTGAAGTGAAAGATTGGGATTTATCTTCTTATAAATTAAATTCCAGAAAACAATGGATTGTAAAGCACAATAAAGCAGTTACAAAATCTCCTATTCAACAAGTTTTGAAGTATAAAGAGAATTTATACGATTTACACATACCAAATTTATTAGAAAAAAAAATAAAAGATTATAAAAATTGGAAAATGGTATGTTGTGCCGTTTATTTTCATAACGCCTACCAAAATAATCTTCAAAAATTTCTGGTAGAACCTTTTAAAGAAGATGAAAAATACCTAACTTTTCTAAAACACAATATTGATCTCATTGGTAGAGATGATTTAGAAAAAGAAAAATTTGATAAAATTCTTAAAAAAAGGTATATCAATGGAAAAAAACCATCTTATTTATTTACCCAAGAATTATATAAAAGTTTTTCTAGATTTCTCAAGCCACCTATACATTTAAAAGAGCAAGGGAAACCTATCATTTATTCACAAGAACAACAACGAATAATTTATTCACAAAATAAAGCTCAAAAAATAAAAGGGGTTGTAGGCTCTGGGAAAACAACAACCCTAGTAGCTCGGGCTGTAGAAGCTTATAAACGAATTTTAAAAGAAAATGATAATCCTAAAATTCTTATACTCACTTTTAATATTACATTAAAGAATTATATCCACGATAAATTAAATCAAGTTCCAGAAGAATTTGAATGGAAGTCTTTCGAGATTTTAAATTATCATTCATTGATAAATTTTGTTCTCAATAATATTGAAATTGATATTTATATCGACCCTGATGACCCTTTACTTCATAAAATATGCAGTAAATATCTTCCAAAAGATATTATCTTAGAAATTTTAAGTACTTTAGAAAAGAATGAGGAACCTACCCAAAAATTAAATCAATATTTTGCAAATAAAAATCCTAAATATCGCATCCAATGGTTTAAAATAATTTCTGAATATTTTGATGAAAAATATTATTCCAATATACAATTGTTTGAAGAATATAAAAATAATATACAAAAATACGATGCTATTTTAACAGATGAAATACAGGATTATAAATATATTTGGTTTGAAATCCTAAAAAAATATATTCTAAAAGAAAATGGAGAATATATTTTGTTTGGAGATGAAAAGCAGAATATTTATGCACGAGAAACGGAAGACAAAAAAGTTAAAACCAATATACTTGGAGCATTCAACCTATTAAAACAATGTTATCGTTCTGATCAAAAAGTAAAAGAATTAGCTGTATTATTTCAAAAAGAAATTTACAAAGACAAATATGATATTGATGATTTTGACAAAAAAGAAGATACTCAGCTTTCCTTTGAATTTGAAAAGCATGGAAGTATTAACTATATGTTTTTAGAAAATACTCTTGACCTTTCTGCTTTGTATAATATTATTCATCAAAGTTTAGAAAACAAATACAAAGATATCTCTATCAATGATGTTTGTGTATTGGGATTTTCTATTGAAAATTTAAAAGAGTTTGAAGCTTATTACAGGTATCATTCTCGTGAAAGAACCAATACAATGTTTGAAACCAAAGAAATTGGTTATAAAATTAATTTAGAATCAAAAAAAGAAGATCTTTATACTGAAGGGATAAAATTATTACCAAAACATCATCCCCCCCTAAAAAACAACATTGCCCTTTTAGCTAAACTACTAACAATATATGAACTATACGAAAAATATAATGATGAGTATCATCAGTTCGACATTACTTTAAAAAACGAATGTAAGAAAGCAAAAATTGAAACTCAAGACTTCTTAAATTTCATAGAAAACAATCGAAAAGAATATGAGGATTTAAAAAATTCTACACATCAAACTTTTGAAACTATCCGAAAAAATAAAAAAATGAACTTTTGGTTTAATAGTGGAACTATTAAAATTTCTACTGTCCATAGCTTCAAGGGATGGGAAAGCGAATTAGTATTTTTGATTCTAGAACCTTCTAATTCTCAATCTATAGATGAAATTTTATATACAGGTATTACTCGAAGTAAATCCCATTTAGTTATAATTAATTTTGGAAACCAAGAATATGATAAAAAATTGAGAGGATTAATAGATAAAATAAACTCTAAATAATTTTATCATTCTCTATTCTTAAAAACCTATCTCAGATTAGCCTTTTTCGCGAGTTCGAATAATTCTGGATTGATGTGGCAGTATCCACTTGGGTTTTTGTCCAAATAATCCTGATGATATTCTTCTCCACTGTAGAAATTTTTCAAAGGCTCGTTTTCCACCACTATGGGTTTTTCATAATTTTTTTGAAGTTCCGAAAGTGCCTCTTTTACTACTTTTTCATCTTCTGAATTTACCCAATAAATTCCTGTTCTGTAGCGCGTTCCGATGTCTTCTCCCTGCTGATTAAGGCTTGTAGGGTCTATTGTTTTAAAAAACAAATCCAAAAGCATTTCCAGACTTACCACCTTTGGGTCATAGGCCACCTTCACCACCTCTGCAAAGCCCGTGCTGTCGGTATACACCTGCTCATAAGTGGGATTTTCTATATTTCCATTGGCATAACCTACCTGTGTAGTTGTTACTCCGTTGATTTGCTTGAAAAAATGCTCCGTTCCCCAGAAACATCCACCAGCAAAATAAATTTCTCTATCCATTTTATTTCTCACCCTTAAATTCTTTTATCGTTTCCTGATATAAATTCTCATACATCGGAATGATTTTCTTATAATCAAAAGTCTTCGCTACTTCTGTGGCATTTGTTTTCATTTCCTTTAAAAGAGCCTCATCGGACAAAATCTGAAGTGTATATTCAGCCATTTTCTCCACATCGCCTACATTTGCCAAAAATCCTGTCTCACCGTGAATATTAACCTCTGGAATTCCTCCTGTATTACTGCTGACCACGGGCGTTCCTGCTGCCATAGCCTCTAATGCCGCCAGACCAAAACTTTCCTTTTCCGAAGGGAGAAGGAACACATCTGCATAGGTAAGCACTGGGCGAAGGTCATTTACTTTTCCCATGATTTTTATTTTGTCAATAAAATCTGGTTTTTCTGATAAGAAAGCATTTACTTTTTCCATTTCAGGGCCCTCGCCTACTATGATTAGTTTGCTCGGAATTTTCTGATTTACCTTTTCAAAAATCTCCAAAACATCCTGAATTCTTTTAACAGGTCTAAGGTTAGAAATATGCACCAAAATTTTCTCGTTTTCCTCCGCGAATTGATTTCTAAAACAAACCGAACACTGCTCAAAGTGTCTTTCTTCGATGAAGTTCGGAATCACATGGATTTCTTTTTTAATGTCAAAAAAAGCCAATGTATCCTGCTTCAAACTTTCCGAAACCGAAGTCAGCGCATCGGACTGATTGATAGAAAATTCTACGGCATGTTTATAGCTCGGATGCTGCCCCACCAAAGTAATATCCGTTCCGTGAAGCGTAGTCACCAGCGGCAAATCCTTGCCTTTTTCTTTCAGCATCTGTTTCGCTGTAAAAGCCGCATAGGCATACGGAATGGCATAATGAGCATGGAGGACATCCAGCTGATACATGCACACCACCTGATATATTATAGATGACAGCGCGATATCATACGGCTGATGCCTAAATAAGGGATACGCCTGCACATTCACTTTATGAAAAAAGATATTAGATCTGGTCATATCCAGCCTTGCTGGAAGCTCCGAACTGATGAAATGCACCTCATAGCCTTTTCGGGCAAGGTTCATTCCGAGTTCTGTCGCCACTATTCCACTCCCCCCATAAGTAGGGTAACATAATATTCCTATTTTTAACATTTTCTCTATTTATTTTTGTTTTGGGACATCTATTCCCATTCCGTATTTTATTTGTTCATTTACCACCACTGGCAGTCTTCCGTTTATCTTTTGTTTTCCTAAATAAGCCTCCGCTGTAGCTTTCATCGAGAGAGGATTATTTTCATAAGAAACCAAAACTGATGAAATTCCGCTAATATCCACATCCTGAAGAGCATACGGACTTCCGAACACATTGAGAATCATTTTATTTCTTGATTTCACTTGATTAATGAGCCTTTTGCTCTCCCATGATACCCTGTAAGGCTTGTAAGCGGTAGAATTATCCTTATGAAGACCGATGATTACCACTGCATTTTCAGGGATAGACTGGATTTCTTTGAAAGATATTTTTTTAACCTTAATTTCTTTAGACAATTCTTGTAAAAACGCCTCGTGCGAAGCCTCCTCTAACGGAAGATAATAAACCTCCTTTTCTCTAAGCGGGAAAAGCTGTTTTTCATCTTTTAATAAAGTCAAAGCATTGGCGTACAACTTCTCTGAAATTTTCGCGTGAGAATCATTATTCAGAGCATTATTAATTCCTTCTGAACTAAGCGGTCGCAGATTCTGAAGCCCCAAAAGATATTTCGTTTTCAAAATCTTTTTCACGCTCTCTTCCAGCCTTTTTTCGCTGATTTCTCCCTTTTGGATTGCTTCTTTTATCAACTTTTTCCCTGTCGGTACATCTTGGCTAAAAAGCAAAACATCATTTCCCGCCTTGAACGCCCTCAAATCCAATTCCCCAGCAGGATATTTTTTAGCAACAGCATTCATATTCAGGGCATCAGTAATGACCAGCCCTTCGTATAGGAATTTATTTTTCAGCAAATTCGTTACAATATCATAAGAAATAGATGCAGGGATATTTTTCCCTTTTTCCAGCTGTGGAACATAGAGATGCGCTATCATCGCTCCGCCTATTTTCTTGTCCATCAAGGCTTTGAAGGGCGCTAATTCTATTTTATTCAGCCTCTCCAAACTATGTTTCACCACTGGCAAATCCAAATGCGAATCTACATCTGTGTCCCCATGCCCTGGGAAATGTTTAATCGCCGCCAGCACGCCGTTATCCTGCAAACCTTGTGCATAAGCAAGAGATTTCGCGATTACATTCTGAACATCCGAACCAAACGAACGATTGCCTATAATCGGATTTTTGGGATTGGTATTCACATCCACCACAGGAGCAAAGTTCCAGTAAATTCCCATTTTCTTTGCATCTTCTGCTATTTTAGACGCCATTTCATAAACCAAATTATTATCCTGAATCGCTCCAAGGGTCATCGCCCAAGGGAATTTGTGCGCTGTTTTTATTCTCTGATAAAGCCCCCATTCGGCATCCATACCAAAAAGCATCGGCACTCTGGATTTCTTCTGAAATTCATTTACCAGTGCTATTTCCTGCTCGGCATCATCCTGCATTAGGATAATTCCTCCTATCCTCTCCTGCTCTACCAGTTTTCTCACGCCTGAGATATGGTTTTGATCTTTATTGGTATAAAGCGCCACTATGTATAACTGCCCGATGCGCTCATCCATGCTGAGTTTAGCATACAAACTGTCTGCATATTTCACCGCTTTTTTATCCAAATCTTTGGTGATATTTTTGGGAGAAAACTGTGCCTGTAAATATCCTACACACCCAAAAATAAAAACTAAAATACAAGAAATATTATTTTTCATAGTGAACAAAAGTACAATTTTCAGATAAAATAATCTTACTTTTGCATCAAAATTAAAGTTTTGATTAAAAAACTATTAGGACAAACGGCGCTCTACGGCATCAGTTCGGTACTGGTGAGGATATTTCCTTTCCTCATCGCACCTATCATCACAAGGGCATTTTCGCCAGCAGAGTCTGCGCCCTTTGTGGATTGGTACTCCATTGCGGGAGTGGTTACTGTTTTTCTGACACACGGCATGGAAACCTCGTTTTTTCGTTTTGCTCAAGAGAAAAATATCAGCAAAGAAACGCTGGTTTCCACTTGTTCCATGAGCATCTTGGCAATGTCTTTTATTTATTTGGTCTTGGGATGGGTATTTCGGCGCGAGGTTACAGAATATTTCCACACGCCAGACCAAGTGCATTTCTTGATTTTATTTTTGTTCATTCTTTCCATTGATGCTTTTTCTACGATTCCTTCGGCTGTTCTTCGTTTAGAGGGAAAACCTCTGCGGTATGTAGTGTCCAAGGTAGCAGGAAGCGTGATTTATTTTGGGTTGGTGGTATTTTTCATCAATATTCTTCCTAATTTACCCAATGGCTTCCTCGGACTGAAATACGATGCTGAGTTCGGCGTGGGATATGTCTTTGTGGCGAATTTGGTTCAGAGTATCGTTTCTCTGCTCATCGTTTCCAAAGAATTTGTAAATTTCAGTTTTAGAAGTTTTGATTTTTCTTTATGGAAAAGAATTATGAACTACTCTTGGCCTGTGATGGTGGCAGGGCTGGCGGGCATCATCAACCAGACAATGGACAGACAATTCCTAAAATATCTCCTCCCTGAGGAAGAAAGCAAACACCAGATAGGCGTATACGGAGCCGTTTACAAAATAGCGACATTCATCACCGTTTTTAGGCAGGCCTACCAATTAGGGATAGAGCCGTATTTCTTTTCAAGTTTTAAAAACGAAAATGCAAAGAAAACTTACACCCTGCTGATGGACATCTTCGTGATATGCAGCTGTGTGATTTTCCTAGGACTTATCACTAATATTTCTTGGATTTCCAAAATCTATATCAACAATCCTCTCTACTACGAAGGTATAGAACTGATTCCGTGCCTTATGCTGGGAGCTGTGTTTTTGGGGATATATCTTAATTTATCCATTTGGTACAAACTCTCTGACCAGACCATTGTGGGGCTGTATATTTCCCTCATCGGAGCAGCGATTACGATATCTGTCAATTATTTCTTCGTGCCTGAATATGGATACTGGGCAAGTGCAGTGGCGGCGCTGCTGACTTTCATGTCTATGATGATAATTTCCTATATTTGGGGGCAAATAAAATATCCGATTCCTTATAATACGACTAAAATAATCATTTACCTGCTTCTTTCCATAGGATTGGGAATGATTTCTTTTAAATATTTTAGAGAAAATTACATCATCAGTAACATTATTTTTGTAATTTTTCTGATATTTGTCGTTTTTAAGGAAAGAACACTCTTGAAAAAATTTTTGAAAAAATGAAAATTAAGATTATAAATAAATCCAAACACCCACTTCCAAAGTACCAAACCGAGCTTTCGGCTGGAATGGATTTGTATGCGAATATCACAGAGCCTGTTCGTTTAGGTTCTTTAGAGCGAACGATTATTCCGACAGGTATTTTCATAGCTCTGCCAGCTGGATACGAAGCCCAAGTAAGACCTCGCAGCGGACTAGCTGCCAAGCACGGAATTACTTGCCTGAACAGCCCTGGAACGATAGATGCAGACTATCGCGGAGAAGTCGGCGTGATTCTCGCAAATCTATCCAAAGATGAATTTGTCATCAATGATGGAGAGCGAATTGCCCAGCTGGTCATCGCAAAACACGAAACTGCGCAGTGGGAAGAGGTAGAAACCCTTGACGAAACAGAAAGAGGTGCAGGAGGTTTCGGAAGTTCTGGAACGAAATAATATTTTAAAAATTATAAAAATACATCTATTATGAAAATAATAATACCTATGGCGGGAAAGGGTTCCCGATTGAGACCGCACACTTTGACTGTGCCAAAACCTTTGATTCCTATTGCAGGAAAACCTATCGTACAGAGATTGGTAGAGGACATCGCAAAGGTGGTAAATCAGAAAATAGATGAAGTTGCCTTCATCACTGGTGATTTCGGAAGTCAAGTGGAACAGGATTTATTAGCTGTTGCAGAAAAATTAGGCGCAAAAGGAAGCATATACCATCAAACAGAGGCTTTGGGAACAGCTCATGCTATCAACTGCGCAAGAGAAAGTATGCAAGGGCCTGTAATCATCGCTTTTGCAGATACATTATTTAGAGCTGATTTTCATCTAGATACCAATTCTGATGGGGTGATTTGGGTAAAAAAAGTAGATGACCCGAGTGCTTTTGGAGTAGTGAAATTAGACGACTATGGTTTCATCACAGACTTTGTAGAAAAACCAAAAGAATTCGTGTCTGATTTGGCGATTATTGGGATTTACTATTTCAACAGCGCAGAAAAACTCATGGGCGAAATAGACTATATCATGAGCAACGACATCAAAGATGGCGGCGAATACCAGCTGACAACTGCACTAGAAAACCTAAGAAAAAAAGGAGCTAAGTTCTCCTTAGGAAAGGTAAATGACTGGATGGACTGCGGAAACAAAACCATCACCGTACAGACCAATGGTAAGATTCTAGAATACGAAAAAGAAAATCTTTCCCAGTATCCAGCTTCTGCACAGATAGAAAACAGCTTGATAATTCCTCCATGTTTCATCGGAGAGAATGTGAAAATCGTAAATTCTATCATCGGGCCGAGGGTTTCTCTGGGCAACAACACGGTAGTAAAAAACTCTAATATAGATAATTCTCTAATCCAAGAAAGAACAGAAATCCAGTCTGCTAACCTGAGCAACTCCATGATTGGAAACTCGGCGAAGTATATCGGAACTTCTATCAATCTTTCTTTGGGAGATTTTTCCGTATTGGATTTCTCTGAATAAAAAATTTTTAGAAGTGATTTTAATGATTAACAAAATGAAGAAATTAATAACTCTATCGGCCATTATGGTGTTTTTAGCCTCTTGTGGTGCTAAAAAAAGTATCGCTGCTAAATCGGAAATCCCTGCTGTTTCCAGCAACAAAAGTTTCTATGATGTTATCACGAAAAAATCTGATTTTGACGCCCTTAAAATCACTTCTAAAATAGATGCAGAAGTAGGGAAATTCGTTCCTACCATTCATGCAACTATCTACATAGAAAACAACCAGAAAATATGGATGAATATGTCTGCGCTGTTTATGAATGTAGGCCGCGGAATAGCTACTCCACAAGGGCTAAAAGCCTACGAAAAACTGAGTAGAACTTATATCGATTCTGATTTTTCTTACCTTAATAATTTGCTGAAAGTCAATTTTTTAGATTATTCTTCTCTTCAAAATTTATTGGTCGGAAAAGTTTTCTTTCCTGTCAATGAAAAAGATTTTAACTTAACCAAAGAAGCCGAAGATTACATCCTGAAACCGATTACTACACAGAAAGTAAACATTGATGGAAAAACCAGCGAATACCTTACAGAATTACGTTTTTCTAATGATCTGAACCTTACCAAAGTTTCTTTAAAAGACACAAAAACTACGGATAATTTAGAATTATTCTACGATAATTGGGTAGATATCAATGGCGTAAAACTCCCTAAAAATGTTAAAATAGTTATAAAAGGTAAGAAAACTGATCAAATTTTAATAGAAAACACGAAATTTGACTTTTCTAGAATGGAAACCCCATATTCGGTTCCAAATAATTATAAAAAACGAGATTTCTAATGTATTTGAGGAAAATAAGCTTATTTATTGGAATTTTGTCTGCTTCGCTCTTTCTCGCTCAAAAAAGCAAGGAAGATTTACAAAAGCAGAATGCTGAATTAAAAAAACAAATCGAAACCATCAATGCTAACTTGGCTAAAGCAAAGTCCGAGGCTAGACTTTCCATATCTTACCTTAATGATATCAACAAAAAAATTGCCCTTCGTGAGAAAGTCTATGGCAATACACAGAAAGAAAAAAGATTCATAGAGGATGATATTTATCTTCGTCAGTTAGAAATCAATAAATACAACCGAGAGCTGAAAGTTCTCCGTAAAAACTACGCCGAAATTCTCGTAAAAGCCTATAAAAACAAAGGCGTACAAAATAAAGTAACATTCATTTTGTCTTCTCAAGATTTGGGACAGGCGCTTCGTAGAGTGCAGTATCTGAAACAATATGGAGAATACCAAGACAAAAAAGCTGCAGAAATATCCGATAAAGCTAAAAAGATAAAAAGCACAATCGCCCTGAGAGAAAAATCCAAAAAAGACAAGGAAAATCTTCTCTTGAAACAGGCTAAAGATTTAGAAGTAATCGCTCAGGAAAGAAAAGAAAAAGAAATTTTATTAGAAGATTTCAAAAAGAATGAAGCCAGACTAGTGGCTGAACTTAAACAAAAACAAGCCGAATCCAAAAGATTAGAAGGCGAAATCAGAAAAATCATCGCTGAAGAAATCAGAATCGCAAAAGCGAAAGAAGAGGCTGAAAGAAAAGCGCGTGAAGAAAAACTAAGACTAGCGAGAATAGAGGCTGAAAAAGAAAAAGCGAGAATAGAAGAAGCCAATAGAAGAGCGCGTGAAGAGGCCGAAAGAGCAAAAAGAAAGGCCGAAGAAGAAGAAAGAAGACTAGCTGAAATCGCTAGAAAAAAAGCAGAAGAGGAAAGAAAAGCCATAGAAGCCAACAACGAGGCCAAAAGAATAGCCGCTGAAAAAGCCAAAATGGAAGCGGCCGAAAAAGCAAAAATAGCTGCTAGTAAGGCGGAAGCTGCCAGAGTAAATGCAGAAGCTGTAGCCAAAAAAACAGAGTCTGAGAAAAAAGCTGTGGATGAGCGGGCAATGGCATCAGCTGGCGCTGGAAGTTCTTCTGGTAACAGTTTCGCAGAAAATAGAGGAAGACTTTCTTTCCCTGTGCAGCGTGGACGGGTTACCCAGCGCTTCGGTAGACAGCCGCACCCTGTTTACAAGGGAGTCGTTATAGAAAATAACGGAATCAAAATAGCTGTGGATGCAGGAACAAAAGCAAGAAGTGTTTTTGCTGGTGTGGTGGTAAATGTTTTGGCCAGTGGTGGTTCAAAAACCGTGATGGTAAAACATGGAAATTATTTCACTATTTATAGTAATTTAGCCAGCACCTATGTTTCTAAAAACCAGACTATTTCCGCAGGAACAAATATAGGAGAAGTAGGACTTGACTTTGATGGGACTTACACCCTTGATTTCCAAGTTTGGAATCAGACAAATCCTGTAGACCCATTGAGCTGGGTAACTAGTTAATTTTATCATTAGCTTTATCCTAAAAATTGTTTAATTTTGTTCTATCAAAATAAAAAATCATGAACAGTATTCTAATACCACTATTTATGGGACTAGGAATGAGAGAAATCTTAGTCATTGCTATCCTTATCTTATTGCTTTTCGGAGCAAAAAGAATTCCTGAATTTATGAAAGGATTAGGCTCTGGAATCAAAGAGTTTAAAAAATCCATGAAAGAGGATGACAAAGAAAACGATAATACTGAAGACAAAACAACTAAATAAATTTTATGAATAATAATTCTTTCTCTGAATACGCTTGGAGCATTTTCAATAGGTCTATTGAGGACTATCACATCACTGATGATGTAGATGCAGTGAAACCAAATCACTATGAAAATAACAGTTTGGAACAGATTTTGTATGACAAAAACTGGATTGACACAGTTCAGTGGCATTTGGAGGATATCATCCGTGATGAAAATATAGATCCTGTAAAAGCTTTAGAAATCAAACGAAGAATAGATGCTTCTAATCAGAAAAGAACTGATTTAGTGGAATTTATAGACAGTTGGTTTTTAAATAAATACAAAAATACCACACCAAATGCCGATGCCAAAATAAACACAGAAACACCTGCATGGGCTGTAGACAGATTGTCCATTTTGGCTCTAAAAGTCTATCATATGGATTTAGAGGCTAACAGAGCATCTGCAAGTGATGAGCATAGAAATAAATGTCAAACGAAGCTGAATACACTTTTGGAGCAAAAGAAAGACCTTAGTTCTGCTATTGACCAGCTGCTGAATGACATAGAAAACGGGCTCGTAAAAATTAAAACTTATAAACAAATGAAAATGTATAATGATGAGACTCTAAACCCTGTATTATACAAAAAGAAAGAATAATGAATGTACTAAAAGCATTGGGAATTGTCGGAATATGTGGTTTTGTAGTATCTGCGTGTGCAACAGAGAAAAATAATCTGTCTCCTACTACCGCCTTGATTGCCAACATCTCTGAAAAATCACCTGAAGATGTAGTCAAAAATATCAGCGATAATTTAGACCTGATAAAATACTCTTCGGACATTACCAATGCTTTTAGTTCGTGCTCTTCTTTCTCGCAAAAACCTGTAAATGAGGAGTTTTCTAACCTAAAATTCTACATCACAGAATACCTATACGCTGTGAAAGAGCACAACACTGTGGGAAAAGAAAAGGCTTTGTATAATTATGAAAAATCTTATAAAAAAATACAAAAGCTAAAGAATAGTCTCAATGAAGATGAACAAGAGGTTCTCAATAGGTTTTTAGTAAATATCAAAACCAATATCACTCTGATAGAATCCCTAAAAGACACTTTATAGAATGGTAAAAATTCAGGCTGAGGCTAATGTCCCTACAGAATACGGAAAGTTCAAAATCATCGCTTTCTCTGAAAAGGAACAAGACTGGATGCCGCACCTTGCTCTGATAGCTGAAAATACGGACTTATCCAGCGTGGTGAATGTCCGTTTTCATTCTGAATGCATCACAGGAGAGGTTTTCCATTCTAAAAAATGTGAATGCGGACAGCAGCTTTCCTCCGCGATGCAGTATACCCAAAAATACGGTGGCGTGATTGTCTATCTACGGCAAGAGGGCAGAAATATTGGCATTATCAATAAACTGAAAGCCTATGCTCTACAAGAAAAAGGGTTGGACACAGTGGAGGCAAATCTAAAACTGGGACTTCCTGCTGATGATAGGAATTTCAGTGTGGCAGTTGATATTTTAGAAATACTTGGGATAAAGGAAATCAACCTCATCACCAACAACCCTGATAAAATCAGCTTCGTAGAAAACAGCAAAATAAAACTACACTCCCGCATTCCGCTGGAGATAAAACCCAACGAAGAAAACCGAGATTATCTAAAAACCAAAAAAGATTTTTTCGGGCATTTCATTTCTGGAGAAGAATTTTAACAATATCTAACTTTTATAAAAATCTCTATTTACAAGTTTTATTTTTTGTTTTTAATTAATTATTTTGTAATTTCGGAACATATATTGCACTCTAATATTTTCGGTCTCTCGGTGTGAAAATTTATATATAAGATAAAGTTTTAATCCTCGTGGTATAGCTTATATTAGAAAATGCAGTAGTGGTGATTTTAAACAATTAAAAATTATATTATCATGAAACATTTATTATTCCTACTCCTTGGTATATCATTAGTAATAGGAGGAGTAATTCTCAAAATCACAGGTAAAAACCTATATGAAGTGTTTTTTATATTAGGAGTTGCGATTGAAATTTATACTGCATATCTCATTCTAAAAACCAATAGAACAATAAGAAAACATTAACTAAAAAACCTTCCGAGAAAATCTTGGAAGGTTTTATTTTGCTTTATATCTTACTATAAAAAAGTAGTATCAAAAGAGAAAGGCAATAAATCCTTTATGGAATTTATTTTTATAATCTTCTCTCCACTGATGCTCGCGATGTAGATTTCTATATTTTGTGCCTGTTTCACTTCATATTCTACGATGCTCTGTCTGCATGAACCACACGGAGGAACTATCCTATCTAAGTCTGGATTCTCCTCCAAACCACCGATAACGAAAAGTTTTTCTATTTTTTGGTTAGGGAAATTGGCACCCAGCCAAAAAATCACGCTTCTCTCTGCACACAGCCCAGATGGATAGGCAGCATTCTCCTGATTGCTTCCTGTGTAGATTTTACCATTTTCTAATAAAATAGAACAACCTACCAAAAATTTAGAATAAGGCGCATATGCCTTTAATCGGGAGTTTTTTGCTTCTTCAAAAAGTTTTTTTTCTGTTTCCGAAAGGGTATCTATGTTTAGAATTTCGTATTCTATTTCTAATTTACTTTTCATAAGACCAGTAGTTAAAAATTTGTTGATATAAGGGCAAAAAAGAGGCTTTTAGAAAAAACCTCTTTTTCGTTATTTTTTGAATTAGTGACCCGCTAAATCATAAACTTGTATTCTATAATCTTTGATATCAGCATTATTTTGCAGACTTCTCATGAATGCTTGTGGGAAAACATTTGAGTTTTGCTGCATAAGCTGCTGCTGAAGTTGTTTGGTGTCTCCTGCATCTTGCTTGTTCACAGTCACACCCTTGTTTACTACTACATACACTCCCGCATTACCATCTATCGGTTTAGATGTTTTATCCTTACCAATCGCAAAGGCCGCTCCTGCTACCTTAGGTTCTACTGCTCCTCCTAAAACAGGGCTAAGCAGATTGATTTGTCCTGACTCTTTGCTCACACCAAACAAATTAGCAATCGTAGCCAAATCCTGAGCTTTTGCTGTGGATATTTTTTTACCGATTTCTTTAGCCAAAAGTTGATTTTTCACAATCGGTTCTATCTGCTCTCTTACAGCTTCTGGATCTACAAGACCTTCAGACTGCTTACCATTCAGATAAACCACGATTCTATCTCCATTGGCAGTTGTAAACATTTCGCTCTGTCCTTTTTCTCTCTTTTTGTCAAAAGCCCATTTTAGGATTTCAGCATCTTTATCTGTTCCTAAAAGCTGCCCTTGGAATCTTTGAACTAGTTTAGGATTTTGGAAGTTATAATTGTTTTTCTTTGCAACATTTACAAACTCATTAAATCCTTTTCCTTGTATCTGCTGAGCAAAACTTGTAGACTGAGCATGAAGTTTGTCCGTTGTAGCATTTGATGCTTTGATTTCTTTCACCAAATTTGCTACTTTATAAGACATCGCACCAGGTTTTCTGTCTGTGATGTTGATGATATGGTATCCATACTGAGATTCTACCACATCTACAGCGCCTTTAGGGCTTTTATCAAGATAATTTTGGAACTCTGGAACGAAACCAGCCTGTCCTGTAGTTCTCCATCCCAAATCTCCACCATTCTGAGCAGAACCATCAGCAGAAAGGTTTAAATATTCTTCGAACTTCGCTGAATTTGCTTTTGATTCTGATGCTATTTTTTCTGCTAATTGCTTAGCTTGTTCTTTTGTTCTCTTTTCAGCTTCGCCTTGTGCAGTTGGAAGACCTTGATAAGCAATCAAAATATGTCTTGAACGGATAGAGTCTGTAGCTTTTTTGTTCAAAAGTTTAGAAACTACATAATAGTTCCCTTCTTTATAAGGGCCGAAAGTCTGTCCTAGCGCCGCTCCTGCCACCTGCTCTCTGATTCCTTCTGGAAGTTGTTCTCTAGAATAATAGTTCGGATCAAAACCAGCCTGAGAATGCGTCAGCACGAATAAACTATCGCTCTTGTTAGTCTTGAAATTTTCCAATCCATTTCCTACATCTACTCCCTCGTTATAAAGTTTGTTGATTTCCGCCAAAGTAGCTGCTTCATCAGCTTGTGTAGGTTCAGCTTTGAAATAAACCAATCCTAAATTTCTACTCTCTGGCGTCTTGAAAGTATGTGGGTATTTCTTAATGTATTCCACCAAATCCTGAGAACTAACTTTCACTGGATTTTTATTTGCGAAATCATCATAGCTTATCTTCACATATTCTATATTCGCTAATTCGTCTCTGTATTTCAGCATCAGCTCAGCTTCTTTCTTATTAGAAGTAAGTCCCACAGAAAGGTTGGTAAACACCTGACGAGCCATGATTCTGTACTCTATACCTTTTCTAAAACTAAGCCATGAATTATATTCATCCACATTGCTTGATTTTAGCTGTTCTATCCGCTTTTTAAAATCACTTACATTAAAGTTAGGATTTTGGGCAAACATAGGGTCAAATGGCAGCTGATTCCAGAAAAACTCTTCTGTCATTTTCAAACCTAATTTCTCAAACTCCTGTTTGATAAGTTTAGATTGTACTATACTCTGCCAAGCCTGCTCTTCCAGACCGTTAGGCGAATGCCCTTGCTGCTGTGCCTGCTGCTGCATCATATTCAGAGTTTCTAGATACTCCTCTCTGGTTATTTTCTCTCCATTCACCTCTCCGAAGACATTCGGGTCATTACCCATCATCTTCTCTACAGTATCAGGATTAATGAAAAATGATACAAGGGCTACAGCGATGAATACCACCACAAGCCAAGATTTCTTTCTTATCTGTCCTAAAAGTGTCATTGTAATTAACTCTTTAAAAATTATTTAGTCTGCGAAAATACAGATTTTTAAATGAATACTAAAATTTTTCATTAGTTTTTAACTTCCATTCTCTATGTTTTTATGATTTTTCTTTTATTCTGTATGAATTTAATCAAATTTTAAAAAGAATTATTGATGCATAAAAACAAAAATTCTTTCCAAGTCAAACAATATTTCACACCCTATTTTAATCAAAAACAGTACATTTGCTCAAAATTATTCTATAATGAAACAAGATTTTTTCAACTATCAAGCTCAGACCTCACATTTCGCCTCTGGTTTTGAGGTAGAAAGAGCGGAGGGCAACTATATATATGGTAAAGACGGCAGAGCATATCTGGACTTCGTTTCTGGAATTTCTGCCAATGTACTAGGACACTCCCACCCTAGAATCATAAACGCCATAAAAGAACAAGCAGACAAGTACCTGCATGTGATGGTCTATGGAGAGTACGCACTAGAAAAACCCGTAGAACTGTGCAAACTTTTAGCTAAGGTCACGCCCGACCCATTGGAAGTCACCTATCTGGTAAACAGTGGTGCAGAAGCCATAGATGGCAGCTTAAAACTTGCCAAAAGATACACCGGCAGAGAGGAAATCATAGCTTTTCATAACGCTTACCATGGCAACACCCACGGAGCACTGAGCGTGGCAGGAAACGAATACCACAAGAGAGCCTTCCGTCCGCTGCTTCCGCTGGTAAATTTCATTCATTTTAATAATGAAGAAGACTTAGCCAAAATCACCGAAAAAACAGCAGGTGTAGTTGTAGAAACCATACAAGGTGCAGCAGGATTCATCACACCAGAAAACGACTATCTGAAAAAACTAAAAAAGAGATGTGAAGAAGTGGGCGTCCTGCTTATTTTAGATGAAATACAACCAGGCTTTGGGAGAACAGGAAAACTTTTTGGATTTGAGCATTATGGCATCGTTCCAGATATTCTCGCGATGGGCAAAGGAATGGGCGGCGGCCTTCCCGTGGGTGCTTTCATGAGCAGCAGAGAAATCATGAGCTGTCTTTCCCACAGCCCTAAATTAGGCCACATCACCACTTTCGGAGGAAACCCACTTATCGCGGCTTCTTGTTTGGCTACTTTGGAGGAAATTTTAGAAAGCGGACTACTAGATGAAATAGAAGAAAAAGAAAAGCTATTCCGAAAACTTTTGATTCACCCTAAAATAAAATACATCAACGGAAAAGGAATCATGCTGGCGGTTAATCTAGGAAGCCCTGACTACTGCATCCGCGTGGTAGAACAGTGCATGAAAGACGGACTTATCGTATCCTGCCAACTCTATCGAAATGATTATCTGAGAATTTCTCCTGCGCTTATCCTCAGCAAGGAAGAAATAGAAAAAGGCTGTGCCATTATTCTAAATGCCCTTGACAAGGTATCATAACAAAAAAAAGCGGACACAAAAGACAAATAAAAAGGCGAAAATTTATAATTTTTTGCCTTTTTTCATTTATAGTGACAAAAATCACTTGGACAATATTTTAAAGCTAAAAAAATAATGATATATTGCGACCCGAAAATGTATATGTATGGCTAAAACTAAAATACAATTTGAATTTCCACTTCACTGCCTTCCAGAAATTCTGTTTGAATACATTGCCACTGCAGAAGGGCTGGCGGAGTGGTTCGCTGATGAAGTGACAGAAAAAGGAGATGATTTCTACTTCAGCTGGAATGGCGGCCCAAAAGAAAAAGCGACTCTTACCAGATACAAAGTAGAGCAGTCTGTGAGATTCCGATGGGAGGAAGATGAAGGGACTAAATATTTCTTCGAGCTGAATATCGTAATTGATGAAATTACAAACGACCTTTCGCTCAATGTTACCGACTTCTGTGAAGCTGGCGACGAAGAAGAAACTCAGCAATACTGGGAAAATCTTATTGAAAATCTAAAAATAAAATTAGGAGCTGCCTAATGAATGACAATCGTGCTTTTCTCTATGGCGATGCCGTGAGCGTGTATTTTTTTGTAAGAAACGGGAAACTCATCTTTACCGAAGAATGCTACTTTTTCCTAATGGCCTCTATGCGAAAGATGAGAATGAACATTCCGCTTTCTTTCAATTTGGAATATTTCATCGATATTCTTGAGCAAAAAATAACTGCCGACGCCCTTGAAAACGCATTTATTCATTTTTTAGTTTATAGAAATACTGATGATTTAAATTTAGCCAAATCTCCCGTTCAGTTTTTCATCGAAGCAAAACCAACACAAGATATTTTACAGATTAGCAAAACATTAGAGGTAGATTTGATTAGAGAAATCACCGTAAACACGAATATTCTAAGCAATATCTTAACTCATTGCCCAGAGAATATTTATGCCGAAATATACGCTGGAGAAAACGAACTGGACGACCTGCTTATTCTAAACCCTAACAAAAGAATTGCAAGGGGAATTTGGGGAAACTTCTTGTTTTTAGAAGGAAATACCATCCGTATCCCAAAGCAGACCGAAGGCGCCTACATCTCGCCACTGATGGAGAATTTCGTCACTTTCGTTCACAAAAATAGATTAGCCGAAATAGAACAAGCAGAAATCAGCCCTTTTGAAAGTCAAAAAGCCGATGAAATCCTGATGATTTCTGACAGAAAAGGAATTTTTTCCGTTAGCAAAATCAGAAACAAAGTCTTTGATAACAAGCAATTTAAAGACTTTATAAATCAATGGATAAATAGTTTTGACACTCCTGAGGAAGCATAAACTATTTATCGTTCTTCTTTCCAAATAACGCAAAAATAGAAATCAGCCCAAAGACAAGCGTAGCAATAGTCTGTATCAAGTGGGAAATCAGCGCATAGGAAATCCCAACTTCCTCACCATGAGAATGACTTTTACCAAGAGAGATGAAAATCCCTACAATAGCGATTTTAACCACAATATGGTAAGAACCTGCACCGCCAGAAGTAGGCACCATCATCCCAAGAGTTCCTGCCGTAACGAGCAGAAAACCATCACCAATGGTAAAATCAGAAGTTTCTTTCAAGGCTAAACAAACCAAATACGCTGCAAGAAAATAGCAAATCCATATTCCTGCCGAATGAAGCACAAAAGCAAGTTTATTTTTGATTTTTTGGACAGCTAAAAATCCTTCTATCAAGCCTTTAATGAAAGAAATTATTTTCTCTTTAAATTTAACCATAAAAACAACCACTCCCAGCAAAACAAGAACTAAAATGGCTATTTTTAGATTAAAATAAAACGCATCTAAATCATTTATTCCAAGGTTTAGCAAGAAACTATCTGTAGATGTCAGTTCCTTTTTTTCAGAGACTTTTAGTGTGGTAAGCAGGTTGTAGAACGACGCTAAAACCTTTCCATTAAAAATAAATGTCAGCAGCAAAAACAAAAGCATAAAAACCAAATCCACCAATCGTTCTATGACTATGGTAGCGATGGATTTTTCCACTGGAACTTTTTCGATTCTGAAAAGCGTGGTCGCCCTTGCTATTTCACCGCTTCTTGGAATGGTAAGATTCATCATATACCCGAAAGCTATCGTCCAAAAGGCATTAGAATTACGGATTTGGTAGCCCATCGGTTCTAAAAGGAGATTCCAGCGCACCGCCCGAAACCAATACGCCAAAATAGCAAAGAAAGCAGACATAAACGCCCAGAAATAGTTAATCTCAGCAAAAGACGCTTTCACTTTATTGAAATCCAAATCTCCCAAAGCCAGCCACATAAAAAATGCAGCCAATCCAGCTGAAATTAAAATCGTAAAAATATTCTTTATCTGCTTTCTTTTGAGGCTCATTATTATTCTAATAAATTAGTTTTTTCATTTGGGAAAACCACTTTGGGCTCAAAGGTTTTGGCCTCCTCTGGTGTTATCTGTGCGTAGGCTATGATGATGACAATATCGCCTTTGTGGGCTTTTCTCGCCGCTGCGCCATTCAGACAGATTACTCCTGATTTTCTCTCGCCTCTTATCGCATAGGTGTCAAAGCGTTCCCCATTATTTACATTCACCACATAAACCCTCTCGCCATGGATAATTCCAGAGGCATCCATCAGGTCTTCGTCTATGGTAATGCTTCCTATGTAGTTCAAATTCGCTTCTGTAACGCTTACTCTATGAATTTTTGATTTAAAAACTTCTATTAACATGCTGCAAAATTATTGATTTCTTTTCAAACAAACCTAAGATTTAATTAGTATTTTTGCAGCCTTAAATTTCTAAATTTTACACGAATGAAAAAGTTAATTTTACTTTCAGCATTATATGGAGCATTTTTCGGCATCAATACTATGAAAGCCCAAGATGCTGACACCAGAAAATCTTTCTTGACAACAGGAATTTCTATAAACATCCCAAAAGAACACAGCATCACGGTATATGGCGGGGTGAGCACATCACCAGAGCATACACAGATAGCCATGGTGATGCCTAATATCAAAATCAACAAATACATTTCCTTCATGCCTCTTTATGTATTTCTAAAATCTCCTCAGGCGCACAGCAAGGAAGTGAAAGAACACCAAATCAATGCAATGGTGACTTTCTCCCTCCCTTTGGACAAACAAAACAAATGGATTTTACAAAACCGAAACACTTATTTGCATAGATTCATAGTAGGTGGAGAGGACTTTGATTTTTATAGAGGGCGTTTAGGTATCGTACACAGGGCGAAAATTTTTGATAAACCTGTCAATTTCTTTGCTCATGATGAAATTTTCATCGACTTAAAAAAGGAGATTTTGCTAGAAACAGAGTGTATTTAGGAGCTGACATTAAACTTTTCAACTGGCTAAACCCGCAGTTCTTCTACATCTACCAGTCTCACAAAAACCATGCAAGTCCAAACAACCATCTTTTCATCGTTGCAGCTATTATTCCTCTTGGAAATCACGGATTTTTCGGAGCTAAAAAGTAAATTTCAATTAAATTTATCTTAAATTCACGAAAATCAGCAATTTTATGCTATAAAAAATTTGGTTTTTGTTTTATTTATTTTATATTTGCTGAACATAAATTTATAAAATAACATTATTATGAACAAGTCTGAATTAATCGACGCAATCGCAAAGGATGCAGAAATCACAAAAGTGGCTGCTAAGAAGGCATTAGAATCTTTCATTGAAAATGTTACTAACACACTTAAAAAGAAAGATGGTAAAGTAGCATTAGTAGGATTTGGAACTTTTTCTGTAACAGAAAGAGCGGCAAGAACTGGTATCAACCCAGCTACTAAGCAACCAATCAAAATCGCTGCTAAAAAAGTTGCTAAATTCAAGCCAGGTGCTGAGCTAGCTGACGCAGTAGCAGGTGCTAAGAAAAAATAATTGATTTTCAATTAAAATAAAAACCGTTGTAGATTTACAGCGGTTTTTTATTTCCATCTTTTTATTTTATCTTTGCTGTTTTAATAATATCATCTTATGAAACGATTAACGATTAAAGAAATTCTTGATAATTACACAAAACATATTCACCACGACATCTGTATCCAAGGCTGGGTCAGAGCTTTTCGTTCTAACAGATTCATCGCACTGAGCGACGGTTCTACAGCAAATAACATCCAGATTGTAGTGGATTTCGAAAAATTTGATGAAGAAATTATCAAAAAAATCCATACAGCGTCCTCTCTGAAAGTAACAGGAGAAATCGTAGAAAGCCAAGGAGCAGGACAAAACATAGAAGTTTTAGCAAAGAAAATAGAAATTTTAGGAGATAATTTCACTGATGAACTAGAAAAAACGGTTCTTCAGCCTAAGAAACACTCTTTGGAACTATTGAGAGAACAGGCTCATTTGAGATTTAGAACTAATCTTTTCGGAGCTGTGTTTAGAATTCGTCATGCCGTGAGCTTTGCGATTCATCAGTTCTTTAACCAAAACCAATTCTTCTACATCCACACGCCTCTAATCACAGGAGCTGATGCTGAGGGAGCAGGAGAAATGTTCAAAGTTACAAACTTTGACCTGAATAATGTTCCAAAAACAGAAGATGGAAATGTGGACTACGACCAAGATTTCTTTGGTAAGAAAACTTCCCTTACGGTTTCTGGACAGCTAAATGTGGAAACCGCGGTGATGGGACTGGGGAGAGTTTATACCTTCGGGCCTACTTTCCGTGCAGAAAACTCTAATACAACCAGACACCTAGCAGAGTTCTGGATGGTGGAGCCAGAAGTGGCATTCAACAATTTGGAAGACAATATTGACTTGGCTGAAGATTTCTTGAAATATGTAATCAATTATGTATTAGATAATTGCAAAGATGATTTAGAACTTCTTGACAAGAGATTTGCAGAGGAACAAAAACAAAAACCTGAAAAAGAAAGAGCAGCAGAAGGACTGATAGAAAAACTTCAGAATGTAGTGAAAAAGCGTTTCGTAAGGCTGAGCTACACTGAAGCTATCGAGATTTTGCTTAACTCTAAAGAGAATAAAAAAGGTAAATTCCAATTCCCAATAGAGGCTTGGGGAGCAGACCTACAATCTGAGCACGAACGCTATTTGGTGGAAAAACACTTTGAAAGCCCAGTGGTTTTATTCAACTATCCAAAGGACATCAAGGCGTTTTATATGAAGCTGAACGATGACCAAAAGACCGTTGCGGCGATGGATGTTCTTTTCCCTGGAATCGGTGAAATCATCGGTGGTTCTCAGAGAGAAGAAAAACTAGATGTTCTTGTCCAAAAAATGAAAGATATGAATGTGGATGAAAAGGAACTATGGTGGTATCTGGATACTAGAAAATTCGGTTCTGTGCCTCACGCTGGTTTCGGGCTTGGACTAGAGAGATTGGTATTATTCGTAACAGGAATGACCAACATCCGTGATGTGATTCCTTTCCCAAGAACACCAAGAAACGCAGAATTTTAAGAATTATGAAAATAACTTATAGAGATTATCCCGAATTTGAAGCTGTTGCTAAAATTTGGAACAAATTTGATACAGAAATTTATATTGAATTTGATGAAGAACTAGAAGCAACCAAAGAAGAACAAAAAAAATATTTTCAGAAAATAGAGGAAAAAATCCAGTGGATAGAAAGCCATAAGGATTTGATTTTAGATACTTTTATTAAAGAAGAATCTATTTTTGAAGGGCTGAATGATTGGATTTCAGAGGAAATAGCCAAAAAAGGAATTGCTCAATATTTTGATGAATTCAGCCTTGATAGAACAATTTCTGAAAAGGAATTTAAAGAGGCTATCGGCGTTCGTTCTCTTAATTTTTATATTGATAGTGAAGAGATTAGCTGTAATTTTGATTTAGATGCAGAGCCAAATTATTTCTTTGACCATTTAGCCAATATAGAAATAGATGAAAACAACCAGATAGAAATGGGAGGAATCAACGGGTAGCTTCTAAAACCAATAATCTAAAACTGATATGCTCAAACAAAATTTACAACTTAAACTTGGTCAAAAACTCGCTCCACAGCAGATTCAGTTAATGAAGCTTATTCAGCTTCATACGCTGGAATTTGAGGAGGAGCTGGAGCGTGAATTAGAGGAAAATCCTGCTTTGGAAAAAGTAACGGATGATAAGGAGGAGGATTATGACAATTTAGGAAACGACTACGAAAGCGAGGGAACGGAGAGCATAGAAACGGATTTCAATGTTGATGAGTATCTGTATGATGATGAGCCCAGCTACAAAACAGCATCCAGCAACTATTCTCCCGATGATGAGGAGTTTGATAACGAAAGTTTATTGACAGAGGGACAGACCATTTATGAGTATCTTCTAGAGCAGATTAGACTTAGTAATATTTCTGATGAAGAGCTAAAAATAGCCGAATATCTTATAGGAAACCTTGACAATGATGGGTATCTCCGCAGAGATTTAAAATCCATCGTGGATGATTTGGCTTTCTCACAGGGGATTTATACCGATATTCCTAAACTAGAATACATTTTAGAAAACTATATCCAAAAATTAGAACCTGCGGGCGTGGGCGCGAGAAACTTACAAGAATGTCTCCTTCTACAAATAGAGAAAAAAGTAAGTGACAATCCCAATGTGGGCATTGCTGCCAGCATACTGAAAAACCAATTCGATGCACTGAGCAACAAGCATTATTCTAAAATTATCCAGCGGTATAATATCGATGAGGAACAGCTGAAAGATGTCCTAGAAGAGATTGCAAAACTTTCACCAAAAGTAGGCGGAAACTTTGATACACAGACCATTACCATCAATCAAGAAATCATTCCTGATTTTATCATTCAGGTAAAGGACAACGAGGTAATCCCGATGCTTAACAATAAAAACGCTCCTACATTGAGGGTTTCCAATGAGTACAAAGAAATTTTAGAAACATATTCTAACGATAAAAGCTCTCCTGAACACAAGCAGGCGGCTCTTTTCATTAAACAAAAATTAGATGCCGCGAAATGGTACATTGATGCTGTTAATCAAAGACAAAACACTTTGATACAGACCATTACAGCCATCGCTAAGATGCAGAAAGAATATTTCATCACAGGGGACGAAAAAAACATCAAACCTATGATTCTGAAAGATATTTCTGACATCACAGGATTTGATATTTCTACTATTTCTAGGGTGGTTAAGAGCAAATATGCTGACACACCGCATGGAATAGTTTATCTAAAAAATCTTTTCTCAGATAGTTTGACCAATGATGAAGGAGAAGAAGTTTCCACAAAAGAAATCAAAAACCATCTGCAGGAAATCATCGACAAGGAGAACAAAAAGAAGCCTCTCACGGATGATGCGCTGGTTACTGCACTGAAAGAAAAAGGGTACAATATCGCCCGAAGAACAATTGCTAAATACAGAGAACAGCTCAACATTCCAGTGGCAAGACTACGAAAAGAACTTTAAAAAACTAATAATATTATGGCTGAAATTTTAGATGGACTGAGCGTTTCTCAGAAAATAAAACAAGAGATAAAAGAAGAAGTTACGAAAATAGTACAGAGCGGCAAAAAAGCGCCTCACCTAGCAGCTATACTGGTGGGAGAAAATGGTGCCAGCAAAGCCTATGTAAATAGCAAAGTCAAGGATTGTAAAGAAGTGGGATTTACCTCATCACTGCTAAAATTCCCTGACACGATTTGTGAAAACGAACTTTTAGAAGAAATAAAAAAACTAAACGAGAACGAGGAAATAGACGGATTCATCGTGCAGCTTCCTCTTCCGAAAGGCATAGACCAAGAAAAAATCATCATGGCTATTGACCCTAAAAAGGATGTGGATGGCTTCCACCCAGAAAACTTTGGGAAAATGGCTTTAGAGATGGACTCTCTTCTGCCTGCTACTCCATTTGGGATTATGCAGCTGTTGGAGAGATATAACATTGATACCAAAGGGAAAAAATGTGTGGTTATCGGCCGAAGCAGAATCGTTGGCCGTCCTATGAGTATTCTAATGAGTGCCAAAGGAACTGATGCCACGGTAACGCTTATCCACAGCCATACGCCTAATATTGAAGAATATACCCAAAAGGCAGACATTGTCATCGTAGCATTAGGTATTCCTAATTATCTAAAAGGAGAGATGATAAAAGAAGGTGCCGTAGTTATAGATGTAGGAATTACGAGAGTGAATGATGATAGCGAGAGAGGTTATCATTTAGTAGGAGATGTAGATTTTGAAGCATGCGAGAAGAAGGCAAGTTTTATAACGCCTGTTCCTGGTGGCGTAGGCCCTATGACCAGAGCCATGCTGATGAAAAATACGCTTTTAGCTTATAAAAAATAATGAGTGAAAAATGTCAGATTTTAGTAGTGAACAAAAAATATTATTAAATCAAGGTAAAATGCTCCCTGTTATGGAGCATTTTTATACTATTCAAGGAGAAGGCGCCCACTCTGGCAGGGCGGCTTATTTCATCCGTTTAGGCGGCTGTGATGTAGGATGCCACTGGTGTGATGTCAAAGAAAGCTGGGACGCTACACTTCATCCGTTGATGGACGCAGAAGAAATCGCTGCCATAGCAGCAAAACACTGCAAAACTATAATCATCACAGGCGGCGAGCCTCTGATGTGGGATTTGAATATTTTAACAAAAAAACTAAAAGAATTAGGCTGTACTATTCATGTGGAAACCTCAGGCTCGCACAATCTGAGAGGACATATCGACTGGATTACTCTTTCGCCCAAAAAAGTAAAACTTCCAAAAGAAGAAATTTATCAAATGGCTGATGAGTTGAAAGTGGTTATTTTCAACAATCACGATTTCAAATTCGCTGAAGAACAAGCTGCCAAAGTATCAGAAAAATGCAAACTATACCTGCAGTCTGAATGGAGCAAAAGGGAGCAAAACTATCCAAAAATCACAGATTACATTCTACAAAATCCTAAATGGATAGCTTCCGTACAAACGCACAAATATCTGAACATTCCATAAAAAAAGAGGGAGAACATTATCTCTCCCTTCTTGGCTTTTTATTTTGAAGGTAAAGCACCTGTCCTTCTTTTGGTTCTTGTCCCTCCTCCATTCTATTTTTTAGATACAAATACTTTAGTTTTATCCCATATTTCTGGGAAATATCATACATTTTTTCGCCTTTACTCACGGTATGTGTTTCTTGGCTTCCGTAAGATTTTTTAGGCTCTAAAAAAACAATCTGATTTTTTTTCAAATCAGATGTTTTTAAATCATTATAATCTTTCAGGTCGCTCACTCTGAGATTATATTTTTTCGCCAAAGCAGAAAGAGAGATATCTCCTCCCAAAACCACATATTTCAAATTTGAATTAGGATGATTCCTCTCATTTAGGCTATGCAAAACGGCTTCTTCTGTGAGCCTTCCTTCTTCGTATTTGTGTAGCTCTGGTTCTTTTTTTTTACCAGATTCTATTTCTGGTTTAGATGCTTCTGTTTCCTGTTTTGTTTCTGGCTTTTGAACTACTGGTTCTTTTACTTTTTCTTCGCGAAGTACAGGCTCAGTTCTCACTTCCTCTTTTGTGGATTTTTCCTTAACTGACTCTTGATTTCTAATTTCTTGGTTTTCAGATTTATACTCTGGATACAATTCTTTTAGTTTTGCAGAAACTTCATGTGATTTTATATTATCAAATTCATGCAGTCTGTATTTTTCTATTCTGCTTATCAGAATCTGTGCATATCTAGGATTGGTAGCATATCCAGCCTTTTTAAGTCCATATGCCCAGCCTTTATAATCTTTGATATCCAATTTAAAAAGTCCTACATAATACTTTCTCGTTGTCAAAAACAAAGAATGGTCTCTGTAAGATTCTCTAGGGTCATCATACACACGGAAACACTCATTTGGTGCATCATCTGTGTGTTTCATTGTTTTTCCCGTCCAGTTTTCCTTACATTTTATCCCAAAGTGGTTTTTCCCTTCTTTTGCCAAACGGCTCTGTCCTCCTCCTGTCTCCAAAATCCCCTGTGCGAGTTTGATACTTGCTGGAATTTTATACAGCTCCATTTCTTCCACTGCATATTTAGCAAAATTCTGGATATATTGGTCATCTGTTTTCCAATCCTGAGCGTGAGAAAACAGCCCCAATCCTGCCATTGATAATAAACACAATAATTTTTTCATTTTTAGTTAAATTTTATTTTGATTAGTTCTTTTTTTGTCTTTTTTAACCATTCATTTGCCCCTAAAATCCCCTGCAAACCTCCTGTATGAAATGCTAAAATCCTGCTGCCCTGCAGGAAATATCCTTCCTGTATCAGTTTCATCAGATTTCTCATCATTTTCCCTGTATATATAGGGTCGAGAGGAACATCATACCGCTCATAAAAATCATTGATAAACTGAATATTTTCATCTATAATTTTCCCATATCTCCCATCATGAGCATCAAAAAGAGTAAAATTCTTCCTCCCACTCAGCCCTTGGATTCTCTTCTCCAAAGTAGGGTCGTCCACCACCTTGAACCCCAATATTTTCTGATGTTCTTCTGCAAATTTGGACAAGCCCGAAATGGTTCCTCCTGTCCCAACCGCGGTGCAAATATAATCAAATTCTTTTGTCCGCTCATCTAGCATATGTTTCACCCCTTCCACTGCCAGTTCATTAGTCCCACCTTCAGGGACAATAAGGGCTTCTGGAAATTTTTCCTGCAAGTCTCTTGTAATTTTTTCCTTGTCTCTGTACGCCTCTCTAGTAACGAACAAAAAATCCATTCCTCTCCTATGTGCATCTTCCAGCGTGAGATTTCCCTGCCAGTTATTCTCCAACTCCTCCCCACGGATAACGCCCAAAGTTTTAATATTGTATTTTTCTCCAACAGCAGATGCCGCCGCGATATGATTAGAATATGCACCCCCAAAAGTGATTATCAAAGGATTTTTCACCTCTCGGACAAGGTATGTCTTTACATTATAAAACATTTTCCAATACTTATTACCCGAAATCTGTGGATGAACCAAATCCTCGCGTTTCACGGACAATTTCACGCCTCCCTCCAGTGGAATATCTACTATGGGAATGTGCACTTTATCAACCTCCATGCTACAAATTTCGGAATTTTTATTTGAATTTAAAGATATTTATGCATTTTTGTCGTAAAATTTTCTTGGCATAGGAATTGTGCCATATGAGAGACCGTTTTATTATTTACATTAATAAAAAAACGAGAAACACCAAAGTGACATTTTGTCATTTAATCTTTTTAGTTTTTAATAAAATTATGATAGAAGAATTTGAAGATATTTCTTTTGAAAATCTTATGGATGAGGGTTTCAGTGTTATAACCGAAGAAATTCACGATAAAAACGAACAGCCAAACGAAGAGCAGGAGTCTTTTCCTATTTTGCCTGTGAAAAATATGGTGATGTTTCCTAATGTGGTGATTCCCATCACTGCTGGAAGAGGAAAATCTATAAAACTGCTGGAAGAAGCCTATAATAACAAGGAATACATAGGTGTCATCTGTCAGAAAAACTCTGATGTAGAAACACCAAAAATCGGTGACTTGAACTCCATAGGGACGATTTCAAGGATTATCAAAATCATCAAACTTCCTAATGGAAATATTACCGCCATCACTCGTGGTGTGCACCGTTTCCGTGTGAAAAACTACATTTCCACAGAGCCGTTTTTCAGAGCAGAAATACAGAAAATGAGAGATTCTTCGCCGAAGAACAAAGAGGAATTTTATGCCCTGATAGACAATATCAAAGATTTAGCAATAAAGATAATAGAGCTAGACCCGAACATTCCTAATGCTGCTAATTTCGCTATTAAAAACATAGATGGAGCAGAAGATTTGCTGAATTTCATCTGCGTGAATGGTAATTTCTCAACAGTAAATAAACAAAAACTACTGGAAGAAAAAAGCCTTTCCATTCGTGCAAGAAAATGCTATGAACTCTTGCAGGAAGATTTCAAAAAACTGGAATTAAGGAATAAAATCCATCAGAAAACCACCAAAGAATTAGACAAACATCAGAGGGAATATTTTCTAAATCAGCAGATTAAAACCATTCAGGAAGAACTGGGCGGAGGCACAGAAAACGATATAGAAGAACTGAAAGCCAAAGCAAAAAAAATAAAATGGAGTGAAGAAATAGAAAATCATTTCAATAAGGAAATCAACCGTCTGCAAAGACACAATCCCAACTCACCTGACTACAATGTTCAGAGAAATTATCTGGATTTCTTCACAGACCTGCCTTGGGAAAATTATACCAAAGATACTTTTGACCTTCCAAAGGCAGAGGCTGTTCTCAACAGAGACCACTTTGGGCTGGAAGACATCAAGAAAAGAGTTCTGGAACACATGGCTGTTCTGAAACTTAAAAACAATATGAAATCGCCTATTCTCTGCCTTGTAGGGCCTCCTGGTGTGGGAAAAACTTCCTTAGGAAAGTCCGTAGCAGATGCTTTGGGAAGAAAATACATTCGCCTTTCTTTGGGCGGTCTGCACGATGAAAGCGAAATACGAGGGCACAGAAAAACCTACATTGGCGCCATGGCTGGGCGTATTCTCCAATCCATCAAAAAGGCTGGAACTTCTAATCCTGTCATCGTTTTGGATGAGATAGACAAACTCGGCACGGGAACTCACGGAGACCCATCCTCTGCCCTACTGGAAGTCCTTGACCCTGAACAGAATAACAGCTTTTACGATAATTATTTAGAAATAGGCTATGACTTATCAAAGGTAATGTTCATCGCCACCGCGAACAGCCTTTCTACCATCCAAAGGGCACTGCTTGACCGAATGGAAATCATCAATCTTTCGGGATATACTTTGGAGGAAAAAGTAGAAATCGCTAAAAGACACCTGCTGAAAAAACAAATCCACGAACACGGGCTGTCTGCACAAGAATTAAAATTAGGTTCAAAAGAACTAAAACACATCATAGAAGCCCACACAAGGGAAAGCGGCGTGAGAAGATTAGAGAAAAACTTGGCGGCTATTGCCCGCTGGGTAGCTCTACAAATCACGATGAATAAAGAATATGACCCTAAAATCAGTATCAAAAAAATTGATGAAATTTTAGGCGTTCCTATGAGTAAAGCCGTTTCTGAAACCACCAATGAAACAGGCGTGGTGACAGGTCTAGCTTGGACAAGTGTGGGAGGAGATATTTTGTTCATTGAGAGTATTTTATCCAATGGAAAAGGGACTCTCAGCATGACAGGAAATCTAGGAACGGTGATGAAAGAAAGTGCTACTTTGGCCTTGGAATACATCAAAGCAAAGCACAAAGAACTGGGAATAGACATGGAGATTTTGGAAAGTAAAAATATCCATATCCATGTCCCAGAAGGCGCTACACCGAAAGATGGCCCTTCTGCGGGAATCGCGATGCTTACCTCTATGGTATCCAGCTACACCAACCGAAAAGTAAAACCTCATCTAGCGATGACAGGCGAAATCACACTGAGAGGAAAAGTGCTTCCTGTGGGAGGAATTAAGGAAAAGCTCTTGGCAACAGTTCGTTCAGGCGTGAAAGAAGTGATTCTCTGCGAGGAAAACAGAAAAGATGTGGAAGACATCAAGGGAGATTATTTCAAGGATTTAAAAATCCATTATGTGAAAACGATGAAAGAAGTAGTAGATTTAGCTTTAGAAAAAAAATAACGGTATGAAAATTCTAATCGTCAATGGTCCTAATCTAAACCTCCTCGGAACTCGTGAGCCTGAAATCTATGGAACGGTTTCTATGGCTGATTTTTTAGAAAATCTAAAGGAAAAATTTCCTGAAGATGAAATTCTATTTTTCCAATCCAATGTAGAAGGAGAAATCATCAACAGACTGCAAGAAGATGATTATGAGGCTCTTATCATCAATCCTGCGGCCTATACTCATTACTCCTATGCGATTACAGACTGTCTCAGAAACATTCAAAAACCAAAAATAGAAGTCCATATCAGCAACATCTATGCGAGAGAAGAATTTAGACAAAAGTCAGTAACTGCGGCTCATTGCAACGGTGTCATCTCTGGATTTGGGTTAGATGGCTACAGACTGGCTGTTTTAAGTTTGAAATAAAATTTTCATTGTTTTTAGAAATTTAAACAAAAATCTCCTCATCAAAATGATTAGGAGATTTTTTATTGTGAGTGAAAAATACATTTGGAAGATTACCTAATTTCTATCAACTTCTCTTTAAAATTATAGTATGACATAGCATCTTTTGTAGGAGAAATTCTTATAAATTTGGAATTTAAAGAATCTTCATTTTTATATTTTGAGAAATACAATTTTAATCTTTTTGTTTCATATTTTTTCAATAAATCATATTTTATTGAGAGTGTAATTTCTTCTTTTTCTTGAGGACCAATTATTAAAAAAATAAAATCATCTAATGATATTACAGGTGGATCTCTATCTTCTTGTTCCTCACGGTGTTTACTTACAATTTCACTATAAAAAGGATAGTAACTGATTTCAACCACATCTTTATTTACACTCTTTATTTTAGAGTATATTCTTTTATCTAAATCCCCCTCATAATCATATATCATACAGTAATATTCATTGCTTTTATTTTCAATATTAATAGTGATTAAAAAATCATTATTATTTTCCATAGTATGTAAAACATCTATGTTTATATCTTTCAGTTCATTATTTATGGGGTTATTTTGAGGCAATGCACTCTTTTTCTCACAACCTAAACACAAACATAATAATACCACTAACAATATTTTATTTACTTTAGTTTTGATATACTTCATATGGTGTTATTATTTTTTTACTAAAAAGTTTTTATATGGATAAAACCAAACACATTGAGATATTACTTACCACCATTTTTGACTTTGTCCAACAAGAACATAAGTATTATTTATTTTTCTGTATATATAGAGTTTTTCGCTGTTGGGTGCTTTATATACAGAATCATTCTTTTTTATAATATTTGAAGGTTTATCATTGAAAAAATGTTCATCCACAAAATAATCTCCTTTATCATTTCTATTATAACGATAATGGTGTCCTCCTCTTTTTAGAAAAATATCCCAAACCACACCTTTTATTTCTGATTTATACATATTTTGTTTTTGTATTTTTCTTATAATATAATCAGATACATTTATTACAATGATGCTTAGCAGAAACATTATTATAATATTTTTCTTCTTTTTCATTATTTTTTATTTGAATAATTTGCTTTATTCCCTATTTATCAAAATGTTAGATTTCACTCATATTAAACCAAGCTCATCTGAAAAATCATCTACTTTCAACAATCAATTTGTACTTATTATTTACTTTTCTATAAATATAAATCTCTTTACTATGGGAAGGTTTATATATAGAATCTCCTATTACTATATTTTTTTCACTTCTGTCTTGAAAAAAATCATCATCTATAAAATACTCCCTTTTATTATACTTATCGTAATAATAATGATGTCCTCCTTTTTTTAAAACTATTTTCCAAAGAATACCTTTTATTTCTGATTCATACATATTTCTTTCATGAATATTTCTATCAATTTGAATTACAATCATCGTTATTATAAAACCCGCTATAATGGTTATTGATAAAATTCGTTTTGTCTTCATTTGGTATATTATTATATTACTTCCATATACTTTTTAGCCATAAAAACAGAAAGAAGAAAGATAAACACAATAAGATATATATAATCTTATATTCTATTTTACCTACAAATACAGCATCCTCTTCTTCATCATAATAGAAAATATCATCATTATACTCGCCCTCTTTTAACTTACTTGGGTAAGGTATTCCTTTGTATATTCTATTATCATATTTAATATCGCAAGTAGATGATGATTTTGCAAACCTATGAATATTAAGAATATATACTTTAACAGGTTTATTATTTTTTATAAAATTTTCTTTATTTTTTATATCAAAATAAGCACTCGCTGTAAATACTGATATAGCAATAAAAAATATAAAATATATGTAGTTCTTTATTTTCATTATAATATTTTTCTTCTTTCTCTTTATTTTTTTATTTAAATAATTTACTTTATCCGTTTTTGTATGAGCTTTTGTTTTTGCTTCGGCGTTTCTTTAGCAAAGTTTCAGTGAACTCTCGTTTATGTTTTTCTAATTATTTCGGAAATTTAAATAAAAATCTCCACTATTTTAGCAGTGGAGATTTTATGTATTTATAGAAGTTCTTTTAACTTTAACTTGATTTTTTTCTCTTCTTCACCATCCTGATATTTTATGACAACATTTTTGTTCTTTTGACTCAGCATTTTACGATAAACCGCTATATCATTAGTAACCTTGCCGTTTATGGATATTATTTTCTGCCCTTCTTTTAGTCCCAATTTTTCTGCTTCTGAGTTTTCAACCACGCTGGAAATTAAAATTCCATTTTCAGATTTTTTCAATTTAATGGGACTTACTGGGATTTCAAACTTATTGTTATATAAATGATTAGGTTTTACATACAATATCATATCCTTGTAATCCAGAATAATATCAAAACGATTGATAATCTCACTCCCCAAAATCCCCAAATATTCTTTATAAGAACTTACACCTTCTTTATCAGAGGATAAAGCAACTGGAACATTATCAAATGCGAAACTTCCCAATTTTATCCTTTTGATTTTAGTATTTATTGTTTTGGTCTTATTACTAAGGTTGTTTGAATCAGTAACGAAACTTTTACCCAACTTATAAGTAAGGAATTTTTCCTCTACAAATGGTGCATTAAAAAGTAACGAAAGCCCCGCCCCACTATCAAAAAAAACATCTCCTGAAAACTTCCATCCACCATCCATTTCTATTGTAATCGGAAACTGAGGTATCGGTATATTATTTTTAAAACTAAAAGAAATCCCTGTGAACCCTTCCTTTTCGGGCATAGAATCCTTGTATAATTCTATTTGTTTTTTCTTAAAGTCTATTTTGGTGACATAATTTTTGATAATGTCATTACCTATAATCCCATCAAAAGGCTTCTCCAAAAGACTTTTTAGCCTTGATAAATCTTCAAGTACGAAATGTACTCCATCTATACTTTTATCTTTGGTAAGGAAAATTTTTTGATTCAAAACTACATCATATATCTTTTCTCCTCCTGCTCCTGAAACTTTCTGTTGATAATTTGCTTTTAATCCAAACTTACCTGCTGTCTCCTTGTCGAGTAATGTGGTTGTAGCTCCTGTATCAAAATAAAATGTCAAACTATCCTTCTCTGTAGGAAGTTTTATCAAAATATATTTATTTTCATACAATTCAAATGGAAGTGTAACATCCTGAGCCTGAACTTCAAACAATCCCATTAAAAAGATTATTCCTTTGATAATATTGTTTTTCATATTTCCCATTTTTAGTTTAATCCCACCAAAAATACCACTGCTTGTTTTGATAAAGTGTTTCCACAAGGGATTCCACATCGCCCACGCCCTGCTCCACGATATCCACATCAAAAAGATACTGCTCTATGGCAAGCTCCACCAAGGCTTCTTTATCAGAAATTGGCTGATTTAGGTAAAATTCAGCTGTATCATAGGTGATTGTCGCCAATTCTGCTCCGTGTTTTTCGTACCAATATTTTGCCATCGCGGTCATTTCGGCTGGAAGCGGACAGTCATTAAACCCGCCCATCGGCAGCCATGCAAAGGCTTCATAGGATTTTTCTGTCGGAAGTTTTACGATGACTACATCTTTTTTTATCGTGCTTTTGCTCTCATCATCATAATCAATGTCCAAATAAGCACTAAACATCAGTTCCTCACCCTCTGGCACTTCCCACTGAATTTCATCAACAGAAACCTCTCCCAAAAACTCTTTTTTCTCTTCTTTATAAAAATCGGCTCCGTTTAGTTTCTGCGCTTCGGCAAGGATTTTTTCACGATAAGTTTTCATTCCTTCCTTTGTGAAATCCAAATCCTCATCCTCCAAATCTAGTTCAAATTTTTCAAGCAATATATCATCCGCTGTCACTATCACGGGCGTGAATTTCTGCTCTTTGCCTTCCTGCCAAAGCTTTAGATAAGTTTCTACCAATTGTTTTGGGTCTGTATTTTGGGCAACAGGAATGACCTCGCAGTCCAATAACTCTTGTAACTTTTTGATGTTTTCTGTCATGATTAAAACTTTTTTTCTGCTATTTCTTTGGTAAAAACACTTCCGCAAGCATACATCTGGCACCGCCGCCACCGTTGATTTCTATCGTCCTCAAATCAGAAGAAATGATTTGGCTGTATTTTTCAATATTTTTTATCTGCTCCTGCGTGAGTGAGCCATATGCCGTCTGGCTCATTATCAGGAACTTATCTCCTTTGTCGTTATGCAGCTGGAGCATATTTCCCGCAAAATTATGCATCTGCTCTTCGCTGATGGCTATAATTTCTTTTCCTGATTTTTCTATGGCTTCTACCACCTGTTTTCGCTCCGTTTCATCATCTATACAATCGAGACAAATCACCGCAAACTTATCCGCCAGACACATCATCACATTGGTATGATAGATAGGCATCCGTTTTTGGCCTATGGTCTGATACGAATGAAAAACAATAGGTTTAAAACCGATTTTCGTGCAAAATTCACGGAACAAATTCTCATCCAGCCGAACAGAAACCGAGCCGTATGCTATCTTATTATCTTGGTCAAAGATGATGCTTCCCGTTCCTTCCAAAAACTTGTCCTCCTTTTCAGACTGAGTAAAATCTATGATTTCTTTAACCTCAAAACCTTCATTTTTCATCTTTTCTATGATGTCCATTCGGCGTTCGTCTCTTCGGTTCGGTGCGAACATCGGATAGAGAACTACCCTTCCCTCTGGGCTGAAACTCACCCAGTTATTTGGGAAAATAGAATCTGGCGTATGCGGCTCCAGAGTGTCTTTAACCACGATAACATTGATTCCATGAGAACGAAGTTTTTCCACAAAAGCATTAAACTCAGCCAAAGCTTTCAGCTGAGTATTTTCGTTCTCGGAGTTTATTTGGAAATAGTTGTTCTCGGCAGTCTGGGCATTATAGCCAAACGCCACAGGTTCTATCATAAGAACGGTGTTGGTTGTCTGCATTTTCTCTATTTTTTATTCCCTTACCAGCGGCATGGTAGAGCATCTTAAAAGCCCTCCCATTTTGGATATCTCGCGATAAGGGATTTCTTCTACTTTAATATTCCAAACATCTTGTAAATATCTGTTCATCCTTGTGAAAGCGGCATCCGAAACGACTACTTCTGGCAAAATCGAAAAAATATTTGGATTCATTTCAAACATTTCTTCTTTGGTAACATGGAAACAATTTTCTTCCCCAAAAATATCCAAAATCAGTCTGTAATCACTCTCATCCACAAAACCATCTTTGTAGATGATACATTTGTCCTTTCCTACGGGATTAAATGTACAATCTAGATGCAAAATGCCTTCATACGGAACAGTGTCATTCTTTTTTAGTTCTAGGTCTATTATCCTTTTTTTAGGAAAATATTCTTTGAGAATTTCTATGGCGTATTCGTTAGTTCTCGCCGTTTTGAAATTTCTATAATCCTCACTAAAACAAGTTCCTATGAACAAGAAATCATTCCATACTATCACATCTCCCCCTTCTATGTGGGCTGTGTCTGGCAGGTTGATGATTTTACGCCACTCCACTTGTTCGAATATTTTGGAGTAAGCTTCCTGTTCATCGGCTCTGTCTGGAATAAGGTTGGACAATATCATCTTGTCTTCTATGACAAACGCCACATCTCGCGCGAAGACTTGATTATAATCTTTGATAATATCTGGACGAATAACCTCCACATCGTATTTCTTGAGAACTTTTTCAAACTCAGTCATTTCATTGATAATATCTTCTTCCTTTGGGTAAACGCCCTGCTGGATGGTGTGGTATGATTTCGCATCATAACTCTCCTCCAAAGTAGGGTCTGCTCCCATAGATACTGGCTGACCAAGAACTACTGATTTTAATCTTCCTGTTTCGTTATTAATATTTAATCTCATAATTTTTGCTGTAATGTTAAGAAAAGACTTGTTACCTATCCTTTCTTAAAAATTATTTTATTTTAGGAACTTCTATTTGGATTATTTTATTTACTAAATCAAGTTTTTTATTTTTCAAGACAGAAAACATATTATCCATCTCTTTTTTAGTATATGCTCTGTCACTAACGCCAAAAAGCAAAACACCCTTTCTCTTCGGTGTATTTATTCTAAAATATCGATAAACATTTCTTTCTAAAATAAGAACTTCCTTTCCATCCTGAGAGTTTTTACTTATTATAAAATCAAGCATATATTCACCCTCTCTTTCATACATTTGATAATTTATGATAGGATTTTGCTTTTTGCTATTCTCCAAATTATTGACAAAATTACTTATCGCGTCCTTTGGAGTCAAATCCCCTTCCAAGAAATCAATCATAATCATTCTCGTGTATTTTTCTACATTTTCATTTGGCAAAATATACTCCTGCTTGTAGAAATTACTCGCTGGATGGGAACTCCATACCAATTTATAATCTTTATTATCAAATCTATATTTATCTCCTAAATGAAGATAATCCTCCACTTTGTTCTGCGCCATGAAAAACTGAACCATGAGCATCAGAAATAATATTAATCTTCTTTTCATTATCTCTTATTTTTTTAAATGTATCTAATCCACAAACAAATCTTTTATATATTTTGGATATCATCTTAAAACCAAGGTCTTCTCCCTACTTGATAAATTTGGTAAAATTCTTCATCAGATTTTGTCAGATAGATTATCCCTTCTACAAAAGGAATAACACTTGCTAATCCACATGAGAAAAAACTCATTAATATTTGAAGAACTCCCTCTTTGGTGTATCCTAAAATAAATTTATGAATACCAAAACTTCCTAACATGATAGCTAAAACTCCTGCTAAGACTTTTTTATTATCTCGATAAATAGGCGAAGGATTTTGAAAATTCTGGTTTCCCATTTTATTCATTAAATTTATTTATTATCTCTTGATTTTAAATGCATCCAACCCTGGGAAAATAGCCGTTTCACCAAGAGCTTCTTCTATTCTTAGTAGCTGATTGTATTTCGCCATTCTGTCCGAACGGGAAGCCGAACCTGTTTTTATCTGTCCGCAGTTCATCGCTACAGCAAGGTCTGCTATGGTAGAATCTTCCGTTTCTCCTGAGCGGTGGGACATTACCGAAGTATATTTGTTATGCTGAGCCATCTGCACGGCAGCCATCGTTTCAGAAAGAGAACCGATTTGGTTTACTTTCACCAAAATAGAATTGGCTACTCCTTGCTTTATACCTTGTGAAAGTCGCTCTACATTAGTCACGAAAAGGTCATCTCCTACCAGCTGCACTCTGTCGCCTATCTTGTCTGTCAAGAGTTTCCAGCCTTCCCAGTCATCTTCCTGCATTCCATCTTCGATGGAAATAATCGGATATTTCTGTGTCAGTTCAGCCAAGTAAGAAACCTGCTCTTCTCTCGTGCGGTAAGCTCCACTTTCTCCCTCAAATTTTCTATAATCATAAACTCCATCTTTATAAAACTCCGAAGAAGCGCAGTCCAATGCCAGCATAATATCATCCCCAGGTCTGTATCCTGCTTTTTCTATCGCTTGGAGCAAAGTATCCAAAGCATCTTCCGTTCCCTTGAAAGTCGGTGCAAAACCTCCCTCATCTCCCACTGCTGTAGATAGTCCGCGAGATTTCAAAATAGATTTCAAAAGATGGAAAATTTCTGTTCCTTTTCTAAGAGCATGAGAGAAAGAATCTGCTTTCACTGGCATAATCATAAACTCTTGGAACGCGATAGGAGCATCAGAGTGAGAACCACCATTGATGACATTCATCATCGGAACAGGCAGAGTATTGGCATTTACACCGCCCACATATTTATAAAGAGGCATTCTAAGGTGCGCCGCTGCGGCTCTTGCCACTGCCAGAGAAACCCCAAGAATAGCATTAGCCCCGAGTTTTCCTTTATTTTTAGTTCCATCAGCCTCTATCATGATTTGGTCGATGAGGTTCTGCTGAGTGACAGGAAGCCCGATGATTTCAGGAGCGATGATTTCCCTTACATTTTCTACAGCTTTTTCCACGCCTTTTCCTAAAAACTCTGCGCCGCCGTCACGAAGCTCCACCGCCTCATGTTCCCCAGTGGATGCCCCAGAAGGCACTGCCGCACGCCCCATAGCGCCGCTGTCTGTAAATACATCTACCTCCACAGTAGGATTACCACGGGAGTCTAAAATCTGTCTTGCCTCGATGAATGAAATAAATCCCATTTTAATATTTTTTTAATGTTATAATTAATTTTTATTCGTTTCACAAATCTAACGAAAACCTATGAATTCTAAAAATTATTTTCTATTTGAAGGGATTTTTTTTTTACTTACTTTTGAGAAAATTTTTCCTAAAAATGAAATCCACTTATACTGTCATCAATGCCTCGGCTGGATCGGGCAAAACTT